>JBAXIA010000040.1:0-22041 GCA_037138615.1 Mycobacteriaceae bacterium | reverse complement strand
ACGACGTGGCCGTCATCAATGTCGGAGATCGGGTTGTCACCGCGAATGCCGTCGGTGCTTACGCCGAATACTGCACCGCCCCCGCCGATTTCGTTGCCTATGTCCCCGAAGCCGTGCCGTCCGACGCCATCGCGTCGGCTCTTCTGAAGGGTATGACGGCGCACTATCTCATCAAATCGGTCTACCAGGTGCAGCCCCGGGATTTCCTCCTGGTTCATGCCGGGGCGGGCGGGGTTGGCCTGATCCTCACCCAGTGGGCCGCCAGCCTGGGCGCACGGGTCATCACGACGGCATCGACACCGGAGAAAGCCGAGTTGTCACGGCGGGCGGGGGCTGTCGAAGTCCTCGACTATCCGCAGGACCCGAATGAGTTCGCCAGCCGGATACGCGCGCTGACCAACGGCCATGGCGTGGCCGCCGCGTACGACGGGGTGGGCGCCTCGACCTTCGATGCCAGCCTGGCGAGCCTCGCGGTACGCGGCACCCTGGCATTGTTCGGCGCGGCCAGCGGACCGGTGCCACCGGTCGATCCGCAGCGGCTCAGTGCGGCCGGATCGGTCTCGCTGACCCGGCCAAGCCTGGTGCACTTCGTCCGCACACCGGACGAATTCGCCTGGCGGGCAGGTGAGGTGCTGGACGCGATAGCCGACGGTTCGATCATCGTCACCGTGGGCGAGCACTACCCGTTGGCCGAGGCCGACCGTGCCCATCGTGATCTCGCGGCCCGAAAGACCACGGGTTCCATCGTCCTGCTGCCCTGAGGCGGCTAGCCGAAGAGCGTCTGCAGTCCGATCGCGGAGTCGACGGCCAGCGCACAGAACACCGCGGCCAGATAGTTGTTGGACTGCAGGAACAACTTCAGAGGTTTGACCGCTTCACCGCGGCGCACCCCGGCGTGCAGTCGGTGCGCCAATGCCAGGAACCAGGCGCCGGCAAGTACGGCCACCGAAGCGTAAAACCAACCGGCGGCCGGGATCAGAGCCAGTGTGGCCAGCACTGTCAGCCAGGTGTAGACGACGATCTGGGTGGTGACCTGACGTTCGGTGGCGACCACGGGCAGCATCGGCACCCCGGCGGCGGCGTAGTCCTCCTTGTAGCGCATGGCCAGCGCCCAGGTGTGCGGCGGAGTCCAGAAGAAGATGATGGCGAACATGACCAGCGCCTGCCAGCCGATGGTCCCGGTGACCGCCGACCAGCCGATCATTACCGGCATGCAGCCGGCCGCCCCGCCCCACACCACGTTCTGGGATGTTCGACGCTTGAGCAGCAGCGTGTACACCAGCACATAGAACGCAATGGTGGCGGCGGCCAGATGGGCCGAGAGCATGTTGGTGGTCCACCACAGCCAAAAGAACGAGCCCACCGATAACGCCAGACCGAAGACCAGGGCGTGGCTGCGCGGCACGGTTGCCCGGGCCAGGGGCCTGCCCGCGGTGCGCTTCATCACCTTGTCGATATCGGCATCCGCGACGCAGTTCAGGGTGTTGGCTCCGCCGGCGGCCAGCATCCCGCCGAACAGCGTGTTGAGGATCAGCAGCGGATCGACCGACCCCCGGTGGGCCAGCAGCATCGCCGGAATCGTGGTCACCAACAGCAGCTCAATGACCCGGGGCTTGGTCAACGACAGATAGCCCAGCAGGGTGCGGCGAAGCCCCTGCTCAGCCCCGGCGACGAGGTTGGTCTCGCGAACGTCCACGCGATACCTCCTCACGAGCGGCTTGCGGACGACCGCGAGGATGCGGCGTCCACACACGGCGTCTACTACAGGCGATGGTAGACCGGGTGGGAGCCCAGCGGTACCTGCGGGTCGTTTCCTGGCACTGACGATTGCCGACCGCGGTGATGTCGGCCAAGATTCACCCCCCGGGGGTTTACCTTCCGGTTACCTGATGGCAAGACCAATGCGCTGCGCTGAAGCACGAACGAGCCGAGTATTCGCGATTAGGGTGTGATCGGATTGCCTTGCCACAATTACGCGACAAAGCCAGGAGTGAGTTAGTGACGACGCTCGAAGAGATTTCCGCGCTTACCCAGCCACATCACCCCGCCGATTGGAGCGAACTGGATTCGCGCGCCGTCGACACGGCTCGGGTCCTGGCTGCAGATGCGGTGCAGAAGGTCGGAAACGGCCATCCGGGTACGGCCATGAGCCTCGCGCCGCTGGCATATACGCTGTTCCAACGGTCCATGCGCCACGATCCCAGTGATACCGAATGGCTGGGCCGCGACCGGTTCGTGCTGTCCTGCGGGCACAGCAGCCTCACCCTGTATATCCAGCTGTACCTGGGCGGCTTCGGACTGGAACTCTCCGATATCGAGGCGCTGCGCACCTGGGGCTCCAAGACACCCGGCCATCCGGAGTTCCGGCACACCAAGGGCGTGGAAATCACCACCGGTCCGCTGGGCCAGGGCCTGGCCTCGGCAGTCGGCATGGCGATGGCCGCCCGCTACGAACGCGGTCTGTTCGACCCCGACGCGCCCGCCGGCACCAGCCCCTTCGACCACTACATCTATGTCATCGCCTCCGACGGCGACATGGAGGAGGGTGTCACCAGCGAGGCGTCCTCGATTGCCGGCACCCAGCAACTGGGCAATCTGATCGTGCTCTGGGACGACAACGAGATCTCCATTGAGCACGACACCAATATCGCGTTCACCGAGAACACCCCGGCCCGCTACGAGGCCTACGGCTGGCACGTCCAGGTCGTGGAGGGCGGCGAGAACATCGTCGGTATCGAAAAAGCGATCGAGGCGGCGAAGAAGGTCACCGACAAGCCATCGTTCATCGCGCTGCGGACCATCATCGGCTACCCGGCGCCGACCAAGATGAATACCGGTGGGGTGCACGGCTCGGCGTTGGGCGCCGACGAGGTGGCGGCCACCAAGAAGGTGCTCGGCTTCGACCCGGACAAGACATTCGAGGTCACCGACGAGGTAATCGGGCACACCCGAAAGCTCGTCGACCGAGGCCGAGCGGCACGTAAGGATTGGCAGGGCGGGTTCGACGCCTGGGCGAAGCGCGAACCGGAACGCAAGAAGCTGCTGGATCGGCTGCTGGCCCGAGAGTTGCCGAAGGGCTGGGACGCCGACCTCACGCACTGGGAGCCAGGCTCCAAGCCGGTCGCGACGCGGGCCGCGTTTGGACAGGCCCTCAATGACATCGCGCCCAAGCTGCCCGAACTGTGGGGTGGTTCGGCGGATCTGGCCGGCAGCAACAACACCACCATCAACGGGTTCAAGTCGTTCGGGCCGCCATCGATCTCGACTGAGGATTACACCGCCGACTGGTACGGCCGCGTGCTGCACTTCGGCATCCGCGAGCACGCGATGGGCTCAATCCTTTCCGGCATCGTGCTGCACGGCCCGACCCGCCCGTTCGGTGGCACCTTCATGCAGTTCTCCGATTACATGCGGCCGGCCGTACGACTGGCCGCGTTGATGGACATCGATCCCATCTACATCTGGACGCACGACTCGATCGGCCTGGGTGAGGACGGACCGACTCACCAACCCATCGAACATCTGGCTGCGCTGCGGGCGATTCCAAACCTATCGGTGGTGCGTCCTGGCGATCCGAACGAGACCGCCTTCGCATGGCGCGCCATCGTCGCACGGGGCACCGACGCCGCCAGCGGCCCGGTCGGGTTCATCCTGACCCGCCAGGGCATCCCGGTACTGGAGGGCACCAGCAGCGACGGCGTCGCGCGCGGCGGCTATGTGCTGGGCGGCGGTAAGGCGGCGGATGCCGACGTGATCATCATCGCCACCGGATCCGAACTGCAACTAGCCGTCGAGGCTCAGAAGCTGTTGGCCGACAGAAAGATTCGGGCCGCGGTGGTGTCGATGCCCTGCATCGAATGGTTCGAGGCGCAACCGCAGAAGTACCGCGACAGCGTGCTTCCCCCGACGGTGTCGGCACGCGTCGCGGTGGAAGCCGGTATCGCGCAGAGTTGGTACAAGTTCGTCCCCGGCGGCGAGATCGTGTCCCTTGAGCACTACGGCGCTTCCGCCGACGACAAAACCTTGTTCCGGGAGTTCGGGTTCACCCCCGAGGCGATCGTCGCCGCCGCAGAACGCGCAATCAACAACTAACCCCCACAACTTGAGGAGATAGGGCAATCATGGCTCAAAATCACAACCTAGCTGCACTGTCAGAGGCGGGCGTTTCCGTCTGGCTCGACGACCTGTCCCGTGACCGGCTGAAGTCGGGCAACCTTCAGGAACTCATTGACACCAAGAGCATCGTGGGCGTCACCACCAACCCCTCGATCTTCCAAGCCGCGTTGTCGACGGGCACCGCCTATGCCGCCCAGGTCGCTGAGCTGGCGGCACGCGGGGCCGACGTCGATGCCACCATCCGGACCGCCACCACCGATGACGTCAGAGAGGCCTGCGACGTACTGCGGCCCCAGTGGAAAGCCTCCAACGGTGTCGACGGTCGGGTATCGATCGAGGTCGACCCGCGGCTGGCCCATGACACCGACAAGACGGTCTTGCAGGCGATCGAACTGTGGAAGATCGTCGATCGCCCAAATCTACTGATCAAGATCCCGGCTACCCTGGCCGGTCTGCCTGCCATCACTGCGGTTCTGGCCGAGGGCATTTCGGTGAACGTGACGCTGATCTTCTCCGTCGAGCGCCACCGTGCGGTCATGCAGGCCTATCTCGCCGGCCTCGAAGCGGCGGAACAGGCTGGCCACGACCTGAATCTGATCCATTCCGTCGCATCGTTTTTCGTCTCCAGAGTGGACACCGAAATCGACAAACGGCTGGAGTCGATCGGAACCAAGGAAGCCCTGGCACTTCGCGGAAAGGCCGGGGTGGCCAACGCCCGGCTCGCTTACGCGGCCTACGAAGAGGTTTTCTGTTCGGGCGGACGGTGGATGCCGCTTGCCGAGGCTGGAGCCTGGGTGCAGCGTCCGCTGTGGGCGTCAACCGGTGTGAAGAACCCCGATTACTCCGACACGCTGTACGTCACCGAACTGGTCGGGCCCAACACGGTGAACACGATGCCGGAGAAAACACTCGACGCCGTTGCCGACCACGGTCGCGTCACCGGCGACACCCTCAGTGGAACCGGTGCCCAATCGCAGGCCATCTTCGACAAGCTCACCGCGGTCGGCATCGATCTGGGCGATGTGTTCGCTCATCTTGAGGATGACGGCGTGGAGAAGTTTGAGAAGTCCTGGCAGGAATTACTCGACGCGACCCAGGGTCAATTGGACGCCGCGGCGAAATGAGTTCCGGCACAAAATCCCGCCTCGCGGGGTCGAGCGGCTGGCACAACCCATTACGGGACAAACGTGACAAACGGATGCCCCGCATCGCCGGCCCGTGCAGTGCGGTCATCTTCGGCGTCACCGGAGACCTGGCCCGCAAGAAGCTGATGCCCGCCATCTACGACCTGGCCAACCGCGGTCTGCTGCCGCCGTCGTTCTCGTTAGTGGGCTTCGCCCGCCGCGAGTGGGCCGACCAGGACTTCGGCGAGATCGTCTACGACGCCGTCAAACAGCACGCCCGAACACCGTTCCGTCAAGAAGTGTGGGATCGGTTGTCGGAAGGAATCCGGTTCGTACAGGGCAGCTTTGATGACGATGGTGCCTTCGCCACTCTGGCCGAAACTTTGGCGAAACTCGACAGCGAGCGCGGGACAGGCGGCAACCACGCCTTCTATCTATCGATTCCGCCGAAGGCATTTCCGGTGGTGTGTGAACAGCTACAAAAATCGGGCCTGGCCACCCCGGAAGAAGATCAGTGGTGCCGGGTGGTGATCGAGAAGCCGTTCGGGCACGACCTGCAGAGCGCCATCGAGCTCAACAAGGTGGTGAATAGCGTCTTCCCCGAGGAGTCGGTGTTCCGCATCGACCACTACCTCGGTAAGGAGACGGTGCAGAACATCCTGGCGCTGCGTTTCGCCAACGCCCTTTACGAGCCGATCTGGAACAGTCACTACGTCGACAGCGTGCAGATCACCATGGCCGAGGACATCGGCTTGGGCGGGCGTGCCGGTTACTACGACGGTATCGGCGCGGCCAGGGACGTGATCCAGAATCATCTTCTGCAACTCTTGGCACTCACCGCTATGGAGGAGCCAGTCAGTTTCTCTCCTGACGAGATCAAGGCTGAGAAGATCAAGGTGCTCTCGGCGACCCGGCTGGCACAGCCACTCGATCTGACCACCGCGCGCGGCCAGTACACCGCGGGGTGGCAGGGCGGCGAAAAGGCGGTCGGCCTGCTTGATGAGGAGGGTTTCTCCAAGACTTCAACCACGGAGACGTTCGCCGCGATCGAACTGGAAGTCGACACCAGGCGCTGGGCGGGTGTGCCGTTCTATCTCCGGACCGGTAATCGCCTGGGCCGCCGGGTGACCGAGATCGCGCTGATGTTCAAACGGGCACCGCATCTACCGTTCGATGCGACCATGACCGAGGAACTCGGCCAGAACGCCCTGGTGTTCCGGGTTCAGCCCGATGAGGGCATCACGCTGCGCTTCGGCTCCAAGGTGCCGGGTAGCACCATGGAGGTGCGAGACGTCAATATGGACTTCTCCTACGGATCCGCATTCGCCGAGGACTCACCGGAAGCCTACGAGCGGCTGATTCTCGACGTGCTGCTCGGTGAGCCGTCGCTGTTCCCGGTCAATGCTGAGGTCGAACTGTCCTGGGAGATATTGGATCCCGCGCTGGAGTACTGGGCCTCGCATGGCAAACCTGATCCCTACGAGTCCGGGACCTGGGGGCCGGACTCAGCGTTTGCGATGCTGGAGCGCTCGGGCCGGGAATGGCGGCGGCCATGACTGCCGGAAAGGGCGCGGCGCAATGATCGTCGATATCCCGGAGACAACGACCAACGAGATCAACAAGCGCATCACCCAACTGCGCGAGGAGGGCGGGGCGATCACCCTCGGCCGCGTGCTGACCCTGGTGGTCGCGCCGGACACCGAGGACATCGTCGAGGAGTCCATCGACGCCGCGGTCTCGGCAAGCCGCGAACATCCCTGCCGGGTCATTGTCGTGGTGCCGGTCGACCGATTGGCGTCCGAGCCGCGACTGGACGGACAACTCCGGGTAGGCGGAGATGCCGGTGCCGGCGAAGTGGTGGTGCTGCGGACCGCTGGCCCACTCGCCGCACACGCCGCCAGTGTGGTGCTGCCCTTCCTGCTACCCGACACTCCGGTCGTGGTCTGGTGGCCCGGAGGGGCACCCGAGGTGCCTGCGCAGGATCCGTTGGGCCGCTTGGCGATTCGGCGCATCACGGATGCGACCGGAACCAAGGATCCGCTCGCTGCACTGCGACGCAGGCTCGAAGGCTATGCCGAGGGCGACACTGACCTGGCCTGGAGTCGCATCACCTACTGGCGGGCCTTGTTGGCTTCTGCCCTCGACCAGCCGCCGCATGAGCCGGTCACCTCCGCGGTTGTGTCGGGACTCAAGGATGAGCCCGCACTGGACATCCTGGCCGGTTGGTTGGCCTGCCGTCTCGAAGGTCCGGTACGTCGCGAGACCGGCGAGCTCAAGGTGGAGCTGATTCAACCCAGTCAGACGATAACCCTGAGCCGCCCCCAGGACGGACCGATGGCCACTCTGAGCCGCACCGGGCGGCCCGAGTCACGGCTGCCGCTTGCCCGGCGGGAAACCCGGGAATGCCTGGCCGAGGATCTGCGTCGCCTTGACGCCGACGAGATCTACCACCAGGCCCTGGCAGGGATCGACAAGGTGAAATACGCGGCGGGCGGGACGGCCTGACCGTGGTCGTGTCCGTCGAGACCTACCCGGATACCGACGTCTTGGTGGCCGCCACCGGCGACCGACTCGCGGCAGCGATTTCGGCGGCCATTGCGGCGCGGGGTCGAGCACTGATCGTGTTGACCGGCGGCGGCACCGGTATCGCACTTCTCAAGCACCTCGGGTCACACACCATTGACTGGTCACGGGTACACATTTTCTTCGGTGACGACCGCTATGTGCCGTCCGACGATGACGAACGCAACGAGAAACAGGCACGCGAGGCTCTGCTAAACCACATCGACATCCCTGCTGGCAACATCCATCCGATGCCGGCCAGCGACGCCGGATTCGGCACCGATCTGGACGCCGCCGCCATGGCTTACGCGGACGTTCTGGCCGCAAGCGCCCAGGTCGGTGAACCCGCCCCTGAGTTTGATGTTCACCTTCTCGGCATGGGAGGCGAAGGTCATATCAACTCGCTGTTTCCGCACACCGCGGCGGTGGCGGAGAACCGGCGGATGGTGGTCGGGGTCGAGGACTCCCCCAAGCCGCCACCACGTCGCATCACATTGACACTGCCCGCCGTCCGCAGATCTCGGCAGGTATGGCTGGTGGTGTCTGGCGAGGCCAAGGCGGAGGCGGTGGCCGCCGCTATCGACGGCGCCGATCCGGCCGATATTCCGGCGGCCGGAGCGATCGGTATCGAGGCGACCGTCTGGTTGCTAGACGCTGCCGCGGCACGCAGGCTCACCGGTGAGATTGACTAAGAGTGCCTGGCGCCGACCGTCAGGTACGCTGCACTTACATCGTCCAGGCACTGAAGAACAAACCCATGACGCCGATGTCCGTCACCCACCGGGTGACCGCAAACTACCTTCGAAGAAATTGAGACGAAATCACTAGCGAATTAGAGCAGGCGTATCGGGATGTCCAAGCCCACTACGACCTATCGGACGATTTCTTCAGCTTGTTCCTCGACCCGACGCTCACCTACACCTGCGCATATTTCGAGCAGGATGACTACGACCTAGAACAAGCTCAGATGGCGAAGATCGACCTCGTGCTGGGAAAGTTGAATTTGCAACCGGGCATGACAGTCCTGGACATCGGCTGTGGCTGGGGATCTGCGCTGGCACGGGCGGTTGAGAAATATGACGTCAACGTCATCGGGCTGACCATCAGCAAAAATCAGTACCACCACGTCCAACAACTATTCGCCGGCCTGCCCGGAGACCGCACCAAAGAAGTTCGCTTCCAGGCGTGGCAGGAGTTCGACGGCAAGATCGACCGGGTCTTCATGATCGGCTCGTTCGAACACTTCGGATTCGAGACCTATCCCGAGTTCTTCCGAAAGATGTATGCCTCCCTTCCCGATGACGGACGGATGCTCCTGCACACGATCGTCGCCCACGATATCGACTTCTACCGCGACAACGGGATCACGCTCACGATCAGCGATCTGAAGTTCATCCTTTTCATGGCGAAGACGATTTTCCCCGGCTGCCGACTTCCGTCTCCGGAAATCATCAGGGCGCGCAGCGCGGAGGCAGGATTCCAGATCGAGCGCATCCAGGAACTAGGCCAGCATTACGCCCGCACTTTGGACCTCTGGCACGCGAATCTGGTCGCCAATCGGGACGAGGCTATCCGGGTGTCGGGACAACTCGCCTACTCCGACTACGACAAGTACATGATCGGCTGCGCCGACGGCTTCCGCAAAGGCATCGTCAACCTCATGCAGTTCACCATCGTCAAATAGGCGGCCGGTGATTTCGGCGGCGCCGTCCGGTGTCAGCGCTTTTTGGCGTTGAGGATGTTGTCGATCGGAGTGACATCACCCTTGGCGCGCTTGGCGGCACGCTTCTCTTTCAGGGATTTTCCGGGTTTCTTTGACATCGCTTGACGCGGGGACTTGTCAGACACAGTGAGCCTTTGGCTTGTGGGGCCTGCCTGGTCCCGTCTAAAGAACTGTACGCCGCCGTTGGTCCATCAGCCGCTGTTACACAGGGCGCAGGCCGAACCACTCATCGCCTGACGGCGACACCGGTCAGGTGGAGTACTTGATCTGAAGCGCGACGCCGATGATGGCGACCAGCCAGATGCCGGTCACGAACAGCGTCAGTCGATCGAGGTTCTTCTCGACCACGGTCGACCCGGACAAGCTGGACTGCACACCGCCGCCGAACAGCGTCGACAAACCGCCACCCTTGGCGCGGTGCAGTAGCACCAGCAACATGATGAGGAGGCTGGTGATGGCCAACAAGATCTGCAGGGCGAAAACCATGCCGCCCAGGATACCCGGTCACGGCCCGGATCAGGGAAGCGGCCCACCTGCGGCGATGGCAGACAGCGTGGCGAACTGCTCCCCCTCCAGGGACGCACCGCCCACCAGGGCCCCGTCGACATCGGGCTGAGCGACGATCTCGCCCACGTTCTTGGCGTTGACCGAGCCGCCGTAGAGCACTCGCACACCGTCAGCGATCGCCGGCGACGACAGGACGGCCAGCTCGGCCCGGATCGCCCCGCAGACTTCCTGAGCGTCGGCGGCACTGGCCACCCGGCCGGTGCCGATCGCCCATACCGGCTCGTAGGCGATCACCACTGTCGTCAGCTGCTCATTGGTCAGACCAGCCAGTGATCCGCGCAACTGCGCGACATTGTGCTCGACATGGTTGCCGGCCTCTCGAACGTCGAGATGCTCACCGATACACACGATCGGGGTCAGACCGTGTCGGAACGCGGCGGCGGCTTTGGCCGCGACCAGGGCGTCGTCCTCATGGTGATAGGTCCGCCGTTCGGAATGGCCGACCACGACGAAGGTGCAACCCAGCTTGGCCAGGAACGCTCCGCTGATCTCGCCGGTGTAGGCACCCGAGTCGTGCTGCGACAGGTCTTGAGCGCCGTAGGTCAACCGCAACCTGTCACCGTCGACCAAGGTCTGCACGCTACGCAGATCGGTGAACGGCGGAATGACGGTGACATCCACCTTGTCGAAATACTTGTCGGGTAGAGCGAAGGCGATCTTCTGCACCAGCGCGATGGCCTCGAAGTGGTTGAGGTTCATCTTCCAGTTGCCGGCGATCAGCGGTGTGCGGGACAAGGTCGTCTCCTAGTTCAGGATGTCGATACCGGGAAGGGTCTTGCCCTCGAGGTACTCCAGCGACGCGCCGCCGCCGGTGGAGATGTGCGAGAAGCCGCCCTCGGGCAGCCCGAGTTGGCGCACCGCAGCGGCGGAATCCCCGCCGCCGACAACACTGAAGGCGCCTTTGGCGGTGGCGGAGATGATCGCCTCGGCGACACCTTTGGTGCCGGCCGCAAAGGCCGGGAACTCGAACACCCCCATGGGTCCGTTCCAGAAAATGGTGCGGGCGTTGGACAACAGCGTCGTGAACCGCTTCACCGAATCAGGTCCGATGTCCAGACCCATCTTGTCGCCCGGAATATTCCCGGCGGCAACAGTTTCCGGTGTGGAGTCGGCCGCGAATTCAGCGGCGACAACGATATCGACTGGAAGGTGAATCACATCGCCGAATTCCTCCAGCAACTCGCGGCAGGTGTCGATCATCTCTTCCTGCAGCAGGGACTTGCCCACCGAAACACCCTGGGCAGCAAGGAAGGTGAAGCACATACCGCCACCGATGATGACGCTGTCGGCCTTGCCGGCCAGGTTCTCGATGACGGCAAGTTTGTCGGAAACCTTCGACCCGCCGAGCACCACGGCATAGGGCCTTTCCCCGGTGGTACTCAGCTGCTCGAGCACCTTGACTTCGGCGGCCACCAGAGTGCCCGCGTAATGGGGCAGCAGTGTCGCCACGTCGTAAACCGAGGCCTGTTTGCGATGCACCACGCCGAAACCGTCGGACACGAAGGCGCCGTCGTCACCGACCAACTCGACCAGAGCCTTTGCCAGCGCCCCCCGCTGCGCGTCATCCTTGCTGGTCTCACGTGGATCGAAACGAATGTTCTCCAACAGCAGGATGTCGCCGTCGGTCAGACCTTCAGCGCGGGCCAATGCATCGGTGCCCACCACGTCACCGGCCAGCTGGACGTGCCGGCCCAGTTTCTCCCCCAACACTTTGGCCACCGGCGCCAGCGTCAGCGTTGGGTCGGGACCATCCTTGGGACGGCCCAGGTGGGCGGTCACGACGAGTTTGGCGCCGGCATCGGAAAGCGCCTTCAGTGTGGCCACCGACGCCTCGATGCGGCCCGCGTCGGTGACGGCGCCGTGGTCATCGAGGGGGACGTTGAGGTCGCACCGCACCAGGACACCGCGGCCCTCGACGCCCTCGGCAAGCAGATCGGAAAGAGTCTTAACGGTCACGGTTACAGAGACTTACCGACCAGCGCGACAAGATCGACCAGTCGGTTGGAGTAGCCCCACTCGTTGTCGTACCAGGAGACCACCTTGGCCTGGTTGTCGATCACCTTGGTCAGTCCGGAGTCGAAGATCGAGCTGTGCGGGTCGGTGACGATATCGCTGGAGACGATCGGGGCGTCGTAGTACTTCAGGATGCCTTTGAGTTTGCCCTCGGCGGCAGCCTTCATCGCGGCGTTGATCTCCTCGACACTGGCGTGCTTGGCGAGTTCGACGGTCAGGTCGGTGACCGATCCGGTGGGGATCGGAACCCGCAGCGCGTAGCCGTCCAGCTTGCCCTTCAACTCCGGCAGCACCAGTCCGATCGCCTTCGCTGCGCCGGTGGAGGTGGGGACGATGTTGATCGCTGCGGCGCGGGCCCGGCGCAGATCCTTGTGCGGGCCGTCCTGCAGGTTCTGGTCGCCGGTGTAGGCGTGGATGGTGGTCATCAATCCGCGGATGATGCCGAACTCGTCGTTGATGACCTTGGCCATCGGGCCCAGGCAGTTGGTGGTGCACGAGGCATTCGAGATGACCTTCTGGGTGCCGTCGTACTTGTCGTCATTGACACCCATCACGATGGTGATGTCCTCGTCGGACGCCGGCGCGGAGATGATGACCTTTTTCACCCCGGACTGCAGATGGCCGTGCGCCTTGGCGTCGTTGAAATGTCCGGTGGACTCCACCACCACGTCGACATCGACCTCATTCCACGGCAGGGCGGCGGGGCCGTCCTTGACCGCAAACGCTTTGATCTTGTGCTTACCGACAAGGATGTGGTCGCCGTCTGCGGAGACCTCCTCCGGGAAACGGCCCAGGATGGAATCGAACTTCAGCAGGTGAGCAAGAGCGGCGGGGTCGGTGAGGTCATTGACCGCCACGATCTCGATGCCCTTGGCCTTTCCTTCCGCCTGCTGGGCGGCCAGTGCCCGGTAGAAGTTGCGTCCGATACGGCCGAAGCCGTTAACGCCAACCCGGATCGTCACGTCTGTCTCCTCTAGTCGCCACTAGTCGTCCGAGACAGCCTAGTGGCGTGGTGCTGCGACCCGACCGGGAACCCTGCTCATGGTTGTGGCCCGGCCCGCGTACCGTCGGGGTATGGCACTGCCGCTGAACGTGGACCAAGGCTTCGCCCAGGTGCGAGAACGTCTCGGTCGCGGCATTTTTGCGATGATCGCCGGGCCGGAGGGTCCGCAGAACCGGACCCGAATCCATGAAACTCCGGGTCCACGGTGGTTCGCCGAAGACCGGCCCATCCGCCGCGTCCACGCCGACGCCTCGATGTTCGTCGGGGGCCTGCGGGCTCTGCTACTGCAGTCATTGCATCCGCTGGCGATGGCCGGCGTCGCCCAGCATTCCGATTACCGGGGCGACCCCTGGGGCCGGCTTCAGCGCACCAGCACGTTTCTGGCGGTCACCACGTTCGGCACCGCCACCGACGCCCAGCGTGCCGTTGATAAAGTCCGCGGGATCCACCGCCGGGTCCATGGCCGGGCTCCGGATGGACGTGAGTACCGGGCCGATGACCCACACCTGCTGGAGTGGGTACACATTGCTGAGATCGACAGCTTCCTCCGGGCCTATCAGCTCTACGGGGCGGCCCCGCTGGATCAGGACGAACGCGATAGCTACGTTGCCGACACCGCCCGAGTGGCCGCCGCACTCGGAGTTCCCGAACCCCCACGCACCGAAGCCGAACTGGGCGAGCGGATCGCCGGCTATCGCAGTGAACTCTGCAGCACCGAAGCCGCCCGAGAGGCGGCCCGCTTCCTGTTGATCACTCCCCCGCTGCCGTTGCTGGCCCGCGCGCCATATGGGGTGCTTGCCGCGACGTCGGTGTCGATGTTGCCGCCCTGGGCGCGGCTGCCTTTGCGACTGCCGTATCTACCTCCGGTGGAGGCCACCGCGATCCGGCTATCCGGTCGCGTTCTGGTCAGTGGAATACGTTGGGCGTTATCGGTTGATCAACCAGAAGCGCTTGCGGCACAATAGATTACGGGTTACTGCGAATTAGGCGTCGTCGAGAAGGTCCGGGGTGACCGCCGATTCGGTGTCCGGGATCCCGTCCTGTTTAGCCTTGCGGTCAGCCATCGACAACAGGCGCCGGATGCGGCCGGCCACAGCATCTTTGGTCATCGGCGGATCAGCCAACCGGCCCAGTTCCTCAAGTGAGGCCTGGCGATGTTCCACCCGCAGTTGTCCCGCGGCAGCCAGATGGTTGGGCACCGTATCGGCAAGAATCTCCAGTGCGCGTTCCACCCGTGCAGCGGCGGCCACCGCGGCACGGGCGGAGCGCCGCAGATTGGCGTCGTCGAAATTGGCCAACCGGTTGGCGGTGGCCCGCACCTCGCGGCGCATCCGCCGCTCCTCCCAGGTCAGGCGGGTGTCCTGGGCCCCCATGCGGGTGAGCAGGGTGCCGATAGCCTCCCCGTCGCGCACCACGACCCGGTCGATGCCGCGAACCTCACGTGCCTTGGCACTGATGCCGAGGCGCCTGGCCGCACCGACCAGAGCCAGGGCCGCCTCCGGCCCGGGACAACTCACCTCAAGTGCAGACGAGCGACCGGGTTCGGTAAGCGAGCCGTGAGCCAGGAAGGCTCCGCGCCAGGCCGCCTCGGCATCACCGACGCTGCCACCGACCACCTGGGCGGGCAGTCCGCGCACCGGGCGGCCGCGCATGTCCAACAGACCGGTCTGGCGCGCCAGTGCCTCACCATCTTTGGCCACCCGCACCACATAGCGGGTATTTTTGCGAATCCCGCTGGCTGAGAGCACATGCACGACGGCGCTGTAGCCGTAGAGATCGTAGATGTCCTTGCGTAGACGCCGCGCGATGCTACCCAGGTCAACCTCGGCCTCGACGATCACCCGGCCGGAGACGATGTGCAGCCCGCCGGCGAAGCGCAGCAGCGATGCCACCTCGGCACGGCGTGCGCTCACGGAGTTGACGACCAGCCGACTCAGCTCGTCTTTGACCTCAGCTGTCATCGCCACGGGTCGTCACCTCTCGGTCCGTCTCCTGTTAATCGGCGCACCCGGTCTGGCTGCGGTCCCACCTCGGCCGACGCTACTGCGGCAGTCGGGACGGTGATGGTTGAGGCCCCCATGCCCCGCGAACACACGGCGTCCAGCGCCGCCGCCAGCTTTGCCGGGTCATGTAAAGGTGTACCAGGTCGGGAAATGTCGGCAAAGTTAACTGTGGCTTCCAGCATGGTCGCCGTGCGTCGAAGCTGGTCGCGTTCGCGGTCCGACGGCACTCGTCCGGCATCGACGATGATGTCGTTGACGGTCACACCCGGAGCGTGCTGAGCGAGCACATGCAGGTGCCGTTCTGCCGAGAAGCCCGCTGTCTCACCAGGTTCCGCGGCCAAATTGAGTACGAGCGCACGGCGGGCGAGCGTTGACTTCAGTGCCTCGGCCAGACCCGGAACCAGGACGTGCGGGATAACGCTGGTGAACCATGAACCCGGCCCGAGCACCACGAGGTCGGCGGCCATGACCGCATCGACGGCCTGCCGGGTGGCAGGGGGATCCCCGGGTAGCAGGCGCACCCGCCGGACCTTCCCGGGTGTGGTGGCCACTGCGACCTGACCCCGGATCACCCGACTCATCCGGGGGTCGCCCTCAAGCCCGGAAACGTCTGCCTCGATCTGCAACGCGATGGGACACATCGGCAGAACCCGGCCGTTCACACCGAGAATGCGGCCGAGTTCGTCCAGAGCCGCCACCGGATCATTCAGTACCTCGTTGAGACCCGCTAGCAAAAGGTTGCCGATGGGATGCCCGGCCAGCGCGCCGCTGCCACCGAAACGATGCTGAATGATGGTTGCCCACAGGCGGCCGTGCGGACTGTCGGATGCCAACGCCGCCAATGCCATCCGCAGGTCGCCCGGCGGTATGACGTCGAGCTCGGAACGCAGCCGACCCGAGGATCCGCCGTCATCGGCGACGGTGACAACCGCGGTCACATGCGGCGACAGCCGACGCGCCGCCGACAACGTTGCATACAGGCCGTGTCCGCCGCCCATCGCGACGATGCGAGGCGTTTCCCTGGCGGCTTCCAGATACGGGTCCGTCACTCGCGCCCCAGATCCCGGTGCAGCACCCGAACCGATAGTTGCGGGTTCTCAGTCAGCAACCCGGCGAGTGCCTCGGCGATGGCGACGCTGCGGTGCTTGCCGCCGGTGCAACCGATCGCCACTGTCATATACCGCTTTCCCTCTCGGATGTAGCCGTCGGCCACCAACCTCAACAGTTGATGGTAGGTCTGCAGGAACTCCGTGGCACCGGGTTGGGCCAGTACGTAATCCCGGACGGCCGGCGACTGGCCGGTCTGCGGCCGCAATTCGTCCACCCAGTGCGGATTGGGCAGGAACCGCACATCCATCACCATGTCGGCATCCATCGGCAGTCCGTACTTGAAACCGAAAGACTCAACGGTCACCGAGGTTCTGGCAACGACCTCGCCACCGAAGGCATTTTCGATGCTTGCGCGCAACGCCGGGACCGATAATGCCGACGTGTCGATGATCAGGTCAGCGGCCGCTCGCACCGGAGCCAACATGGTTCGCTCGGCGGCAATACCCTCGGCCAGAGTCTGGTTGCCCTGCAGGGGATGACTACGGCGGTTATTCTCGTACCGCCGCACCAGAATGTCGTCGGACGCCTCCATAAACAACACCCGGGGCGCGATATTGCGGGCAGCGAGATCCTGGCGAACCAGATCCAAATCACCGGTGAACCCACGAGAGCGGACATCCATCACCACCGCGAGTTGAGTGATTCGCGATCCGGCTGCCAATCCCAGGTCCACCATCCGCGCGATCAGTTCCGGAGGCAGGTTGTCCGCCACGTACCAGCCCAGGTCCTCGAGCACCTTCGCCGCGGTGCCACGACCGGCACCGGACAGTCCGGTCACCAGAACGACGTCAATCTCCGCGCCGCCGTCGCTCCGCGCGCTGTCTCGTGCACTGTTCTCTGTCATCGCGATGCCTGCTGTGAATCATCGCCCACCGCGCCGCCTGACGCATCCAAACCAGGACGATCAACCGATTCAGCGAGAGCGGTGAGCACTGCCGCTGCGGTAGCGGCTCCGATGCCCGGGACGGCGGTGATCTCCTGGATGCTCGCCTGCCGGATCCGGGCCAGCGAACCGAAGTGGGTGACCAGCGCCTTGCGCCTCGTGTCCCCCAGTCCGGGAACCGAGTCGAGAGCTGAGGCGGTCATCCGCTTGGACCGCTTGCTGCGGTGATAGGAGATCGCAAACCGATGCGCCTCATCGCGGACACGCTGCAGCAGGTACAACCCCTCGCTATTGCGGGGCAGGATCACCGGGTCGGGTTGTGCCGGTACCCACACCTCCTCCAAACGCTTGGCAAGTCCGATTACCGCCACGTCATTGACTCCGAGTTCATCGAGAACCCGCTGCGCGGCATTGACCTGGGCCGCGCCCCCGTCCACCACATAGAGGTTGGGCGGGTAGGCGAATTTGCGCGGCTTATCGGCCACAACCGTCTCCCCGACTTCAGTCGCCTCGGAATCTGCCACGTGACGCTGAAAACGGCGCCGGGTGACCTCGGCAATTGAGGCAACATCGTCGGAGCGGCCCTCCCCGGCCGCTTCCCTGATGGCGAAGTGCCGGTAATCGGATTTGCGCGGCAATCCGTCCTCGAACACCACCAGTGAGCCCACCACGTCGGTGCCCTGCACATGACTGATATCAACGCACTCGATCCTCAACGGGGCTTCAGCCAGGCCGAGCGACTCCTGGATGTTCTGCAGCGCAGCAGATCTCGCGGTGAAGTCGCCGGCTCGCTTCAACTTGTGCTGCTGCAGCGCCTCCTGAGCGTTGCGTTGCACCGTCTCGGCGAGGGCATGTTTG
Source organism: Mycobacteriaceae bacterium (assembly GCA_037138615.1). GTDB lineage: Bacteria > Actinomycetota > Actinomycetes > Mycobacteriales > Mycobacteriaceae > Mycobacterium. Next base: position 4,079 of record JBAXIA010000040.1, on the reverse strand, counting down.
TCACCCCGCCGGGGTACCCGCAGTGTCACCCGGGAACCACGTAGGCCGGATAGCCAGACACTGAGCTGTTCTGCATTGGGAGGCAGGCATGGAACTAACACCTCCCGGGGCACCGGATTATTGGATTCGTCTGCCGCACTGCTTAATTCGGCCTGCTCGCCGTAGAACTGCATCAGGAATTGCTCCACCAGTTGCGCCCGCGCGGAATCGCCCGGATCTCCGGGCTTCTCGACAATCCAACCCCGCTGGCCACGAACCCTGCCGCCGCGCACATGAAACACCTGCACGGCGGCTTCCAGATCATCGTCGGCAAAGGCGACTACGTCGGCATCCGTGCCGTCGCCGAGCACTACGGCCTGCTTCTCCAATACCCGCTTAATCGCGCCGATGTCGTCACGTAACCGCGCCGCTCTTTCAAAGTCCAACGCTTCCGCGGCAGCGTTCATCTGGCGCTCGAGATCACGAACAAAGCGGTCGGTTCGCCCGGACAGGAAGTCGCAGAAATCAACCACGATCCGACGATGTTCCTCAACACCAACCCTGCCGATACAGGGGGCGGAGCATTTGTCGATATAGCCCAGCAGACAGGGACGCTCAATTTGACTGTGGCGCTTGAACACCCCACCCGAGCAGGTACGTGCCGGGAAGACACGGGTCAGTAGATCGAGCGTCTCGCGAATCGCCCAGGCGTGCGAGTAGGGCCCGAAGTAGCGGACGCCCTTGCGGCGTGGTCCGCGGTAGATCATCAGCCGCGGGAACTCCTCATTGAGTGTCACCGCGAGTACGGGGTAGGACTTGTCATCTCGATACCGGACGTTGAACTGCGGGTCGAACTCCTTGATCCAGGTGTACTCGAGCTGCAATGCCTCGACCTCGGTGCCGACCACCGTCCACTCCACCTTCGCGGCCGTGGTGACCATCTGCCTGGTCCGGGGGTGCAGACTCGAGATATCGGCGAAATACGACGTCAGCCGGCTCCGAAGACTCTTGGCCTTTCCGACGTAGATGACCCTGCCGCGGGAGTCCCGGAATCGGTAGACGCCCGGCTCGAGCGGGATGGATCCGGGCGCCGGGCGGTACGTCGCGGGATCGGCCACGTTTGTAGGTTAGTGCGCGCGGTCAGCGGCGGTAACGGGTCATCAGCTCACGGACCGTATCCATCGCAGCAACCGCACGCTCGCGATCAAGGGTTTGAATGGCCAGCACCGGGACGTACTCATTGAATTCGAGGTCCACCCGGGCCCAACGCCGTCCCGGCGGAAACGAGATGGCGGCGACCTCGGTCCAGGGGATCAGCCGGTAATCCACCAGGTTCCGCACGGCCAGACCGGCAGGCCCGACACGCAACCGCGGCCGGGTCACCAGCAAAATCGCACCGGCAATGACCAGCGCCAGGCCCGCCAGGGCGAACTGGTCAGCGGTGCGCACCACCGCCCCGGTGGACTTACCCTTCGATAGCAGCCCGACCACGATCCCGGCCGTCGCGATTGCCGCGGCCGTGACGTAGGCATATGTCGAGATCCGATGAGGCTTGAACTCGGCGTCCCATTCTCCGCCGGTTCGGGTCGCCGTCATGCCCTACGCAGCCGACGCAGCGTCAGCGCGGTGGACAGCGCAGCGGCAGTGGCTTGGGCACCCTTGTCTTCGGCGGAATCCGGCAACCCAGCCCGGTCGAGTGCCTGTTCCTCGGTATCGGTTGTCAGCACTCCATTCGCCACCGGTGTGGAGGAATCCAATGACACCCGCGTGATTCCCTGGGTGACGGCGTCGCAGACATAATCAAAGTGCGGTGTCGCACCGCGGATGACGACACCGAGAGCGACAACGGCATCATGGGTCAGCGCGAGTTCCTGAGCAACCACGGGAATCTCGATCGCGCCGTGCACCCGCACTACCGTCGGGCCAGTGACACCACAACCGTCAGCTACCCTGCGGGCGCCATCAAGCAAGGCGTCGCATATCTCTGCATGCCAGGTGCTGGCGACGATTGCGAGCGTGATGTCGGAGGCGTCCATCTCGGGAACAGCCGGTACCCCGGCGCCTCCGCTCATGGGCGCGCACCCTCGTCGTAGTCCTCCAGACCGACCAATTCGTGGCCCATCCGGTCACGTTTGGTCTTGAGGTAGCGGATGTTCTCGGCATTGACCCGTACCGGCAGCGCAACCCGCTCGATGATGTGCAACCCGTAGCCATCCAAGCCGACGCGTTTTGCGGGGTTGTTAGTCAGCAGACGCATAGACCGCACACCCAGGTCGACCAGAATCTGCGCGCCGATGCCGTAGTCGCGCGAATCGGCCGGCAGTCCGAGCTCAAGGTTCGCATCGACGGTGTCGGAGCCGGCGTCTTGAAGCTGATAGGCCTGCAGTTTGTGCATGAGGCCGATACCGCGGCCTTCGTGGCCGCGCATATAGAGCACCACCCCGCGCCCCTCGGCAGCCACCATTTCCATCGCCGCATCCAGTTGAGGCCCACAGTCGCATCGCTGCGAACCAAACACATCACCGGTGAGACATTCGGAGTGCACGCGCACCAGAACGTCATGGCCGTCATTCTCTGGCCCGGCGATATCCCCGCGGACCAGGGCGACATGCTCGACCTGGTCGTAGATATTCGTGTAGCCGACGGCGCGGAATTCGCCGTACAGGGTCGGAATTCGCGCCTCGGCCACCCGTTCGACATGTTTCTCGTGCTTGCGCCGCCACTCGATGAGATCGGCGATAGAGATCAGGGCGAGCCCGTGCTCGTCGGCGAAGACCCGCAGCTCATCAGTTTGGGCCATGGCGCCCTCATCTTTTTGGCTGACGATCTCGCAGATCGCCCCGGCCGGCTGCAGGCCCGCCAGCCGGGCCAAGTCGACGGCCGCCTCGGTGTGGCCCGGGCGACGCAGCACACCACCGTCCTTGGCTCGCAGTGGGACTACGTGTCCCGGCTTGGTGAAGTCATCGGAAACACTCGACGGGTCCGCCAACAGGCGCATCGTTGTCGCACGATCAGATGCTGAAATCCCCGTCCCCACACCATGCCTAGCGTCGACGGTGACGGTGTATGCGGTGCCGTGCTTGTCCTGATTGACCGCATACATCGGAAGCAGGCCCAATCGATCACAGATGTCGCTGTCCAGCGGGACACATAGATAGCCGGAGGTATAGCGCACCATGAACGCCACCAGTTCCGGTGTGGCCTTCTCGGCCGCGAAGATCAGATCGCCCTCGTTCTCGCGATCCTCATCATCGATGACCACGACGGCCTTCCCCGCTGCGATGTCGGCAACCGCCCTTTCGACGGTGTCCAGTCTCGTCATCGTGGCCGCCTGCCCATGTCCGGTAAACCAAACGAATTCCTGTGGATAGTGCTGGTCATAGTATGACCTGACGCCATTGGGGCAAGGTGCCCAGCCACCCCGTCATCCTCCAGTTCCCAGAGAACGCCCGACACGAGCGTCAGTGGCATGAGCAATGTTTCAATCAGGAATCACCTTCGACCTACTGCAACCCAGCAGCACGGTAGGTATCCCCTGTTCGCGGCAGCTTCCCATCGAACGTTTGTTACCGAAAGTTTGCTGTTCCGCAGGATCGTCCGCGGGTCGAGCAGCATGGTTCTTGCCGTTTGCGGATAACATCTGCTTCAACAAGCTTGGTGGTCGGCTTCGGCGGGGATGGCTGCGGCGGGGAATCTTTGGAGGAATTGAATCGTGCTGGGCGTCAGTGCCGGCGGTATGACGCCGCCGAGCCGGGGTGTCGGGTCCGGGCTGCGCCGCGGCACCGCAGCGCTGGTTTGCTGGGCCGCAGCGGCAACCGCCGCCATCGCAGTCAGCCCACCGCCACCGGGTCTGATCCCGATCGAGCTACTGGCCCAGGAAGCGCTGATCATGACCGGCACCAACATGCATGTCGTGGACCAAGCGTGGATGGATATGGCGATTCACAATTACATTCAACCCACGCTGGGCGGGGAATACACCGAGATTCCAGTGACGACGCCGGCGCAGTTCTGGCCGTTTACCGGTAACGAAGATATGTACTTCGATCTCTCCGTGCTGGACGGGACCCAGGTGATCAGCGCGGCGATTGCGGCCCAGC
>JBAXIA010000039.1:0-22238 GCA_037138615.1 Mycobacteriaceae bacterium | reverse complement strand
GAACCTCGTCGGTGATCGGGTCGTCGGTCATCACTCCGTCAGTCATCACTTCGTCGGTCACCGATTCACTCTTCCCACTCGGCTCGGACCAGTTCCTCGTTGATCACCTGGTCACCGGTCCACGAAACCTGCAGCACACCAAGCGGTTCTGACTGCTCAAATGCTACCGTCCGGGCCCGGTACAGCTCGAGCAGCGCCAGGAACCGGCCGATGATCTCGATGGGTTCCGAACAATCGGCCACTAGTTCGGCGAACGACGCCCAGTGCCCCACTCCGCGGCTCTCCAGGAACTTCAGCAGCCGCTCAGCCTGCTCGGGTACCGACACCCTGGACACATGCAGATGCTCGGTCGACACGATGGGTACCGGACGCGGGGTGAACGTCGCCGCGGCGATCTCGGCGAAACTCAGTGCGTCGACGCCGATCATCACCTCGGGCAGTAACTCGGAGAACTGGTCCTCCAGTGCCACTGCGCGCGGGTAGCTGCGCAGCGCGGCGGCTTCGAGTTCGGCGAACATCTCCGCGACGTGTTTGAAGGCCCGGTACTGCAGCAGCCGGGCAAACAACAGGTCGCGTACCTCGAGCAGTGCCAGGTCCTCTTCGTCGGACACCTCGCCGGCAGGAAGCAGCCGCGCCGCTTTGAGATCGAGCAGAGTTGCGGCGATCACCAGGAAGGTGGTGGTCTCGTCGAGCTCCATCACCCGGCCGATCTCGCGGGTGTAGGCGATGAACTCGTCAGTCACCGTGTGCAACGCGACCTCGGTGACATCGAGGCGGTGGGCGAAGATCAGCTGCAACAACAGGTCGAAGGGACCGTCGAAGTTGGTCAGCGTGACGTGGAAGCCCTTTTCCGGGATCTTCTCGGCGCCCGTCTCGGGCGCTACCTGTGTGGTCACTTGCCGAAGCGGTCGATGACCTCACGGGCCAACGCGCGATAAGCCTGTGCACCACCGGATTTCGGTGCCCAGGAGACAATGGGTTCGCCGGCGACACTGGTCTCAGGGAACCGAACGGTACGGGCGATCACGGTGTCGAAGAGCAGATCGCCGAAACGCTCCAGCACCCGCGCCATGACCTCGCGGGCGTTGACGGTGCGGTTGTCGAACCGGGTCACCACAATTCCACTGATCTCGAGCTTGGGATTGAGCCGTTCGCGAACCTTGTCGACGGTGTCGGTGAGAAGCGCGAGCCCGCGCAGCGAGAAGTACTCGCACTCGGTAGGGATGATCACACCGTCGGAGCACGCCAGCGCGTTGACGGTGAGCAGTCCCAGTGACGGCTGGCAGTCGATCAGCACATAGTCGTACCGGTCCAGTACCGGGCGCAGCGCACGGCCCAGGGTCTGTTCCCGGCCGACTTCGTTGACCAGCTGGATCTCTGCGGCTGAGAGGTCGATATTGCTGGGGATCAGATCAAGTCCGTCGACCCGGGTGTGGATCAGCACCTCGTCGATTCCCACCCGTGGCTCGATCAACAGGTTGTGCACCGTGTGGGCCAGTTCGTAGTGCGGCACCCCGAGTCCGGCCGACAGCGCGCCCTGCGGATCCAGATCGACCAGCAGCACCTTGCGGCCGTACTCGGCCAGTGCGGCACCCAGGTTGATCGTGGAGGTGGTCTTGCCCACCCCGCCCTTCTGGTTGCACATTGAGATCACCACGGCCGGGCCGTGGCTTTTCAGCGGCTGCGGCGTGGGGATAGCGCGAGGGGGGCGGCCGGTGAGACCGATCGGCGCTTCATCGTGCTCGTCGGTCACGCGGCCGCCATCCGGGTCGGGTGAATCGGCGGCGTGGCGAACATTGGCGCAAAGTCTAGCCACCGGTGCCGCCTGTTGTGGCCGCATGGCCTCAAAGCGCGTCTCGCCGGGCGATCATCCTCGCCCGATGAACACATTGCGGATGGTCCCGATACCCTCGATCGTGCTCTCCAGTACGTCTCCGGCCTTGAGGAAACGGGGTGGCTTCGAGGTGACGCCGCACCCGTCGGGCGTACCGGTGAAGATCACATCACCGGGCAGCAGCGGGCAGACATCGGCGATCCGCGAGATCAGCTCACCCACCGAAAAGACCATCTCCGCGGTGGTGCCGTCCTGCACGGTCTCGCCGTTGATCGAGCAGCTCAGGCGCACGGCTGTGGGATCGGGCAACTCATCCGGTGTCACCAGGAACGGCCCGATGGGGCCATACCCGCGATAGGACTTGCCCAGGGCGAACTGCGCTGCGGCGGCGAATTGCATCGTGCGATCGGAGATGTCCTGGCCCACGGCAAGCCCCGCCACGTGCCGCCAGGCGTCCTCCGGCGCGACGCTGTCCACCCGGTGGGCCATCACCACCACTAGCTCGACCTCCCAGTCGACGGTGTCACCGGACAGTGTGATGTCGGCGTACGGACCGGTCAGGCTTGACGGGTACTTGGTGAAGACGGCGGGCACCGAGGGCAGTTGCATCCCGGACTCTTCCGCGTGGGCGAGGTAGTTGAGGCCGATGGCGAAGACCTGTGGCGGCTGCGGTGCCGGCGATCCGAGTCGCGCGGGATCGATTCCGCTGACCGGGGCATCGATCGAACCGTCCGCCTCCCAGGCGCGGAACTCATCCCAGCGCTCGTAAATCTGTTGCAGCCCAGGTCCGAAGCGGCCGCCGGAAGCCTCTGCCACATCGATACCACCGTCGCCACGCAGCACCGTCGCGCGTCCGCCATAGTTGGCCAGTTTCATGACGTCACCTTCCGCAGCGGGAACAGCGCGTCCAGCGCTGTGCGTAACTCAGCCTCGGCATCGCCCACATCGGTTAAGGCGCGCCACGCCACGTGTTGATCCGGCCGGATCAAGAGAGCGCCCGCACCCGCCAGTCCGGTTTCATCGGCAACGACGTGAACCGGCACGGTGCCGTCGGCGACGGCCAGTCCGGCCGCCGTCCACTGCGGCGACGAGGTGAGCAGTGTCATCCCGTCCAGGGAGATCCGATCCAGTGTCGAGATGTCCGGGGCGATCCACCGATGTGGCAGTCGCACACCGGGATTGGTCGATGGAACATACTGGCGCACGATGTTGTCACGATGCGGCAGTGGCTCACCATCATCGAGCACGGGTCCCGAGCCGGCGGGATAGGCGAATCCGAGTTGCAGACCGAGCATGTCGAAATGCTCTTCCTGGTTGGTGATCGCGGCGTCCAGGGTGGCCCGGCGTTGCTCATCGGCCAGAGTGGCCGCGACGTCCTCGGCTGACCCGGTACCCACGGCATTCCACACCTCGAACAGCCGGACCCCGTTCTCCAGGCTCTTCTGAGCATTCATCTGCGCCACCGGTCGACGCTCGGACTCATAGGTGTCCAGCAGATCCGCCGATGCCCATCCGTGCTCAACGGCTGCCAACTTCCAGGCCAGGTTGTGCGCGTCGGCCGCACCGGTGTTGAGACCCAGTCCGCCACTGGGCGGGAACCGGTGGGCAGCGTCGCCCACGAGGAATACCCGACCGTCGCGGTAGTGCTCGGCGATCTGGCTGGTGACCCGCCACGGCTTGACGTGGCGGATCGTCAGGTCGACGTCAGCACCCGCGGCCCGCCGGAACACGGCGGCGGCGTGCTCGTCATCGAAGCTCTCCAACGGCTCCGACTCGGGGTCCCAGGGATGCTGATACACCCAACATGAGCCGAGGTCATGAACGACAAAGGTGCCGTTACCGAAGTCGTTGACCATGAAGAAGAGCGTGGCCGGGCGATCACCGACGAGGTCGCGGAGGTCCGTCTCGGCGTGAATCGTCATGAAAGCCTGTAGCTGGTCGGGGCCCTCCATCCCGATGTCCAGGGACTTGCGGACCCGACTGCCGGCACCGTCGCAGCCCAACAGATAGCGGCTGCGGATGACATCCCCCGACGTGAAGTGACTCGTGACGCCATCGGAGTCCACGGTGGCGCTGACCCACTCCTGGCCGCCGCGCAGGTTCGTGACGTGGTCGCGCAGGATCGGCTCAAAGCGGTGCTGGGCCAGGTTACGCAGCGGGGTGGGGCTGAAATCGGCCATCTCATCGGGGCGGTGCAGGTTCTCGAACGGCACACTGCCCAGTTCGGTGCCACCCAGACTGGTCACCCAGCGCACCGCGTCGCCCTCATGCACGGGCTGGCACGCGGCTGCCACCCGGTCCATATCGACGCCCGCGGACCGACAGATCTCGAGGGTTCGGGCGTTGACGACGTGTGCCGCGGGGGCACTCTGGGCATCCGGGCGGCGTTCGACGACGATGTTGTCGACGCCGAGGCGGTCCAGCAGGATCGAGGTGAGCAGACCGGCCGGTCCGCCGCCGACGATCAGAACCGTGGTGTCCATAACGGTGGTCTCCATTAGATAAGCCCCCGGTAACTTCCGCCGTCGATGTGCATGTTCAGCCCGGACACGAAACTGGCCTGAACCGAGCACAGGTAGGCGCAGGCATCGCCGACTTCTTCGGGCCGGCCTAAGCGTTTGGCCGCGATGGTGGCGGCAATCTCCGCATACGCCTCGTCAAGCGTGATACCTCTGGTCGCGACGGCCATATCAGCCATCTGCCTCTGTCGCCCGGTATTAATCCGTTCTGGCAGAAGGTTATTGACTGTCACATTATCGACGGCGCAATCACCCGCGATCGCCTTGGTCACCCCGGTGAGCCCGGCACGAGCGGCTACCGACGGAGTCATCAGCACATTCGGGGTGGTCACCATGGCCGAGGTGATGTTCACGATCCGGCCGAATCGGCGTTCACGCATCCCGGGCAGAACAGCCTGGATCATCTGCAGTGGGGCCAGCATATTGGCTGTCAATGCCGCCTGCCACGCCTCCGGCGTAGTGTCGACGAACATCGACGGCGGCGGGCCGGCGTTGTTGGTGAGGAGGATGTCGGGTTCCGGGCAGGCGGCAAGCAGAGCATTGCGACCCGCCTCGGTGTTGATATCGGCGTCGACACCGAGAATAGAAACGTCAAACTGCGCAGCGAGTTCTGCGGCGACCTCCGCGGCACCCGAGCGCCCGTTGATCACGATGTCGACACCTTCGCGGGCCAGAGACTCCGCACAGGCCAGGCCCAGCCCACGGGTCGACCCACACAGCAGTGCGCGCCGTCCTGCGATACCCAGGTCCACCGTTAGCGGCCGGCGGCTTCGCGCCCGCGGGCGATGGCGTCGATGTCGGTGGGCAGGAAGAAGTCGGGATTGGGCGCCTTCGGCTCCCAGGCGGCCGGGGTGGGGTCCCAGTCCTCGCGGAGATACTCGGCTTCCCACAGCGCGTCATCGGTGATCTGGTCGATATCGGAGAACAACTCGAACATGCCGCCGGCCGGATCGAGCAGATACCAGAACAGGTTGGAGCCGATCACGTGGCGACCGAGGCCGAACACCGAGGCCTCGGCGCTCTCGCCGACGACCTCCATGCCCATCCGCCCGATCGCATCCACATCGTTCATCTCCACCGCGTAGTGGTTCATGCACGGTACCGGTGCGGGCATCAGCAAGATGTTGTGGTGATCGGGCGAGCAGCGCAGGAACTGGGCGGCTCCGCCGAGGATCGCATCCGACAGCTTCATACCGATGCCGCGGCGGTAGAACTCCGCGCTGGCCGCCACGTCGGGTGTGCCGAACACGACATGCCCCACGCGCCGCGGTGCCGAGTTCCACTCGGTGGCGATCGCCGATGACCGGCGATTGGGCCGGGAGATATCACCCGGACCATTGAACTGACGCTCAGGTGCCGGCGCCAGTTTGGCCGCCTCACCGACCTCGATGACCACATCGTGATCCAGGATCGGATCGGCGCAGCGGACCGAGATGTCGTCCCGTGTATAGGAGACTCCGATCCCGTCCAACCGGCCGGCGATGGCGTCCAGATCGGCAGGGGTATCGCAGCCGATCCGGATCTCGGCGACGTGCCGATAGTTGCCTTCCCGGAACCGCAGTTGCGAGGGACGCTCGGCGGTTCCCAGCACGCCGGTCGAGGTGGCCTGTAGCCCGCGCCGAATCCAGAACGCCTCCAGTGCGGCCGCGTCGGGAACGGCAAGTTCCAGATCCATAAAGGAGTTAAGCGCCATCGAATGTCCTTTCACATCGCCGCCAAGGTATTAATAGATACTAGACTAGTTATTCAGCAGTGGTGCTGGTTTCCCCATGGGTCAAGCCGGGGCACGAGTCAGGCCCGGGGGTGCGCGCCCGCCCACACTTCACGTAGCGCGGTGACGGTCACCAGGGTGTAGATCTGGGTGGTCGTCACCGAGGCGTGGCCGAGTAGTTCCTGCACCACCCGCACGTCAGCGCCGCCGTCGAGCAGGTGGGTGGCGAAGGAGTGTCGCAGCGTGTGCGGCGAGACCGCCACGGTGATCCCGGCCCGCTCAGCGGCATCCTGAAGCACCTGCCAGGCGCTCTGACGGGACAGCCGGCCGCCGCGGGCGTTGAGGAAGATGCCGCCCCCCGGGGCGCCCGTGGAGCGACCACGCCGGGCCAGATCCGGTCGGCCCCGCACCAGATAGGAGTCCAGTGCCGCGATCGCCGGTCGACCCACCGGCACCAGTCGCTGCTTACCGCCCTTGCCGCGCAGCAGCACCGACCGGGCGTGCGTGTCGATATCGTCTACGTCCAGTCCGACGGCCTCGGAGATGCGGGCGCCGGTGGAGTACAGCAGTTCCAGCAGTGCCCGGTTGCGCAGTGTCAGCGGCCCGTCGCTCGGGGCATCGCCGCCGGCGCTTTCCAGCAGTGCCAGCACATCATCGAGGGACAGACTCTTGGGCAGCCGCCTGCTCGGGGTGGGTGGTTTGACCGCACGGGCGACGTCGATATCGATGATGCCCTCGGCGGAGGCGAACTTGTGCAACCCGCGAACCGCGATTAGTGCCCGCGCGGCCGACACCGCCGATAACGGCGTCGCCCCGGTATCGGTGTCGCCCTTGCGCAGCGCGACGAGGAACTCACTGACATCGATCTCGGTCACGTCGCGCAGATCGCCGATACCGCGCAGGGTCAGGTGCTCGCTGTAGCGGCGAAGGTCGCGTCGATAGGAACTGATCGTGTTGGCAGCCACACCGCGCTCGATGGTCAGGTGGTCAAGGTAGCCCTGCAACTGGCCGTCGAGTGCGGTGAATTGCGCGGTCGTCACCGGTATTGCCTTGCCGCAAACGCTGTCGGGCGGTCCTGCCACGGTGCATCGGCCGGCCGGGTGGGCCGCCCGCCGGTGATCGCGGCATAGGCGGCCAGCACACCCGCGGCTGCGGTGGCGTTGACGATCTCACCCGACAGCACCTGCTCAACAGCGTCCTCGAGATCTACCCGGTGCACCGTCAGGTCGGCCTCCTCGTGGTTGGCCTCGGGACGACCGACCTCGCTTAAACCCCGCGCCAGATACACCCGCACGGCTTCATCGCAGAACCCCGGCGAGAGCGCGACGTCGATCAGCACCCGCCAATCGTCAGCGGCCAGACCGGTCTCCTCACGAAGCTCGCGGGCGGCGGCCACTATCGGCTGCTCCCCCGGTTCGTCGAGCAGTCCGGCCGGAAGCTCCCAGAGCCGACGGCACAGCGCAGTGCGGTACTGATATACCAGCACCAGTCGGCCGTCATCGTCGACTGCGGCGACCGCCACCGCGCCGTAGTGCTCGACCACCTCGCGGATCGCCGTGCGGCCGCCGGGCATCCGCACTTCATCGGTACGCAGCGCGAGAATCTTTCCGCAATAGAGGGTTTCGGACGAAACGGTCTCGAATACGTGATCAACCACGGGCATGTTCCGACAGCGGCTGCACACCGGCGTCGTCGGGGTGCTCTGTTCCGTTAGAGGTTTCAGGGCCACCTGAGGTTTCAGGGCCGTTCGAGGTTTCGGGACCGCTCGAGTGTTCGGGGATCTCCACCGGAAGCCGCTCCGCCGCCTTGTAATCGATGGCGGCGCCGACGAATGCGACGAACAGCGGGTGTGGCCGCGTCGGCCGGCTTTTGAGTTCGGGATGAGCCTGGGTACCCACCAGGAACGGGTGCACCTCGCGCGGGTATTCGACGAACTCCACCAGATGTCCATCCGGTGAGGTTCCGGAGAACCGCAGTCCACTCTGGGCAATCCGATCGCGATAGGCATTGTTGACCTCATAGCGATGCCGGTGCCGTTCGGAGACGGTGGTGGACTGATACGCCTCGGCGACAACCGATCCCGGCTCAAGTACCGCCGGGTACGCACCCAGTCGCATAGTGCCGCCCAGGTCCGCATCACCTGCGACGGCGTCCCGTTGATCAGCCATGGTCGAGATCACCGGATCCGGTGTATCCGGCTCGAACTCGGCGGAGTTCGCCTGCTCCAGTCCCACCGTCCGGGCCGCCTCGATCACGATGCACTGCAGACCCAGGCATAGTCCAAGCACCGGCAGCCCACGATGGCGGGCATACCGGATGGCGCCGATCTTGCCTTCGATACCGCGAATTCCGAAACCACCCGGAATCAGTACCGCGTGTGCGTCCCCGAGGGCGGTGGCCGCACCGGCATCGGTATCGCAGTCGTCGGACGGGACCCAACGCATTTCAACCTTGGCACGGTGGGCGAACCCGCCGGCCCGCAACGCCTCGGCCACTGAAAGGTAGGCATCGGAAAGGTCGATGTATTTGCCCACCAATGCAATTCGCACCGTCTCCTGCGGATCGTGCACCCGCCGCAGTAGGTCGTCCCAGGTGGTCCAGTCGACGTCGCGGAACGGCAGATTCAGCCGCCGCACCACGTAGGCGTCGAGTTCCTCGCGGTGCAGCACCTTGGGGATGTCATAGATGGACGGCGCATCCGGTGTGGAGATCACCCCGTCGATGTCGACGTCGCACATCAGCGCGATTTTCTCCTTGAGCCCTTCGGGCACATCGCGATCACACCGCAGGATCAGTGCGTCCGGGGTGATGCCGATGCTGCGCAGGCTCGCCACCGAGTGCTGGGTGGGTTTGGTCTTCAATTCTCCCGACGGCGCCAGATACGGGATCAGCGAGACGTGCAGGAAGAAGCAGTTCTCCCGGCCGACCTCGTGGCGGACCTGGCGGGCCGCTTCCAGGAACGGTTGGGATTCGATATCGCCCACGGTTCCGCCTACCTCGGTGATGACGATGTCCGGCCGGTTTCCCTCGGCGTCCGGCTCTGCCATGGCCAGGATGCGGGTTTTGATCTCATCGGTGATGTGCGGGATCACCTGCACGGTGTCGCCGAGGTACTCACCGCGGCGCTCCTTGGCGATCACCACTGAATACACCTGTCCGGTCGTCACATTCGCCGAACCGGACAGATCACGGTCCAGAAAGCGCTCATAGTGGCCGACATCCAGATCGGTCTCGGCGCCGTCTTCGGTGACGAACACCTCACCGTGCTGGAACGGGTTCATCGTGCCCGGGTCGACATTGAGGTACGGATCAAGTTTCTGCATGGTCACCTGCAGTCCGCGGGCGGTCAGCAATTGACCGAGACTGCTTGCGGTGAGGCCCTTGCCAAGCGAGGAGACGACGCCACCGGTGACGAAGATGTGCTTGGTGGCGGCCTGCTGGTGCTTGCGCAATGCGGGCAAGAGCAACCTCCGTGACGACGGCGCAGGACTTTGGATTACCAGGCCGAAAAGGTCTGGTTGGGGCCTGCCGACCCACGGAAACTCACCCTAACACCGACACCGACACCGCGGCGCTGACACGCCCGTCGAGTGCGGTCACTGCGGGACCGTCACCGAGGCCGCACCGGGGCCGGTCCCATATTTTCCTGGTGGGGCGCCACCGATCATGGCCTGCACTGCCAGCACCGTGGTGATCCGGCCGGACGCGCTCCCGATATCGTCCACCGTGGTCACTGCTGCGGCCATGCCTGCATCAGCCCGGGTCACCGCGACCGCCGCGACACCTGTCGCCGAGCCGTCCCCACCGGCCAGTACGGTGCCGGTTCCGTGTGGCGCCAAGGCGGCAGCAAATCGGGCCACGGTTGCCCCCTGGTTGCCCGCGTCGTCGGCCAGTGCTCCCCCGGTGACGATCACGACTGCGTTGGCCGGGACGAGGCGCTGGGTGTAGGTGAGGAAGCCGGTGTCGCGCAGTGCCGACAGCACAGCATCGCGGGCCTCGTCGCCGACCGGAACGATCTTCGGGTCGCGGTTGATCAACAGCGCAATTCCGAGCAGATCGCCGGCCTGGGAACCCTGGTCCGCAAGCGCGGTGTCCAGTTGGGTGCCGGCCGGCACGATCGGCGAGTTGACCACTGAACGCAGCTTTTCCGCGGAGTTGGCAGCGACAAACTCGCTCGTCAGCGCGATGGTGCCGGTGACCGACCCCCCCGCCTGTCCGATCAGTTGCGATACCGCGTCGACGTCGTCGTCCTGGGCATCGGGGGTGCGAAACAGCACCACTGATTTTCCAGCGAGCGCGTCTCGGACCATCCGAGGTGCCATCCGGGTGTCGAACTCGCCTGCCGCCGAGAGTCTTTCAGTCAGCGCGGTCTTTTCCTCGGTGAGGGTGCTGATCTGTTTTTCCAGATCGCCCTTGTCGCCACGCAGACCCGAAGCAAGAGTGCCGGAGAACGCGCCCGAACCCAACACCACACCGATCGCCAGCGCGACAAAAACCGCTGCCAGTGAAATCACATGGTGGCGAAGCGTTATCACACTAGGTGACCACGCTCTGCACCCAGAGTGAGAAGTGGTTCCAGTAGTTTGCAATCCAGTCGATCACCACGGTGTCGGCACGCGACACCCACAGCGCCGCAACAACGGCAAGCAGCACAGCGAGTATCAGAAGTGCGATTGTGCTGGCGGAGATATGGTTGCGGTACAGCGTGGCAACGGCTTTCGCGTCAACCAGCTTGTCCCCCACCTTGAGCCGGGTTAGGAAGGTCGACGGATTGCTCTGCACGCGGGTGCGGTCGAAGAACTCCTCGATACTCGCCGACTGGCCGACCGTCACGATCAATGACGCACCGTGATGGTCCACTAGTAGCAGTGCGAGGTCAGCGGCCGAACCGGCAGCCGGGAACGTCATCGCTCCGATGCCCAGGTCCTGAATCCGCTCCAGTCCACTGGCATGACCGCCGGCGTCGGCGGGCAGAACCACCTGGGCGCCGCACTTGAGCACATCAACACTCATCTGATCCGGGTTACCGACGATGAGCTGCGGGCGATACCCGTTGTCGTGCAGGATGTCTGCACCGGCGCCCACGCCGACCAGCACCGGCTGATACTCCTTGATGAATGGCTTGAGTGCCTTGAGATCATTCTCGGCACCCACGCCGTCGGCCACGACGATGACGTGCCGACGGTAGACGTCGACGTCGATATTGGGAATACCGATCCCGTCGATCATCATCGGGCTCTCACTGCGAATGAACTCGATGGTGTTACCCGCGAAGGCCTCCAGGTGTGCCACGAGGCCGGTCTTGGCATCGTGCATCAGGTCGGCGATCTCTTCGTCGGTGCGCTCCACACCGTTGGCCAGTCGCCGATCGCCGGCGTACACCCCGCCCTCGTGGAGGCGAACCTTGGCACCGTCCTTGATCTTCTTGAAGATCTCCGGTCCGGCGTTGTCAATCAAGGTGATGTTATTGGCCACCAACACCTCGGGGCCGAGGTTGGGGTAGCGACCGGAGATGGACGGTGAGGCGTTAACCACGCCCACGACACCGGCGTCGACGAGCGCATCAGCGGTCACCCGATCGAGATCGAGGATGTCGAGAACGACGATATCGCCGGCACCGACGCGACGCAGCAACCGGTCGGTGTCCTTATCGACGCGGGCCGTCCCGGCGACGCCCGGTCGTGCGGTGGCATTACGCGAGAGCAGCGCTGTCATCTTCATGCGCCTGATTTTGTCGGCGGAGGTGGCCGGAGGCGGGTAGGCGCGCCGTAACAACAGCCCCAGAAGTTATCTTCTGTCACAGGGGCACCAACGTTCGGGATGACCGGCGATTACGGCTCGAGGCGCTCTTTCTGCGCCGCGACCAGCAGTTCCCGGGCATGCGCCCGGCCGGTATCGGATTCGCCCAGGCCGGCGAGCATCCGGGCCAGTTCAGCGACGCGATCCTCATCGCCCAGGCGCCGCACCTCGCTGGCGGTGCCGGTGGCGGCGGTGGCACTGTCTACGACCAGGTGGGTATCGGCGTAAGCCGCCACCTGCGGCAGGTGGGTGACGACGATGACCTGGTGGGTGCGGGCCAGCCGGGCCAGCCGGCGCCCGATCTGAACCGCCGCCCGACCACCCACACCGGCGTCGATCTCGTCGAACACCATGGTGGTTCCCTCGGCCGATGCCGCCAGCACCACCTCGAGCGCCAACATCACCCGGGACAGCTCACCGCCCGAAGCGCTCTTGTTCAGTGGCAGCACAGAGTCGGCGCCCTGAGCACAGCGGTGCGCGGTGAAGCCGAACTCCACCGCATCCACGCCATCGACGCCGGCATGTGCCCATTCCCCGGACGGCAACCGCACCGGGGCACTGTCATCTTCGCGCGTGGGCAGAGTTGCCACCGCGACGGTGAAGTCGGCATCGGCCATCGCCAGACCGGCCAGTTCAGCGGTGACCGCCCTGGCCAGTCCGGTCGCGGCTTTCCTCCGCTTCGTGGACAACTCGACCGCGCAGACCGCCAGCTGGTTCGAGAGTTCATCCACCTGGCGGGACAACCCGGTCAGCGCTTCCTCGGAGACGTCAAGTGCCGCCAGCCGCTGTCGCGACTCCGCCGCCCAGCTCAGCACCCCGTCGACGTCGGCGGCGTACTTGCGGATCAGGGTGCGCAGTTCACCCTGACGGGCGAGCTTGTTCTCCAATGCGCTGGCATCGGCGGGCAGTGCGGCCAGAAAGTCACCGAGTTCGCGGCCGACATCGCCGACCACGGTGAGCACATCGGTGAGCTGGCGGGCATACGCACTCAGAGCGGTGTCATCAGAGGATTCCAAAAGCGCGACCGCGCGAACGAGAATATCGGTGGCGGAACGGTTTTGGCTGTCGACTGCCTGTTCGTCAGCTCCGGATAGCGCGTCGCGGGCGTCGGCGGCAGACTCCCGGACAGCGTCAAGTTCGGAGAGCCGCCGGATCTCCGCCACCAGTGATTCGTCCTCACCGGGCCGCGGATCGACGCCATCGATCTCGGTGAGCGCGAACTTCAACCGGTCGGCCTCCTGGGCCATCTCACGCGCACGGTTGGTGCGGTCGACGAGGTCACGGCGGGCAATGAGCCACTCATCGCGTAACTTTCGATAGCGCTCGACTATGGCCGCGACACCGGCAAACCGATCGAGTGCGCCGCGCTGTTCATCCGGGCGCATCAGCCGCAACTGATCGTTTTGACCGTGCAGGGTCAGCAGTCCGGTGGTGAAGGTGGTCAGGGTCTTGGCCGGCACACTGCGTCCGCCGAGGTAGGCACGCGACGGACCATCGCGGCTCACTGACCGCAGGGCGATGACACTGCCGTCATCATCACGATCAGCGCCCGAGGAGTCCAGGATCTCGTCGATCGCCGCACCGGTGGTGCGGTCGAGGTCTTCAGTGCTGAACCGGCCCTCCACCACCGCGCGGCCGGCGCCCGAGCGGATCCGGGTGGCATCGGCGCGTGCGCCGCCGAGCAGGTGCAGGCCGGTCACCACCATGGTCTTGCCGGTGCCGGTTTCACCGGTGAGGACGGTCAGTCCGCGGTCGAACTCCGCGGTGGCCGCACTGATCGCACCGAGTGAGTCGATCCGGATCTCGGCGAGCATCTACTGCTCGCGCCAGCTCGTCACAGGCAGCCGGAACTTACGCACCAACCGATCGGTGAATGGTGCGCTGTCCAGCCGAACCCATTTCAGCGGGGTCTGGCATTTGGTCACCTGCAGCCGCGCGCCGGCCGGTACGGCCGACTCCCGTCGGCCATCGCACAGCACCACCGCGTCGGGGTTGTCGGAGTCGACGTCGACGGTGATCACCGCGTTGGGACTGGTCACCATCGGGCGGGCGAACAATGCGTGGGCGTTATTGGGCACCACGATGATGGCCTCCAGATCCGGCCACACCACCGGACCGCCTGATGAGAACGCGTACGCCGTCGAACCGGTCGGACTGGACACCAGAACGCCGTCACAACCGAAGGCCGATACCGGCCGGCCGTCAATCGCCACCATCACACCGAGCACGCCCTGATGCCCGCCCTTCTCCAGGCTCGCCTCATTAAGCGCCCAGCCGCGGGAGAGCACCTCACCGCCCAGGCTGACCTCCACGTCAAGCGTCATCCGATTCTCGATCCGGTAATCGCACGCGACAACGTGCTCGAGGATGCTGTCGATGGCCTCTGCTTCAGCCTCGGCCAGGAATCCGATGCGGCCGAGATTGATTCCCAGAACCGGGATTTCGGCATTGCGGGCGAGTTCCGCGGCCCGCAGAAAGGTTCCATCGCCACCGAGGACAAGGACGAGTTCGCAGCCATCGGCTGCATGCGTGTCGCCGTCCGCCACCTCGATGCCGGCACCGAGGTCGATCGCCTCGGTCGCCAGCACCCGAAGTCCGATCCCGTTGGCATCCAACACTTTTTCGATCTTGCGCGCAGTCTCGTTGGCCTGATCCCGGCCAGGGTTGACGACCAGCAGCACGGTCCGGTCAGTGTTCGCTGTTCTGTCGCTCACCGGGGCCCCTCCGCAATGGCGCGGCGCACCTCGACATCGAGGGCATCGCCGCTGAGCGCGCTATCAGTCTGCGCACGCAGCCACAGGAAGTATTCAACATTGCCGGATGGGCCCGGCAGCGGACTGGCGGTTGCGCCGACGGTCTGCCAGCCGAGTTCGGCAGCCCGGTGAGCGACGGCCAGCACCGCACCGGCCCGCAGTTGCGGATCGCTCACGACGCCACCCGGGCCAACCTGATTGCGCCCGACCTCGAACTGCGGCTTCACCATGGGAACGATATCGGCGTGCGGGGCCGCGCAGGCGGTCAGCGCCGGAAGAACTGTGGATAAAGAAATGAACGACAGGTCGGCGACCACCAGGCCGACTCGCTCGTCGATGGCCTCCGGCGTCAGTTCGCGGACATTGGTGCGCTCCAGGACCCGCACCCGGGGATCGGATCGCAGCGACCATGCGAGTTGTCCGTACCCCACATCCACCGCGACCACCTCAAGCGCGCCACGCTCCAACAGCACCTCGGTGAAGCCACCGGTCGAAGCGCCGGCATCCAGACAGCGCCGACTCGTCACATCAATCCCGAAGGTATCCAGGGCACCGATCAACTTGTGTGCGCCGCGGGAGACCCAGCTCTTCTCATCAGAGCCCTCGACGGCCAGCGCGGCGGTCACCGCGACCGCGGTCGCAGGTTTGGCTGCCGGCATTCCGTCGATGGTGACCCGCCCGGCTCCGATCAGTTCGGCCGCCTGCTGCCGCGAGCGTGCCAGACCGCGACGGACCAGCTCAGCGTCAACCCGGGCCCGCCGCGTCATGCGCAGCTCAGCCCTTCTCGACCGATTCCAGCGCGTCGACCAGAATCTGGTGCGCTTCTTCGAGGCGGCGTCCCACGGCGTCGATTTCAGTGACGTCGGCCGTTTTGCTATCCGAAAACTCCAGATCGAGAGACGGCAGGTCGACCAGCACGGCCTCGACCTGCGCGCGAATCTGCTGCGGATCGGTGTTCATGTCACCGCTCACGCTAGCCGATCACCTGGCCGCAGTACCGCCCAGCGCTCCAGCGCGGCGCGGGCGATGTCATCACCGGCCCGCACCGCCAGCAGAGGGCCGGTGCGGCCGGCGTCCCAGACTGCGCGGGCGGTGGCCCGAACCACCGACAGCCCATCGTCGCCGGGATCCGCTCCGGTAGCCGTGACGGTCACCGCATCAGGTCCGACCTCGGTCCGCCAGGCCGGATGCGCGGCGATCTGCAGCGCAGCGCCATCACCATTGAGCGCCCGCAGGTCCTCGGCGATGTAGGTGGGGCGGTGGTCGGCATCGGCGACAATGGCATCGAACGCCGTGTTGACCCCGGTGAGCACCATCATGCTCGGTAAGCCGGCGGCGTTGGCTCCGGCAATATCGGTGTTGAGTCGGTCCCCGACCACCAGTGGCGTGCGAAAGTCCCCGCGCGCCAGGGCATCCTGCATCAGAGCCGGAGCGGGTTTGCCGGCCACCAGGGGTTCGGCATCAGTGGCGGCCCGCAGTGCGGCAACCAGGGATCCGTTGCCCGGCACCAAGCCCCGTTCGGTGGGAAGCGTCACATCCAGGTTGGCGGTGACCCACAGTGCCCCGGCCCGGATCGCCAGCGCCGCCTCGGCCAGTTCCGACCAACCGATGCTCATCGACAGGCCCTGAACGACGGCGACGGGTTCATCGGCGGCCAAGCTCACCGGCACAAGTCCGACGGCGTCGATCTCAGCGGCAAGCGCATCGGTACCGACGACGAGAACCGCAGCCCCGGCCGGCAGTTGCGCCGCGAGCATCCGGGCTGCACTCTGTGCACTGGTCACCACATCGGCCGCGGTGGCCTTGAACCCGAGGTCGCACAGATGCGTCGCGACCTCGTCGGCAGAGCGGGAGGCGTTGTTGGTGACGAACAGTGCGCGGCACTGCACACCATCGAGTGTCTTCACCGCCCCGGGAGTCGGCGCGTGGCCGCGGAACACCGTGCCGTCCAGGTCGAGTAGCAGGCAATCATGCTGTTGGGCAAGGGTTCTCACGTCAGACCTGCTCCCCTGGGGCTAGCTCGTCGATCCGCTCTTCAGCATCGGTGTCACCCTCGAGGTCGGCTGCCGCGGCATGGACGAACCACTGCCGCGCATCATCGGACCGGCCGAGCGCCAGCAGGATTTCTGCGTAGGCGTAGAGCAGCCGGGCAGCGGTGGACCCGGTGCGCGACGGATCCGGCGTCGGGCTGGACAGCAGTGCCAGCGCCTGGTCCAGCTGACCGAGGTCGACCCGGGCGCCGGCGGCGACGATGCGCAGCTCGTCAGCATCATCGCCGGTGAGTTGGGCAGCCTCGGGTCCGCGGGCCAGTTCGATGGCCTTCTCCGGTCGCCCCACCCCGCGCTCGCAATCGGCAATCAGCGGCAGCAGTTGCGATTTGGAGCCCATCCGCCGGGCAGCCCGAAACTCCGCGAGTGCCTGAGCCCAGTCGCCGCAGTAGTAGGCGGCGATTCCGACCGCTTCCCGGATGGCCGCAATCCGCCCGGAGCGGGTACGGGCGGCCTGGGCGTGCGCGAGTGCGGCCTCCGGGTCGGAGTCGAGCAGTTCTCCGGCGGCGACAAGGTGACGGGCGACGGTGTCCGCGGTGGACTTGTCCAGGGTGAACAATTCGGCTCGGATCTCCGGCGCGAGCTGTTTGGCCTCCACCGTCGCCGGGATCGCCGGCCCGCTGTTCTCGCGGGGCGCCGATTCGGCGTCGGATGCTCGCCGCGATTGGGCCCGACCAGGCTGGGCCCGACCAGGCTGCGGCCGTCCCGGCCGAGCGGGTCCGGACCTTACGCGTGCCGAGCCCTCGGGGCGGCCCCGTTCGGGACGGCCCCGGACCGGGCGCCGGCCACCGTCGCCTTTTCTGTCGTCAGCCATCGCCAGACACGATACGGGCATTGATCCAGCCCCGGTGTCGTGCACACCTCGTTAGGTGTCCCCCGATCGGAGGACGTCGGCTTCCCCCGCCGCCGGGTCCCTGAGGTGGACATCCCGGGCGGTGCGGGATTGCGATACTCGAACCAAGCCGAAGACGTCGGTCGACTGAAGCAGAACACGAGGAGGATGCCATGAACAATCGCAGCCTCATTGGCCCGGCGCTGATGCAGGGGCGTGTGTGATGGGTCTTCGTGGTGAGGCAGCGATCGTCGGATTCACCGAGCGCCCCGCGACCAAGCGGCCGACGGGACCGCTGGAGTCCACCCTGGAACAGTGGGCTCGCCTGGCTGCGGCAACCCTGGCCGATGCGGGACTGCCCGCGACAGCGGTCGATGGCATATGCACCGGGCATCTGCAGGAATCGGCAATCTTCGCTCCGTCGACCATTGCCGAATACCTCGGACTGAAGGTGAATTTCGCTGAGATGGTTGACCTCGGTGGGGCCACTGCGGCAGCGATGGTGTGGCGGGCCGCGGCGGCAGTCGAACTCGGGCTGTGCAACGCGGTGTTGTGTGTGCTGCCGGGAACGCCATTGACTCCGGTCAGCGAGAAGAAGCCGCCTCATATCAATGACTCACTACATTTCGGCGGCTCGAGCAACCGGTACGGCTCACCCCAGGCAGAGTTCGAAATCCCCTACGGCACACTCGGACAAAACGGCCCCTACGCCCGCGTCGCCACGCTCTACGGCGCCACCTACGGCTACGACGAGCGGGCGATCGCCAAGATCGCCGTCGACCAACGCATCAACGCCAATCACCACCCCGGCGCAATCTTCCACGACGTGCCCATCACCGTCGACGACGTCATCAACAGCCCGATCATCAACTCCCCCCTGCACATGCTGGAAATCGTCATGCCGGTCATGGGCGGCGCCGGTGTGCTGGTGACCAACGCCGACCTGGCACGCCGGTCGCCGAACCGGCCGGTATGGGTTAAAGGCTTCGGGGAGCGGGTGAACTGCAAGATGGTCATGTGGTCCGAGAACCTTATGCAGACACCGATGGTCCACGCTGCGCAGTCGGCGTTCTCGATGGCCGGAATGTCACCGGCTGACATGGACATGGTGTCGATCTATGACTGCTACACCATCACCGCCCTGCTGAGCCTGGAAGACGCTGGCTTCTGCGAGAAGGGCACGGGTCTGAATTTTGTCGCCGACCACGACCTGACATTCCGCGGGGACTTCCCGATGAATACGGCCGGCGGCCAACTGGGCTACGGCCAGGCGGGCTTCGCCGGCGGCATGCACCACATCTGCGACGCCACCCGACAAATCATGGGCCGTGCCGGCACGACACAGGTCGCCGATTGCAGCCGGGCGTTCGTCTCCGGCAATGGCGGAGTCCTCGCAGAACAGACCACCCTGGTATTGGAAGGAGACTAGAGATGGCCGATTTCAGCAGGCCGATGCCGGTGCCGACGCCGACCACCCAACCGTTCTGGGATGCCCTGGCGCAACGTAAGATTCGCATTCAGTACTCGCCGTCGGCGGGCCGCTACGTCTTCTATCCACGCGTGCTGGCACCCGGCACCCTCGTCGATGACCTCGAGTGGCGCGAGATCTCGGGTGCGGCAGTGCTGTTTACCTACACCGTCGCCCACCGGCCGGTCGCACCCCACTTCGCTGATGATGTGCCGCATATTGTCGCCGTCGGGATGTGGGACGAGGGTCCCCGGTTCGCCACCGAGATCGTCAACGCCGATCCCGCAGAGTTGAAGGTTGGCATGCGGATACAACCGGTATTCGTCGACGTCCCCGAACACGAGATCACGTTGCTTCGCTATGAGCCCGCGTAACCCCCGCCGCGGCGCGGTGGACACCGGCGGACTCAGATAGCGAGTTGCGGTTGGTAAAGGTCGAGCCACACCGACACTTCGAGAATCCGTTCCAATCGCGACTGATCCAGCGGCGTCAGCGATTCGAAATCGGGGCGGGCCAGTTGTTCAAGCGCGTGCCGGTCGACCACACTGAACAGTGTGTCGCTGCCACTGCCGAGAACTTCTCGAGCTTGCGCGTGGACGGCGGCGCTGTACAGGGGATCTGAGGTGCGCGGGTAGGGGCTCTTGAGCCGCTGCAGCACCGATTCCGGCAGGACGTCACTGACTGCACCACGCAGCAGGCTCTTCTCCCTGCCGTCATAGCTTTTCATCGACCAGGGCGTGTTGTAGACATACTCGACCAGGCGGTGATCACAGAACGGCACCCGCACCTCGAGGCCCACGGCCATGCTCAACCGGTCCTTGCGGTCCAGCAGGATTCCCACGTGCCGGGTCAGGTGCAGGTAACTCATCACCCTCATCCGGTGGGTGACGTCATCTTCGGCGGCGAGGCGGTCCACCTCTGCGACGGCATCGGAGTAGCGATCCTGCATATAGGTTTCCAGGTCCAGCGATGCACGCAGCGCTGGAGTGAGGATGTAGCCGCTGGCATCGGTCCATGACGCGCCGATTGCGACCCACGGAAAGGCATCCGTCTGCTGGATCTGCGGGTCGTGAAATTGCCGGTACCCGCCGAAGATCTCGTCGGCGGACTCTCCGGACAGCGCCACCGTGGATTGCTGCCGAATCGCCTTGAACAACAAATACATGGAGGCAGCCTGTTCGGCACCACCCACCGGGAGTTCGAGGGCTGCGACCACCTTGCGCCGGAGCTCGGGATCGGACAGCTGACGATGATCGAGCACGATATCGGCGTGGTCAGAACCGACATACTCGGCAACTTCGTGCGCATAGGGCGTGTCGCGCGCGGGGTGCATATCGCTGGGTGCAAAGTTGTATGCCTGGTCAGTAAAATCGACCGCGAAGGACCGCACCGGCGTGCTCAACTCTCGGGCGGACAGCGCGGTAATCGCGCTGGAATCCAGCCCGCCCGACAGCAATACGCATTCGGGAACATCAGCGACCAACTGCCGGCGAACGATGTCATCCAGTAACTCGCGCACCCGGGCGATCGTGGTGTCGCGATCATCGGTGTGCAGTCGCGACTCCAACCGCCAGTAGGTCCGCTCCCGGATGCCATGATCGTCAACGGTGACGATCGTTCCGGGCTCGACCTCACGCATGCCCTTCCAGACCGCAGTCCCCGGGGTTTTCACCGGCACAATGAGTTCGCGAAACCCCTCGAGGTCGACCACCCGTGCAGCCATCGGGTTGGCGAAGATCGCCTTGGGCTCCGATCCGAACAACACGCCGCCGGGGATCCGGTAGAAGTAGAAGGGCTTGACGCCCATCCGGTCTCGGATCATTACCAACTTGCGTTCGCGCGAGTCCCAGATCGCGAATGCATACATCCCGTTCAGCCGATCCGCTAACGCCTCACCCCACTGCACATACCCGCGGAGGACCACCTCGGTGTCGCTGGCGGTCTCGAAGCTGTGTCCCTTGGCGATCAACTCGCGGCGCAACTCCATGAAGTTATAAACCTCGCCGATATAGACCATCGCGATATCGCCCGTCGGTGTCGAGACCACCATCGGCTGTACGCCACCGGCCAGATCAATCACCGCCAGCCGACGGTGACCAAGTGCGACGTCGCGTCGCAGCCACACCCCCGCGGCATCGGGTCCGCGGCAGGCCATGGTCTCGGTCATCGCATCGATGACTGCCCGCTCTCGGGTCAGGTCCCGGGAAAAATCCACCCAGCCGGTCATCCCGCACACGTCAGTCAACTCCCAAGTCGCTTGCTCAGAGGCAGCGTAATACTCGGTCTCGGTCTCGGTTTCCGGCGCCGGCCTGCGCCCAAAGGCAGTGCACACAAAAGCTAGATCGGTAGCCGCCAGTACGATCCGGTGATGAAGGAAAGCGGCCTCGAATTCACCCGGCGTGGCCCGGTTGCGGTCATCACGATCGATGATGCTCCCTATAACCGCATGTCATTAGCGTTCATGGATTCCCTCGAATCGGTCGTCGGAACCATTGCAGCCGACGGCGCCGTTCGTGCTGTGGTCATCACCGCTGCTGGTGATCAGAACTTCTCAGTGGGAATGAATCTCAAGGAACTCATCAGCTCCCTGGGCGACTCCGGACGGGTCGATGCCATCCTCGACCAGCGCCTGCGGGTGCTTGCAGCAATTGAGAATATGGACAAACCCTGGATTGCGACGCTCTTCGGTAACTGCTTGGGCGGCGGACTCGAGCTGCCGCTCGCCTGTCACTTCCGGCTGGCTGCCCAGGATGGTGCCCGGATCGGTCTGCCGGAAATGCACCTGGGCTCGGTGCCCGCATGGGGTGGGAGTGCACGGTTGGCGCGGCGTATCGGCCGCGATCGTGCGGTGGATCTCATTCTCCGCGCCAAGACACTGTCCGGCCCGGAGGCACTAACGCTTGGCCTGGTGACCGAGGTCTGGCCTAATGCGGAACTCAAGCAACGCGCACTTGACCTCGCTCAGGAGCTGGCTGATATGCCGCGGATCGCCGTAGCGTCGATTTTGCGTTGCTTGGTGGCCGGTGATGAGAAGACGTTGGCGGAATCACTGCGCGACGAACGCGCGGCCTTTCACGCCACTCTCGGCAGCCCCGATATGGTCGAGGGCATGACGGCGTTCACGCAGAAACGGCCGCCGGTTTTCAACAAGGACTGATATCAGTCAATGGGTTTTCGTTGCATGCCGGCTCTGTTCGATTAGCGTTTGCCACTTATATAGGGAACACCCCCCGATTTCTCGGGGGGTGTTCCGTTGATGTGTGTTCGGCGGTGT
>JBAXIA010000038.1:0-22337 GCA_037138615.1 Mycobacteriaceae bacterium | reverse complement strand
GGCTAGAACCACTGCCCCACTCCTCATCGCGGCTCGTACCTCGCCGCTTGATCGTCGTGCGGCTAGAGGTACTGACCAAGGTTCGACTCGGTATCGATCGCCCGGCTGGTGCTGGAGGTCTTGCCACTCACCAGGGTGCGGATGTAGACGATCCGCTCCCCCTTCTTGCCGGAGATGCGTGCCCAGTCGTCGGGGTTGGTGGTGTTGGGCAGATCCTCGTTCTCGGAGAACTCGTCGACGATCGAGTCGAGCAGGTGCTGGATGCGCAGCCCGTGCTGGCCTGACTCGAGCACCGACTTGATCGCGAACTTCTTAGCCCTGTCGACAACGTTCTGAATCATCGCGCCGGAGTTGAAGTCCTTGAAGTACATGACCTCTTTGTCACCGTTGGCATAGGTGACCTCCAAGAAACGATTGTCATCGATCTCGGCGTACATCCGGTCGACGACCTTCTCGATCATCGCCTTGATGCACAGCGCCCGGTCGCCCCCGAATTCCGCAAGGTCGTCGGCGTTCACCGGCAGATTCACGGTCAGGTACTTGCTGAAGATATCTTGGGCGGCTTCAGCATCCGGACGCTCGATCTTGATTTTGACGTCAAGCCGGCCAGGCCGCAGGATCGCCGGATCGATCATGTCCTCGCGGTTGGAGGCGCCGATGACGATGACGTTTTCCAGACCTTCGACGCCGTCGATCTCGCTGAGCAACTGGGGCACGACGGTGGTCTCCACATCGGAGCTCACGCCGGTGCCGCGGGTGCGGAAGATCGAATCCATCTCATCGAAGAAGACGATCACCGGGGTGCCTTCGGAGGCCTTCTCTCGGGCCCGCTGGAAGATCAGCCGGATGTGACGTTCGGTCTCGCCCACGAACTTGTTCAGCAGTTCCGGGCCTTTGATGTTGAGGAAGTAGGACTTGGCCTCGCGAGCGTCCTCGCCGCGAACCTCGGCCATCTTTTTGGCCAGGGAGTTGGCGACCGCCTTGGCGATCAGTGTCTTGCCGCAGCCGGGAGGGCCGTAGAGCAGAACGCCCTTCGGCGGACGCAACGAGTACTCGCGGTACAGATCCTTATGCAGGAAGGGCAGTTCCACCGCATCGCGGATCTGTTCGATCTGACGGGTCAGACCGCCGATATCGCTGTAGGGGACGTCGGGGACCTCTTCGAGCACCAGGTCCTCGACCTCGGCCTTGGGGATGCGCTCGAAGGCGTACCCGGCCTTGGAGTCGACCAGCAAAGAGTCACCCGGACGAAGCTTGCGCGGCTTGTGATCATCGTCAAGGGCATCGGCCACTTCGGGAGCCATGTGCTCGGCTGCCACCAATGGCTCAGCCAACCAGACAATCCGCTCCTCGTCGGCGTGGCCGAGCACCAGTGCGCGGTGTCCGTCGGCAAGCACCTCGCGCAGAGTGCTGATCTCGCCCACCGCCTCGAAGGCGCCGGCCTCCACAACGGTCAGCGCTTCGTTGAGCCGGACGGTCTGGCCCTTCTTCAGCCCGTCAACTTCGATATTGGGCGAGCAGGTCAGCCGCATCTTGCGGCCGGACGTGAACACATCGACGGTGTCATCGTCGTGGGCATCCAGCAGCACGCCGTACCCGCTGGGCGGCTGGCCCAGTCGGTCGACCTCCTCGCGCAGCGCCAGGAGCTGCTGGCGTGCATCCTTGAGGGTGTCCATCAACTTGGCGTTACGGGCGCCCAGCGAGTCGATCCGGGCCTCGAGCTGCTGCACCTCACGGGGCGCCCGATGGCCGCCGGCCGCGCTCTGCAACTGCTCACGCAGGAGCGCCGCCTCCCGGCGAAGCTGCTCCAGTTCAGCAGAATCCTCACCGTCAGAGTCGCCCAAAGCCTCAGAACGATTCGACTCACTCATTACCCGACTCCTTCCCCGCACTGCACCGAAGGTGGTGAGGTGGGTACACCCAACGCTACCGGCGATTAGACCATCCCGGGCGCTACGACGATTTCGACACCCTGACGTCACTGTTAACCTGACTACCTGGTTGGTCCGATCGAAAGGACAGTCGTGACCCAAAAACTGCTGGCCACGTGCGTGGCAGCCGCTGTAATCCTCGGTGGCGCCGCTGGCGGACTGGCCGCTGCCGATGCGATCAGCCCGATCGCATCTCCTGCCGTGCAACCCGTTGTGTTCGGGATTCCGCTTCCCCGAGACCCGGCCGCCGACCTACCGACAGCCGACCAGCTGTACGGCGTGCTGTACGGGCTGGCAGACCCCACTGTGCCGTTTGCCGCCAAGAGCAACCTGGTTGAGGGCGGCATCGGCCGGATCGAGGCCCGCGCCGCCGACGGCCTGATGAAAAATGCCGTCGCCAAGGGTCAGTTGCCGCTGAACTTCTCGGTCTCCAACATCGCTCCGGCTGCCGCTGGGGCGGCCAGCGCCACTGTTACCGCGACCGGAAACGGCGTCGGACCCATTACCCAGAGCATCGTCTTCGTCAACCAGGGTGGCTGGAAGCTGTCACGCGCCTCGGCCGGGTTGGTGCTGAGCCTGTTCAACGGCTGACCCTGCCGCTGCCGGATGCATCGCTTTTTGATCGTGAGCCTGAGCATCGCCACAATCGTGTCGGTGCTTGGCCTTTCGGGGTGCGCAGGTCACGGCGAATCGAGTTCCCGATCGGAACCCGTGACACCGCCGCCGACCACGGCGGCCGCACCGCTCAATCCTGGACCGCTGCCGGCACCGGAAACGCTCACCGATGTGATGTACCGGCTTGCCGACCCGGCGGTCCCAGGCGCCGACAAACTGCACCTCGTCCAGAATGCTGCAGCATCGGACGCAGCCACGCTCGACACGTTCGCCGCGGCTTTGCGCGATGGCGGTTTCACCCCGTTGACGTTCACCGCCACCGAGGTGAAATGGTCCGACACTCAACCCGGTGACACCCTGGCCACCATCAAGGTCACCACGGCGAACCCGGGCAGCCCGGCCGAGTTCGTCTTTCCGATGCAGTTCCGGCCCGTGGGCGGCGGTTGGCAACTGTCCCGCGAGACCGCGGACATGCTGCTGAACTTCGGCAATGCCCACACCGAGGCTGCCCCTGCGTCGCCTGCCGACACCACCTCCACACCCGGGTCTGGCACGGGATAGATCAACGATGTGGATCGGATGGCTTGAGTTCGACATCCTGCTCGGCGACGTGAGGTCGCTGAAGGACAAGCGATCGGTGGTGCGGCCCCTGGTGGCTGAGTTACAGCGCCGATTCAGCGTATCGGCGGCCGAGACAGGGTCGCTGGATCTGCATCGGCGGGCCGGCATCGGCATGGCGGTGGTCGCCGCTGATCGGGCCCACGTGGTCGAGGTGCTCGACGGAGCCGAGAGGCTGGTAGCAGGCCGACCAGAGATCGAACTATTGTCTGCTCATCGGGAACTGCGTCGCGGCGACGACTGACTGGGCGACAATCAGTCCGGGACGCAGGAGGGCACACAGTGAGAATCTGGCTGCAGAAACACGTCATCGCGGGTCGGATGCCCGAACTGGACGCCTGGTACCAGGATCACATCTCAGCCGTCGTCGATCCGGGCACCGAGGTGTCCATCCGCACATTGCCCCGACGCGCATACGAGACTCCGGTTCCCTATCAATACGTCAGTTACGGATCCATCGCACTGCGCTTCAACCAGTACTTCGCTGAGACGGCTGTGCAGGCCGAACGCGATGGCTATGACGCCTGGGTGATCGCCGCCGGTCAGGATCCTGGTCTACCCGCGGCCCGCAGCCTAGCGACCATCCCAACACTGGGGTACGGCAATACCGTGTTCAATTATTGCGCCCGCAACGAGATCCGTTTCGGGATCATCGGATTCGCACCCGGTCTGCGTGAACCGATCGTCGACAACATCCGCCGCTACCGCACCGAGCATTGGTATTCGAGCTATTCGCTACTCCCGGGCGGTACCGGCACCATCACCTCGGCGATCGCCGGAGAGCCACAGCAGTTCATCGACGAGTTCGGAGCGGCCGCGCAGCATGCGGCTTCCGAGGGCGCCCAGGTCATCATCCCTGCCGAGGGACTACCCGCGGAGATACTGTGGCACTACGGAATCCGTGATCAAGCAGGCCTGCAGATACTGGACCCTTTGGGCCTATTGCTGAAATCGGCGGAGACCGAGATCCGCCTCCGCGCGCTGGGTTGCACGGCACGACCCGCAACCGGTTTCTGGTACGCCCGTCCGCCGGCCGAAGTGTCGGCCCATATCGATTCGGTCTTCGCCGCAAATCACATCGAGCAGGAAGACCGCCATGAGTAATCCTGTCCCCGAAAACGTCGGATGGACCACGTCAGCCAACCCCTACCGACCACGTCGACTGCGCCGTACCGCTGCCATGCGCCGACTATCGGCCGAGACCAGTCTTGCGCCGTCAGCGCTCATCCAGCCGATCTTCGTACGCGATGGCATCGATCAGCCTCGTGAGATCCCCTCGATGCCGGGGCAGTGCCAGCACTCCATTGATTCCGCCGTCCGCGCTGCCGCAGCCGCCGCGGCCGCGGGCGTGGGCGGCATCATGCTCTTCGGAATCCCCTCGACCAAGGATTCCGACGGATCGGAAGCCTCTGCCCCGGACGGAATCATGCAGCGCGCACTACGCGCCATTGCTGCCGAAGTGGGTGATCGCACCGTCGTGATCACCGATATCAATCTCGATGAATACACCACCCACGGGCACAGTGGCGTCTTAGCTGCCAACGGTGACGTCGACAACGATGCGAGCATCGTCAAGTTTGCGAAAGTCGCTGTGGCACAGGCCGATGCCGGTGCGCATATGGTCGCACCCAGCGGCATGATGGACGGCCAGGTCGGCGCTATCCGCAATGCACTCGACGCCGCGGGGCATCAGTCCGTCGCGATCATGGCGTATGCCGCTAAGTTCGCATCAAGTTTCTACGGGCCGTTTCGCGATGCAGTCGAATCGTCTCTTGTGGGGAATCGTCGGACGTACCAGCAATTTCCGGGTAACAGCAGGGAATCGATTCGCGAGGTCCTGCTGGATGTCGATGAAGGTGCCGACATCGTGATGGTCAAACCCGCTCTGCCCTACCTCGACATCATCACGAAAGTCGCTGACACGGTGGACCTCCCCGTAGCGGCCTACCAGGTATCGGGCGAATACGCCATGGTGGAGTCGGCGGCCGCGCAGGGCAGGCTGGACCGCGCCGGCGCGATTCAGGAGCTCCTGCTGTCGATTCGGCGTGCCGGAGCCAGCATCATCGTGACCTATTGGGCGACCGAGGCAGCCGCGTGGCTGGGCGATCTCCAATACTGATCGACTGCGTGCACTGCCACTAGATCGCGGCTAACAGTGCCTCGCGTTTGATCTCCTGATAGAGCTCGCTTCCCGAACTGCCGGCGCACTGCCTCAGGATCCACCAGACACCGCACAGGTTGGACGACAGGATCGGCACCCGGCAGCCGTGCCCGACCAGGTAGATGCTGGCGACACTGACCAGGCCGGTGCCGGTGAGTAACACCGCCGAACCGGGCTCTGGATCGATCGCCCGCAGACGTGCGACGACCTCGTCGGTGCCAGTTTCGTAGGCACGGAAGTCCTCACCCGCATTGAGCATGCTGTCGACCGCCAGGACATTCATCCCACCTCTCGACCAGTAACCCACCGTCTCTTCGGTAAGCCAGTCCGGGTAGGGCGACAACAGGTGAATATTGCTGATCCGCAACGAGGTCAGCATGTCGTGGATGGCCAAGCTCGCCGTGTACACCGGTGCGCCGAACCGCTTGGTGAGATCAGCGCACATATCCCGGTCGCCGTCCACCCCCAGGTGGTAATTGGGTCCGGTCACCGCCACCAGAGCGCACACCGGGTCGAGGCCGAAGAGTTCATCCAGACAGTCGGCGTAAGCCGGGACGTACATCCGGTTGCGCTCCGGCAGGGTCAAGCCGGGGAATCGCGGCAAGCGCGAACCGTAGACCAGCACATCATTGCCGACAAGCGCGTCGAGTTCCGGCTCAACAACCGGATTAGACGGTGGAACCACAACCCCGACACGGTGTGCTGTCGCAGGATCAGGGATCTCGGCCAGGATCATGGCCAGCTCACCATGTCCAGCATGGCGCCGCGGCGCAAGAACTCGCGGCGTGCTTGCGGCTCTCGCTGCAGAGCCCGAACCCGCTGCAGCCGAGCACCAGTTTCCTCAAGCGTGTCGTGCGTCCGTGGTAATAACACATCGCGCGGGGCGACAAGCCGCTCACCGGCCGCGCCGGCGACATGCTCCGGGCCACGAGCCAGTGCGGTCGCGATGACCGCAGCATCATGAATACCCGCATTCATATTCATCCCTCCTCGGGTGGTCGTCACGTGTGCGCTGTCACCCACCAGTATCAAATTGTCGATGAGGTTGGTTCTCACCACCCGGCGTTGCGAGCGGTACTGGGACCAGGATCGCACCGATGGCATCACCCCGGTCACCCGGATCGCGGTGGTGGTCGCCGCCGCCGGGGACACCGCACCATCATCATCGATCCGCACGATCACTCGGATGTGATCAGCCATCCGCAACACGCTGACCGATGTGTCGTCCGCAATGACATAGCTCACCGGATCCCATGCCTCGAATCCCCCTGGTTCACAGAGTAGGCGAATCACGGTTCCGGCATAGGCGTCGCCGGTGAACGCGATACCCGCTGCCTCACGAAGCCCGCTGTCGGCCCCATCGGCCGCAACCACCCACGGGTAGACGGCGGCCATATCCGCATCCGCTCGGACGCCGAATCGGATCCGGCACGCCGGGGAGGCTTCAAGCCTGGCCAGCATCAATCGGCAGACCTCGAGCTGAGGAACGTGTCGGCGATACGGATAACAGGTCTCAGAAGCCAACTCGGCCAGATGGAACCGAGCTGTAGGTCCGCCATTGGCGTCGCGATAGCCGATCGTCCGCGCTTCGATGCCTCGACCGACTAGATCGATGCCGAGATCGGCGAGAATTTGCAGCGTCGGTGGGTGGAACGTCGCCGCAAGCGACTCGCTGCCCAGGGTCGCCTGAGCCTCCACGAGATCGACGCTGACGCCGCCGCGCACCAGAGCGAGTGCAGCCGTCAGGCCCACCGGCCCCGCGCCGACCACGAGAACGTCAGCCGGCGGGCTCATCTGTTCCAGCAACAGCGGCTCTGTTGCCGCGGCCCTTGCGGCGCAGCGGCGGCGGTGTCACGGTGCCCGGCGCCAAGCGGCGCGCGGAGATCAGAAACGCGGTATGCCCGCGCATGGTGTGCTCCGGACGAACAGCCAACCCGACGACATTCCAACCCCGCTGCATGGTTTCCCACGAGCGCGGTTCGGTCCAGCATTGCCGCTCGCGCAGCGCTTCGACAGTCGTCGACAACTGGGTGACGGTCGCGACATAGATGATCAGCACCCCACCGGGCACCAGCATCCGCGCCACGGCGTCCAAAACGTCCCACGGGGCGAGCATGTCCAGTACCGCACGGTCAACCGATTCATCGGGGAGATCGGAGTCGACCACATCGGAGATGATCAGACGCCAGTTATCCGGGTCCTGGCCGAAGAACGTCGCCACATTGCGCTCGGCGTGCTCGGCATGGTCGGCACGCACCTCATAGGAGATGACCTCGCCGGCAGGACCCACGGCGCGCAGCAGCGAGCAGGTCAGCGCCCCGGATCCGGCACCGGCCTCCAGCACCCGTGCGCCAGGGAAGATATCGCCCTCATGGACGATCTGCGCGGCGTCCTTGGGATAGATGACCTGTGCGCCGCGTGGCATCGACATCACGTAGTCGACCAGCAGTGGCCGAAGCACCAGGAACGCATCGCCATTGGCGGATTTGACGACGCTGCCCTCGGGGGTCCCAATCACCTCGTCGTGGGCCAGTGCGCCACGGTGGGTATGGAACTCGGCACCGGGGTTAAGAATCATCGTGTAGTGCCGGCCCTTGGGGTCGGTCAATTGGACCCGGTCACCGACGGCAAACGGACCTGTCCTGCGCGGAACGCCCGGTTTGTCGGTCACAGCGGTTCAGCCTGCCATAGCAGACTCCGTCGTCCTCGCCCCGGTGACGGCGCGTGCGTCCTATGCTCACGAGACTCACACCTCGACCGTTCGGTGAAACCTGATGAAGATGAATGCCGCCATCCTGTGGGACTACGAACATGACTGGAGCGTCGAGGAAGTCGACCTCGATCCCCCGCAGGACGGTGAAGTCCTGGTGTCCTTCGAGGCCACCGGTCTCTGCCACTCCGATCACCACATCCGAACCGGGGACCTGCCCGCCCCGGTTCCGATCATCGGCGGCCACGAAGGCGCCGGTGTCATCGTCGAAGTAGGCCCCGGTGTGCGGGACCTCAAGGTCGGTGACCACGCGGTGGCCGCCTTCCTACCGGCGTGCGGACGGTGTCGCTGGTGTGCGACCGGGCACTCGAATCTGTGCGATATGGGTGCGAACAGTCTGATCGGGCTGCAACCCGATGGCACCTTCCGGCGCCACGCCCGCGGGCGGGATGTCTACGCCGCGATCGGCCTGGGCACCTTCGCCCCATACGGCACCGTGCCCGAAGCATCGATGATCAAGATCGACGACGACGTTCCACTCTCCCGGGCGTGCCTCCTGGGCTGCGGCGTCACCACCGGCTGGGGATCAGCAGTCAACACCGCCGACGTGAGCCCCGGCGACACGGTCGTGGTGATCGGCTGTGGCGGGATCGGCAGCGGTGCAATTCAGGGTGCCCGACTGGCCGGCGCAGAGAAGATCATCGTCATAGACGTGGTGGAAACCAAGCGGGACAAAGCTTTTCTCTTCGGTGCCACCCACTTCGTCACCTCGATTCCCGAAGCGATGGAGTTGGTGGGTCAGTTGACCCGGGGTGTGATGGCCGACTCGGCCATCCTGACCGTCGGCGTCGTCGAACCTCCGATGATCAACGATGCATTCGGGATTATCCGCAAGGGTGGCGCGGTGGTACTGACGGCGCTTGCACCGATCAGCGATGTGACGCCGATGATGCCGACGGCCATGATCACGCTCTTCCAGAAACGTCTCCTCGGCAGCCTGTACGGCGAAGCCAACCCGCGTGCCGATATCCCCCGGCTCATCAGTCTGTATCGGGAAGGCAAACTTCTGCTCGACGAGACGGTCACGGCTGAGTACAAACTCGAGGAGATCAACGAGGCCTACGACGATATGCTCGCCGGCCGCAACATTCGGGGCGTGATCATCCACGCGCACTGATCGATCAAAGCAGACTGGTGGCGTACGCGACCGCGACGCCGGCGACGGCGGCGAACACGTCCTCGGACAGTGCAACCGGCCGGTCTTTGCCGCCATTCGATCGGACCAGGGCAGTACGAACCGCGTAACCGCCGAGTGTGCCCAGCACCGCGCCGATCATCCCGGCGCCAAGGCTGCCCCAGCGGTACCCCCACGCGGTTCCGAGTACAGCACCCGAGAAGGCGCCGGTGGCCAAGCGCACCAGGAACTGCGGCGCCGACTTGCGACTGGGCAGGGTCGGCATCTTGTCGCTGACCAGTTCAGCGACCGCGAGGACCGTGAGGATCGCCACGGTCGTCCAGTGGCCCATCCATGACGCCCACGTCCCGGACAGGTTGATCCACTGCAGAATCGCGGCCCAGGCAAGGACTGCGGGGGCGGTGAAGGCCCGCAGACCGGCGACCACGCCGATAAGCAGTGCCAGCAGCAATACAAGCGTATGCGTCATGATCGGGACGCTAGCACGGCCGCGAGTTGGGCTAGAAGCGGCAGAATCGGACGTCGGAGGCGAGGATCGCCTTGGCTCCGATCGCCGCTATCTCATCCATGATGGCGTTGATGTCACGGCGAGGCACCAGGGCACGCACTGCCACCCAGTCCGGGTCGGCCAGGGGAGCGATGGTCGGGGATTCGAGCCCGGGCGTGATTACCGTGGCCCGTTCGAGCACGGCCCGCGGGCAGTCGTAATCGAGCATCAGGTACTGCTGGCCGAAAACCACCCCCTGCACCCGGGCGGCCAGCTGATCGCGGGCTGCACGGTTTTCATCGTCGCCGACGCCGTCGCGCTCGATCAGCACCGCCTCTGAATCACACAGCGACTCACCGAAGGCCGCCAGGTGATGCAGGCTCAGGGTGCGTCCGGAACCGACGACGTCGGCGATGGCGTCGGCCACTCCAAGCTGCACCGAGATCTCGACCGCGCCGTCAAGCCGGATCACGGTCGCCTCAATTCCCCTGGCCACCAAATCTTTCCGGACCAGATTCGGGTACGCGGTTGCGATTCGTTTTCCGGCCAGATCGGCGGTGGTCCACGTCCGGCCGGCTGGGGCCGCGTAGCGGAAGCTGGCGGACCCAAAACCCAGTGCCAACCGCTCGCGCACAGGCGCGCCGGATTCAGCGGCTAGGTCCCGGCCGGTGATTCCGAAGTCGAGTTCCCCGGAGCCCACATAGATCGCAATGTCCTTGGGCCGCAGAAAGAAGAACTCCACACCGTTCGATCGGTCGATGACGGTCAGGTCCTTGGGATCGCTTCGCCGCCGGTAGCCGGCCTCGGAGAGGATTTCGGCAGCGGAGTCAGAAAGGGCCCCCTTATTGGGGACGGCGATACGCAACATGGCGGTCACTACAACTTCCGGTAGACGTCATCGAGGCCGAGCCCGCGGGCGATCATCAGCACCTGGGTCCAATACAGCAGCTGGCTGATTTCGCCTGCCAGTGCCTCATCCGACTCGTGCTCGGCGGCCAGCCACACCTCACCGGCCTCCTCGAGGATCTTCTTGCCCAGGTTGTGCACGCCACCATCGAGTGCAGCCACGGTGGCACTGCCCCCTGGTCGGGTGCGGGCACGTTCGCCCAGTTCGGCGAACAATTCCTCGAAGGTCTTCACGCCATGGGATTGTTCCATGTGTGACGGGCAGCCGTCACGGCGGTTTCCCGCCATCCGCCGCCGACCGGTCTTGCGCCGGCTAGTTCGCCGCGAGTTCGCCGTGCATATCCTCCAGGGACACGCCCTTGGTCTCGCGCACCCACCGCCACACGAAGAGGAAGGACAACACGGCACACAACGCGTAGAACCCGTAGGCCAGGCCCAGCTGGTTTCGCAGCTGAGGGAAGCTGACGGTGATCAGCCAGTTGGCTGCCCACTGCGCCGCCGCGGCAAGACCCAGCGCGGCGGCGCGGATGCGGTTCGGGAACATCTCGCCGAGCAGCACCCACACCACCGGACCCCACGACATGCCGAACGCCACCACGAACAGGTTCGCCGCGATCAGGGCGATGGGGCCTTCCGCGCCACTGAGCTGCGGCGTGCCGTTTACCTGCGGGGCTGTGCCGAAGATGAACGCCATGGTCGCCAGTGTCGTGGCCATACCGGCCGAGCCGATCAGCAGCAACGGCTTGCGACCGATCTTGTCAATGAGTGAGATGGCGACCAACGTGGTCGCGATGTTGACGATCGAGGTGATCACAGTGATCACGAAGGACTGACCCTCGTCGAATCCGACTGCCTGCCAGAGCACATTGGAGTAGTAGAAGATCACGTTGATGCCGACGAACTGCTGGAAGATGGACAACCCGAGACCGACCCAGACAATGCCGTAGAAACCGCCTGCCGGCTTACGCAGGTCACGCCACGACGGTTTGGTCTCACCCACCAGCGTGTTCTGGATCCGATCGATGGTGATATCGAGGTTCTTCTCACCCAGCAGCATGGTGAGCACTTTGCGCGCTTCCGGAATCCGGTGTGTGGCGACCAGGTAGCGGGGCGACTCGGGAATGGTGAATGCGAGCACGCCGTACAGCACCGCTGGCAGCGCCATCATGATGAACATCCACCGCCAGGCTTCCAGGCCCAGCCACAGTTCCTTGCCTGCACCCCCGGCGGTGCGCTGCAACAGATAGTCGATCGCCAGCGACAGAAAGATACCGCTGACAATTGCCAATTGCTGCAGTGAGCCAAGCCGACCACGAATGCGCGCAGGTGACGTTTCGGCGATATAAGCCGGGGCAATCACTGAGGCCACACCAACGCCTATGCCGCCGACGATTCGGAAGCACACGATCATCCAGACACTGCCAGCCAGGCCGGTTCCGATGGCGCTGATGAAGAAGAGCACTGCAGCGATCTTCATCACCGAGATGCGCCCGATGCGGTCCGCGATGCGGCCCGCCGTCATAGCACCTGCGGCAGCACCGAGCAGAGCCGATGCCACAGCGAACCCGAGAGATGCGTTGTCAACGTTGAACCGATGCTGGATGGAGTCGACCGCGCCATTGATCACCGCACTGTCGTAGCCGAACAGCAGGCCGCCGAGTGCAGCCACCGAGGCGATCCGCACCACACCGCGCCCGGAGAACTCCTCATCGTCGAATACCGAGGGTGTGTCGCTGGTTGGGCCCTGACCGGACATTAGGAGTCCCTTTCCGCAAACTATCCGAACCGTATGGAAATACGATTACACACTCAGCATCAACTCGGCGTGGATCTCCCGCAATCGAACGGCGTTCAGACCTCGTAGCGACGTGACATGACGGCGCCGGGGGCTACCCGGCACCTTGACGTCATTGGGCACCACCAGAACCGGACAGCCGGCGTCCTCAGCCGATGCGGCCCCGGTGACCGAATCCTCAATGGCCAGACACTGCGAAGGATCGATTCCCAGCAGAGCCGCGGCCCGTTCGTAGGGATCCGGCGCGGGCTTCGCGCGCACTACCTCATCCCCGCACACACTGGCTGTGAAGTAATGCCGACCGATGCTATCCAGGGCACGTTCGGTCAGCGCGCGCCGAGTATTCGTCACCAATGCCATCGGCACCGCAGCATCCGCCAGCGTATCGAGCAGTTCACGGGCACCCTCGCACCACGGGAGTCCGCCGTCGAA
Organism: Mycobacteriaceae bacterium; assembly: GCA_037138615.1. Taxonomy (GTDB): domain Bacteria; phylum Actinomycetota; class Actinomycetes; order Mycobacteriales; family Mycobacteriaceae; genus Mycobacterium. The sequence goes on along the minus strand of JBAXIA010000038.1, from coordinate 9,487 downwards.
AAGGTCAGCCGTATAGTCGTGCAGCCAGTCGGAATGAGTCGCCATCGCATCAGGATCCGGGTCCAGACCCAGGTCCGCATAGACCATCTGCATGAGGCTCTCGGCGGAGCCGCCGACGGTAGCCTCGCGCATAGCCGGGCTCAGCTCGCCGCCGAGCCTGGAGTAGAGCACCTGCAGGGCTACTTCCCAGAGCTTCTCGGAGTCGACCAGCGTGCCGTCCATATCGAACAACACGGCTTTCATCATCAATCCTCCGGGTTGTAGCCGAGGTTGGGGCCCAGCCAGCGCTCCGCTTCGGCCAGCGTCCAACCTTTGCGCTTCGCGTAGTCGGCGACCTGATCCTGGGCCATCCGGCCGACCACGAAGTACTGCGACTGCGGGTGGGAGAAGTACCAGCCGCTGACGGCAGCACCGGGCCACATCGCCATCGACTCGGTCAGCTCGATGCCGGTCCGCTCTGTGACATCCATTAAGTCCCAGAGCGTCGCTTTCTCGGTGTGCTCCGGGCAGGCCGGGTAACCGGGTGCGGGGCGGATTCCGGTGTACTTCTCGCCGATGAGCGCCTCGTTGTCCAACTCCTCGTCTGGCTGGAATCCCCAGAACTCCTTGCGGACCCGTTGGTGCATCCGTTCGGCAAACGCCTCTGCCAGCCGATCAGCGAGCGACTCGAGCAGGATCGCGCTGTAATCGTCGTTGGCTGCCTTGAACTCGTCGATCTTGACTCCGCTGCCGAGCCCCGTGGTGACGGCGAAGGCGCCGACGTAGTCAGCCAGTCCGGTGCCCTTGGGCGCGATGTAGTCGCCGAGGCTCCGGTTCGGTATGCCGTCCCGGTGCTCACCCTGCTGACGCAGGTTGTGCAACGTGGCGAGAACCTTGGTACGGGTCTCGTCGGTGTAGAGCTCGATATCGTCGCCGACTGCGTTCGCCGGAAAGAACCCGATCACCCCGTTGGCGGTTAGCCACTTCTCCTTGATCAGAGTGTCGAGCATCTCCTGCGCATCGTCGTACAGCTTGCGGGCAGTATCGCCAGATACCGGGTTATTAAGGATGTCGGGGAAGCGGCCCTTCATCTCCCAGGCGTTGAAGAAGGGCTGCCAGTCGATGTACTCGCGTAGTTCGGAGAGGTCGTAGTCGCCGAATTCCCGCACGCCGAGGCCTTGGGCGGGCACCGGCGGGGTGTAACCGGCCCACTCAACCGGCGTCCGGTTCGCACGCGCCTTCTCCAATGTGAGCATCGGCCGCTCGTTTTTCTGTGCGTGCCGCTCGCGAAGAGACGCGTAGTCAGTTTCGGTGGCTTCCAACAGCGGACCCCGCTGTTTGTCGTCGAGCAGTGCGGCAGCGACCGGCACCGACCGGGAGGCGTCTTTGACCCACACCACCGGGCCGGAACGGCGCGGCGATATCTTCACCGCCGTGTGAGCGCGCGATGTCGTCGCCCCTCCGATCAGTAGCGGGATTTGCAATCCCTGACGCTCCATCTCGACGGCGACATTGACCATCTCATCGAGAGAGGGGGTGATCAGGCCTGACAACCCGATGATGTCGGCATTGTGTTCTTTCGCCGCATCGAGGATTTTCTGCGCAGGCACCATCACACCGAGATCGATCACTTCAAAGTTGTTGCACTGCAGAACAACTCCGACGATGTTTTTACCGATATCGTGAACGTCGCCCTTCACGGTTGCCATGATGATGGTCCCGTTGGTGTCCTTACCCGTCACTGCACCGGACTCCTGTTTTTCCGCCTCGATATACGGCAGCAGGTACGCAACGGCCTTCTTCATCACCCGGGCCGATTTCACAACCTGGGGCAGGAACATCTTGCCCGCGCCGAAGAGGTCGCCGACGACGTTCATACCGTCCATCAGCGGACCCTCGATCACCTCGATCGGGCGACCGCCTGCCGCGGCGATCTCTGCCCGCAATTCCTCGGTGTCCGCATCGACATTGGCGTCGATACCCTTGACCAGAGCGTGTGTGATCCGTTCACGGACCGGAAGAGATCGCCACTCGGCTGCTACCGGGTCGTCAGCCTTCTCCGAGCTGTTGAACCGTTCAGCGATCTCCAGCAGCCTTTCGGCCGCGTCCTCGCGACGGTTCAGGACGACGTCCTCGATTCGATCCCGCAGTTCGGGATCAATCGAGTCGTAGGGCACCAGCGCACCGGCGTTGACGATGCCCATATCCAGGCCGGCCTTGATGGAGTGGAACAGGAACACCGCATGGATCGCCTCGCGGACGGGGTTATTGCCGCGGAAGGAGAACGATACGTTTGAGATACCGCCGGAGATGTGCACACGGGGAAGGTTCTCCTTGATCCAGGCGCACGCCTCGACGAAGTCGATCCCATAGGTCGCGTGCTCCTCGATACCGGTCGCCAGCGCAAAGCAGTTCGGGTCGAAGATGATGTCCTCAGCCGGAAATCCGACATTCTCGGTCAGGATCCGGTAAGCCCGACCGAATATCTCCTTGCGACGCTCGAGGTTGTCAGCCTGGCCCTGTTCATCGAAGGCCATCACGACGACAGCGGCGCCGTACTTGCGGCACAGCCGTGCCTCGCGGACGAACTTTTCCTCTCCCTCCTTGAGAGAGATCGAGTTGACGATCGGTTTACCCTGCACGTTCTTCAGGCCCGTCTCGATGACCTCCCACTTAGAGGAGTCGATCATCACCGGGACACGGCTGATATCCGGTTCCGCTGCGATCAGCTTGGTGAAACGGTCCATCGCGGCGACGCCGTCGATCATGCCCTCGTCCATGTTGATGTCGAGGATTTGTGCACCGGTCTCGACCTGTTGGAGGGCGACTGATAGCGCGGTGTCGTAGTCCTCAGCCTTGATCAGGTTGCGGAACCGGGCTGAGCCGGTGATGTTGGTGCGCTCACCGATATTCACGAACAGGGAATCGTCGGTGATGTTGAGCGGCTCCAAACCCGAGAGCCGAGTGGCGACGGAAATGCGCGGCACTTCTCTCGGTCTCAAGCCTTCGACGACGCGCGCGATCTCCGCGATGTGCGGCGGCGCTGTTCCGCAGCAGCCACCGACCAGGTTGACCAGGCCGGCCTCGGCGAACTCGGCGAGGTAGCCGGCCTGGCGCTCCGGGGACTCCTCGTATTCGCCGAAGGCATTGGGTAGGCCGGCATTGGGGTAGCAGGACACAAAGGTGTCGGCGATTCGCGCCATCTCAGCGATGTAGGGCCTCATCTCGGGCGCGCCCAGGGCGCAGTTGAGGCCGACCGCGATCGGCTGTGCATGTCTGATCGAGTTCCAGAATGCTTCAGTGACCTGACCGGACAACGTCCGCCCAGACGCATCGGTGATGGTGCCCGAGATGATCACCGGCCACCGGCGTCCGCGTTCCTCAAACAACGTCTCGACGGCGAACACCGCCGCCTTAGCATTTAGTGAGTCGAAGATCGTCTCGACGATAAGCAGATCAGCACCACCGTCCACCAGACCGTTGGCGGCATCGAGGTAGGCAGCCACCAGCTGGTCGTAGGAGACGTTGCGGGCGCCGGGGTCGTTGACATCAGGCGAGATCGACGCGGTCCTCGTCGTCGGCCCGATGGCACCGGCGACATAGCGGGGCTTGGCTTGCGTGCTGAACTCATCGCAGACCGTGCGGGCCAGGGCGGCGCCGGCGTAGTTCAGCTCGTACGCCAGCTCGTGCATGTCGTAGTCGGCAAGCGACACCGCGGTGGAGTTGAACGTGTTCGTCTCGAGGATGTCGGCACCCGCCTCGAGGTACTCGCGGTGAATTCCGGCGATGATGTCCGGCTGCGTCAGAGTGAGCAGGTCGTTGTTGCCCTGAAGAGCCGTCGGCCACTCGATGAACCGCTCGCCGCGATAGCCGGCCTCGTCCGGTCGATCCCGCTGAATCGCCGTGCCCATCGCGCCGTCGATCACCATGATCCGTCGGCGCAGGGTTGCCGTCAGCTCGTCGGTGCAGTCCGGGCGGATGTTTGCCTCGAGGCGGCTGTTTTCCGGGGCACTCAATCTGATTCCTTCCACTGCGGAAGGCGTCCTTAACTCTGCCGAGCGTGGCGGATTCCGGGGGACCAGAACCCGTTGCAACGCCTCTCGACCGGAAAAGTCTACGACGTGACCCCGGTCGACGTCTCCCCCGCCACCATGAACCGCCTGCCGGTCCCGGGGACGGTGGATCCCTTCGATGGCGGCGGGGCCGGTCTTATCAGGCTCATCCCAGCCGGGCAGGGCTTAGGCTGAGTGGGTGACGGCATGGAACTTCAGTGGCGCTCAGGGGCCTGATCTGCCCGAACTCCACAACACCATCATCGTCGCGGCGTTCGAGGGCTGGAACGACGCCGGCGATGCCGCCAGTGATGCTCTCGAACACCTCGACGCCATCTGGGAAGCGCAGCCGATCGTCGAGATCGACGACGAGGCCTACTACGACTACCAGGTGAATCGTCCGGTGATCCGACAGATCGATGGCGTCACCCGCGAACTGGTGTGGCCGTCGATGCAGATCTCGCACTGCCGGCCGCCCGGCTCCGACCGTGACATCGTGCTCATGCACGGGGTCGAGCCCAATATGCGCTGGCGCAGCTTCTGCGCCGAGCTGCTCGCCATCGCCGACAAGCTCAACGTCGATACCGTGGTCATCCTTGGTGCTCTGCTGGCCGATACCCCGCACACCCGACCGGTGCCGGTCTCCGGAGCCGCCTACTCACCAGAGTCGGCCAAGTTCTTCGGGCTGGAGGAATCCCGCTACGAAGGCCCGACCGGTATCGCGGGGGTTTTCCAGGACGCCTGTGTGGCCGCCGGCATCCCGGCCGTCACCTTCTGGGCGGCGGTTCCGCACTACGTCTCGCAGCCACCCAATCCCAAGGCCACCGTGGCGCTATTGCGGCGTGTCGAGGAAGTGCTCGATATCGAGGTTCCGCTCGCCGACCTGCCCACCCAATCCGAGGAATGGGAGGAGGCCGTCAACGAGATGACGGCCGATGACGAGGAGATCGCCGACTACGTCGCCAGCCTCGAGCAACGGGGCGACGCCGAGGTCGACGTCAACGAGGCGCTGTCCAAAGTGGACGGAGACACGCTGGCGGCGGAGTTCGAGCGCTACCTGCGCCGCCGGGGGCGTTAGGCCTAGAATCCAGCGGTCCCGTCATGCGATACCGTGCTGTCGGCACCCGTAGAAGATTCGAGGTCACATGAGACTGGCACTGAGCGAAGCCGATAGTGCATTCCGCGAGGAGTTGCGCGAGTTCTTCACCACGCAGATTCCGGCGGAGATCCGCGAGCGAGAGCGCAACGACGGCTCGCAATTCCGCGAAGACCTGATCACCACCCAGCGGATTCTGAACAAAGCGGGTCTGGCGGTCCCGAACTGGCCGGTCGAGTGGGGCGGCAAGGACTGGTCACCGCTGCAGCACCAGATCTGGTCGGATGAAATGCAACTCGCGTGTGTGCCTCAGCCGCTGACCTTTAACACCGGCATGGTGGGGCCCGTAATCGCGGCTTTCGGCTCCCAGGAGGTCAAGGAGCGCTTCCTGCCCGCGACGGCCAACCTCGATATCTGGTGGTGCCAGGGCTTCTCCGAGCCCGAGGCCGGATCCGATCTCGCCTCGCTGCGAACAACGGCGGTGCGCGACGGCGACCATTACGTCATCAACGGCCAGAAGACATGGACCACGCTGGGCCAGTTCGCCGATTGGATTTTCCTGCTGGTACGTACCGACCCTAACGCGCCGAAGAAGCAGGCCGGCATCTCTTTCATCTTGGTTGAGATGTCCACTCCGGGCATCACGCTGCGGCCGATCAAACTCATCGATGGCAGCTACGAAGTCAACGAGGTGTTCTTCGAAGACGTCCGCGTACCGGTCAACCAACTCGTCGGCGAGGAGAACGCCGGCTGGAGCTACGCCAAGTTCCTGCTGTCCAACGAACGCACCGGTATTGCCCGCATCGGCACCACCAAGGTGTGGCTCTCCGAGGTAAAGGAGCGGGCCGCCAAGACGCCGTTGGGTCATGAAAGCCTCCTGGACGATCCGTTATTCGCCGCCCGGGTCGCCGAAGTGGAGGGCGAGCTGCTGGCGCTCGAACTCACCCAGATGAGGGTGAGTGGAGACGAGGCCAGCGGCAAACCGAATCCGGCCTCGTCGATCCTGAAATTGCGCGGCAGCCAGTTGCAACAGGCCGTGACCGAGCTATTGGTGGAGGTCGCGGGCCCCGATGCGCTGCCGGTCGAGACCGGAGCACACAATCCCGCATCGAAATACCTCAACTTCCGCAAGACCTCGATCTACGGCGGCAGCAACGAGGTTCAGCGCAGCATCATCTCCGCGACGATCCTGGGATTGTGACAATGAACTTCGATCTGTCCGACGAGCAGCAGATGCTGGCTGATACCACGCGCGACGTCCTGGCCCGCAGCTACGACACCGAGAGTCGCAACAAGGTCGTCGACTCAGAACTCGGCTGGAGCCGTGAGGTGTGGCAGCAACTCGCCGAGATCGGCATCCTGGGCCTGGGCTTCGAGGCTGAGGAGTCCGGACCGATCGAGGTGATGGTGGTAATGACCGAGATCGGTCGGCGTCTCGCGCCCGAACCGGTCGCGGCGGCAGCCTTGATCCCCGGTGCGGTGATCGCAGCTCATGGATCTGATGGGCAGCGCGCACTGCTGGATGATGTGGCCGCCGGTGAGAAGCTACTGGCCTTCGCCCACACCGAACCCGATCGTCGCGGTTTTGCCGAATTAGCAACGCGTGCAACTCAACAGGGCGATTCGTGGACGCTGGACGGCCGTAAGAGCCCGGTGCTCGCCGGCGACACCGCCGACGTACTCGTCGTCAGCGCCGCGCTGCCCGGTGGCGGCTCCGGGCTGTTCCTGGTCGACGGGGAAGCAACGATCAGGCACCCATTCCGGACCTTCGACGGCAATCGCGGTGCAGACATCGAATTCACGAGTGCTGCGGCCCGGCCGCTCGGCGCTGGCGGGGATGCGACCACACACATTGAGGCCGCCGTCATCCGTTTCCAGTCGGCTCTGTGCGCCGAGGCAGTCGGCGCGATGGAGGAGTCCCTCCGGCTGACAACCGACTACCTCAAAGCACGCAAGCAGTTCGGCGTTCCGCTCAAGACCTTCCAGACCCTGACTCAGCGTGCATCCGATATGTACGTGTCCCTGGAGTTGGCCCGCAGCATGAACTTCTACGCCGCGATGAGCGTCGCCGACGGACGTTTCGACCCGATGGTCGCATCCCGGGCCAAACTGCAGATCGGCCGGTCCGGCCGACACATCGCCCAGGAGGCGATCCAGATGCACGGCGGAATCGGCGTCACCGCCGAGTATCCCATCGCGCATTACGCTGCCCGACTGACCGCTATCGAGCAGACCTTCGGCTCTTCGACCGATCAGTTGCGCTACCTCGGAAGCGAAATCGGCAACTACGGAGTAGTCGTTCTGTAGGGCCACGGGGGCGACTCCGCTCACCGTCCTAAATCTGAACTCCCAATAGTGCATCAGTGGCAGTAGCAACCATTGCCGGAGCCGTCGGGTCGTGGCCGCCGTACTCCAGTGCGTCTGTCACCCAGCCATCTATGGCGGCAAGGGCGTTCGGGGTATCGAGGTCATCGGCCAGGTATCGCCGGAGTCGCCGGATCACGTCAGCCGCGTCGGGGCCGGTCGCCATCCGCATTGCAGTCCGCCAGCGGTTCAACCGCGCGCTGGCCTCGGCAAGCACATCGTCACTCCAGAATCGATCGCTCCGGTAATGCCCGGCGAGTAGTCCCAATCGAATCGCAGTCGGGTCTACGCCGTCAGCCCGCAACCGTGATACCAGAACCAGGTTGCCGCGACTCTTCGACATCTTGTGTCCGTCCCAGCCGATCATTCCTGCATGAATGTAATGACGTGCGAATCGCCGCTCCCCCGTGGCCGATTCGGCGTGTGCGGCGGAGAACTCGTGGTGCGGAAAGATCAGGTCACTGCCGCCACCTTGAACATCGAATCCGAAACCGATGCGGCTCAGCGCAATTGCGGAGCATTCGATATGCCAGCCTGGTCGGCCGGGGCCGAACGGCGACGGCCAACTCGGCTCATCGGGCCGCTCGGACCGCCACAGCAGTGCATCCAATTGCTCAACTTTGCCGGGCCGTGCCGGGTCACCACCGCGCTCGCCGAACAGCCGCAGCATGGTGGCATGGTCGTAATTGGACTCGTAGCCGAATTGCGGCGTGGCGTCGGCGCGGAAGTAGACGTCGGGATATTCGGGATCATCGACGACATAGGCGGCGCCGGAGGCCAGCAGTTTCTCGACCATCGCAACCACTTCGGCCATGGCCTCAGTTGCGCCGATGTAGTCCTGCGGCGGAAGCACTCGCAGCGCCGTCATATCGTCGCGGAAAAGTTGGATCTGCTGCGAGCCGAGGTCGCGCCAATCAACTCCGTCCCGGGCCGCCCGCTCAAACAGCGGGTCGTCGACATCGGTGACATTCTGGACGTAGTGCACACGGTGCCCGTTATCCAGCCAAATCCGGTAGATCAGATCGAAGGCAAGATATGTGGCCGCATGACCCAGATGCGTTGCGTCATAGGGCGTGATACCGCAGACATACATCGTCGCGGTGTCGCCCACTGCCGTGGGCCGAACCTGCCTGTCGGCACTGTCGTACAGCCGTAACTGCGGCCCGCGCCCGGGCAGCTCTGGGATAGCGACGGCCGGCCACGCCTGCATATCAGCTCGCCAACCACATGGCGTCGAGGAGCAGGTCTGCCATCTCCGGGCGACACATCAACAGATCGGGGAGATACGGGTCGCGCTGGTTGTAGCGGAGCGGGGAGCCGTCGATCCGGGTGGCATGCAAACCGGCCGCTTGCAACACCCCTGCCGGCGCAGCCGAATCCCACTCCCACTGCCCACCCGCATGGATGTAGGCGTCGACGTCGCCGCGCACGACCGCCATGGCCTTGGCGCCGGCCGAACCGATCCGGACGAACTCGATATCAAGGCGATCGCGAAGTCGCCACAGCACCGCGGGTGGCCGGTTGGCGCTGGCCGTGATTCTGATCGGGCCCGGCCGCGGGAGCGGCGGGGCTTTCACGGTGTCACTGCGGTGCACCTCGCCAATAGCGGGCAGGGCGACCGCGGCGTCGGTAATCGTCCCGTCCGGGCTCCCGGGTCCAGTTCGCTGCCACAACGCCACATGCACCGCCCAGTCCTCGCGATAGGGCATCGAGTACTCATAGGTGCCGTCGAGTGGGTCGATAATCCAGACCCGGTCGGCGTGGATGCGCTTCAGATCATCGTGAGCCTCTTCCGAGAGCACCGCGTCAGCGGGCCGTTCGGCGCGCAACCGCTTCAGCAGCATTGCGTTGGCCCGGATATCACCGGCATCGCCCAGTGCCGGCGGAAAGTCGTGTCCGACCTCATGTCGTACCGCCAGAAGTAACTGTCCGGCTGTCTCGGCCAGATCTGCGGCCAATTCAGCATCGGTCAGAGTCACCAGGCCAGTATCGCTGA
>JBAXIA010000037.1:0-22650 GCA_037138615.1 Mycobacteriaceae bacterium | reverse complement strand
GACCGGGAAGCCGGTCAGTGCTGTATCCCGACCGGGAAGCCGGTCAGTGCTGTATCCCGACCGGGAAGCCGGTCAGTGCTGTATGTAGTCGTGGGTTCCGGCAGCGGTCCGCAATTGGTGACGACCACGGCTCACCGAGCGAAGGGTGCCGTTGAGGTAGTCCTCGAATTGCGCCAGCTTGTTGTCGACGTAAATATCGCACTCACCGCGCAACCGGTCAGCCTCGGCGTGGGCGGCATCAATGAGCCGGGTGGCTTCGCCGTGGGCGGCCTGAACCACCTCGGTCGCCGACACCATCCGCTGCTGTTCCTTGATGCCCTCCTGGACGGCGTTCTCGTAGGAGATGTTGCCGCTCTCGACCAGACGATCAGCCTCGGCCTTGGCCCGCATGGTCGCCGCCTCGTAATCACGCTTGGCTGTCGTGGCCAACCGGACCGACTCCTCGCGAGCCTCGCCGACCATGCGCTCGCTGTGCGCACGGGCTTCGGAGACCATCCGGTCGGCCTGCGATTTGGCATCCGAGAGCAGCCGGTCCGCCTCGCCACGGGCATGGCTGAGCACGGACTCGGCTTCGGCGTTGGCATTGGCGACCGCGGAGTCGGCGTGTTCCTTGGCCTCGTTGAGCAGCGAGTCGCGAGCGTCCAGCACGTCCTGGGCATCGTCGAGTTCGCCGGGGATGGCGTCCTTGATGTCGTCGACAAGTTCCAGCACATCGCCGCGAGGGACGACACAGCCGGCAGTCATCGGCACACCGCGGGCCTCTTCGACTATTGCGCTCAGTTCGTCGAGCGCTTCAAATACTCGGTACACGGCGCCACCCTCCAGCTTGTTGGTAGTGACCAGTGTGCCTGGTGTTACGCCTGTGACTGCGGTGCCGATACGGTGTGTCGCCAAACAGACAGATAAATGGCCCCTCAGGAGCCCGTGAGCTTGGCCTGGAGGCGGCGGTTGACCGAATCGGGCAGTAGGGCCGAGACATCCCCGCCAAGACCTGCCACTTCCTTGGCCAGTGAGGATGAGACGAACGAGTACTGCGGCCTGGTGGCAACGAAGAACGTGTCCACCCCGGCGATGTGTTTATTCATCTGGGCCATCTGCAGCTCGTACTCGAAGTCGGTCCCGGTGCGCAGTCCCTTGACGATCGCGGTGAATCCGCGCGCTTTGACGAAGTCCACCACCAGACCGTGCCCAGCCTCGACCTGAAGGTTCGGCAGGTGAACGCAGGCCTCGGTGATCATCGCGATCCGCTCGTCGACGTCGAACATGCCGGATTTTTTGGGGTTTACCAGCACCGCAACGATCAGCTCGTCGAACTGGGCGGCGGCCTGTTCGAACACGTCGATATGTCCCAGGGTGACCGGGTCGAAGGATCCGGGGCAGACCGCGCCGCTCATGGGTGATGACGCTAGCAGTCCGCCGGGCCGGATCCGGAGTTCGTTTCGGGGCCGACCTCGGCCCCGTCCAGTCGGGAGTCGCCATAACGCCGCGGCGGCCATACCGTCCAGCCCTGCGGCCAGGTCAGGGTCGGCGATGAATACGGGCGCTCCACCACCACGACGCTGCCCGCATGGACCCAGCCACCGCGGCACAGGCTGGCCAGAACCTGATCCACCTCGTCGGCCGCCACCTGGTACGGCGGGTCGGCGAGCACGAGGTCCATCGGCTCCGGGGTGCCTGTCGCGAGCACCGTCGCCACCGTGCCTCGACGCACCGTCGCCCCCGGTAGCCCGACCACCTCGATATTGCGTCCGATCACCTCGGCGGCGCGCCGGTCGCTGTCGACGAACAGCACCGAGGCGGCCCCGCGGGAGAGCGCTTCGAGTCCGAGTGCGCCCGAACCGGCATACAGGTCGAGCACCCGCAATCCGTCAAAGTCGCGACGCACGGCGAGCACGTTGAACAGCGCTTCGCGCACCCGATCGGTGGTAGGCCTGGTGCCACGTGGCGGAACCGCCAGCCGGCGGCCCCCTGCTGCGCCGGCGACGATCCGGGTCACCTACTCAACGGCCTAGATCAGGGTGGACCAGTAGTCCCAAAACCGGACCAGGATCGCCAGGGCGACCGCCGTGAACCACAGCGCCACCAGCTGCCACCGCCATTGGTAGAGGGACCTGGCCACCGGGTTGCCGGCAAGCGGCCGAAGCGCGATCGAGGAGACCACCACGAACAGCGGTACGGTCACCGACCAGACCACCATGCAGTACGGGCACAGTGCGCCGATGTTGTAGAGGCTCTCGAAGATCAGCCAGTGAACGAATATGACACCGATTCCGACGCCGGTCATCAGACCGACCCAGTACCACCGAGGCAGCCCGACCCGCGCCACCGACAGCACTCCGGTCACGATCACCAGGGTGAATGAGACCACACCGATCAGCGGGTTGGGGAAGCCGAACGCCGATGCCTCCGGGCGCAGCATCACCGACCCGCAGGACAGCACGGGGTTGATGCTGCAGGTCGGCACGTAGGCCGGATCCTTGAGCATCTCGATCTTCTCGATCAGCAGGGTGGCCGCGGCGGTCAGCCCGATCACGCCGGCAATGAGGACCCACCATGCGCTCGCGCGGCCAACCTTCACCGTGGCGCCCGTATCGGTTGGGGCACCGGCGGGCTGCACCGATTCCGCCGTGGTCAGGCTCATTGCGCAGGCGCGGCCGGTGCAGGCGCGGGGGTCGGCCCGGGGGTCGGCGCGAGCGCGGGAACAGGTCCCACGATCTGGCTGACCTTAGCGATCAGTTCCTCCGGAGTCGCCGGGCTGATGTCCTGGCCGTTGAGCCGGATCGTCGGAGTGGCGTTGATCTTCGAGGCGGCAGCCAGACCCTTCACCATGTCGTTGTACTTGCCGCTGTCGATACATGCGGGGACACCGCCCACGGCTCCGGACTGCCGCGCAGTCTCGATCAGCGACGCGTTATCGGGTCCGGTGCCCGAGCCCTCCGCCGGCTGGTTGGCGAACAGTGCCGAGTGGAACCGGACAAACGCATCTTTGCTCTCGTCGGCAACGCAGTAGGCGGCATTGGCAGACCGCATCGAGTAGCCCTTGTTGGTCGCGTTGAGGATCGTCACCATGTTGTAGTCGACCGCCGCGGCACCGCTCTCGACGATTTTGTTCAGCGACGCGCTGAAGGTCTTCTCGAAGTCCCGGCAGTGCGGGCATTGGAAGTCCTCGTAGATTGACAACACCGCCTTGGGCTCGTCGGTGCCGTCCTTCTTGATCAGAGCACTCGAGGTGACCCGGACCGACTGGGCCTCGACGCCGGGCTTGTTTTCCTTGCCCTTGACGATGTAGAGCACCAATCCGACGGCGAACAGGACGACCAGCGCGACCAACCCCCAACGGATGGCGATATCGCGTTTGCGGTCCTGTGCGTTGAGGTCGTAGCGGGGCGTGCTTTTCTTTTTGGTGGCCACGGTTCGGCTTGATCCTTGCTGTCGATGACGTGGGGTTGGCGTTTCTAGAGTACCGGCGGAGCCCAGCGAGCCGGAATCAATCGTGGACCAGGTGGGCCCGCAGGGCAGAGATCATCTCCGCGTTGGCCCGGCTGACTCCGCCGCCGAGCACGTTGAGGTTGAGGAAAGCGTGGATCATCGAGCCCATTCGCCGGTGATCCACGGCGACCCCGGCCTCCCGGAGTTTGGTCGCGTACTGCTCGCCTTCGTCCCGCAATGGGTCGAATCCGCCGGTCACCACCAGTGCAGGTGACAGCCCGGACAGGTCGTCGGCCAGCAGTGGGGAAACCCGGGGATCGGTGACGTCCAGACCAGAACCGCCGATGTAGGCCTCCTGGAACCAATCCATATCGTGTTTGGTCAGCAGGAACCCGTCGCCCAGCAGGCTGCGCGAGTGGGCCAGGCCCCGAAAGTCGGTGACCGGGTAGATCAGCCACTGCAGCGACGGCAGTGGATCGCCGGCATCACGGGCCTGTTGGGTGACCACTGCCGCGAGACATCCGCCGGCACTGTCGCCGGCCACCGCGACCCGTCGGGGATCGGCGCCCAGCTCGCCGGCATGCTCCCGAGCCCACCGGTAGGCGGCGTAGGCATCGTCAACGGCGGCGGGTGCCTTGTGCTCGGGAGCCAGACGGTAGTCGATGGCGAGCACGTGCACGCCCGCGTCACGGCAGATCAACCGGCAGGCCGCGTCATGGGTGTCGAGATCGCCGAAGACGAATCCCCCACCGTGGTAGAAGACCACCAGTGGCGTCGGCTCGCCGCCGGCGGCGGGGCGGTAGTGCCGAGCCGGGATGACACCGGCCGGGCCCGGGATGGACACCGACCGGATCCCGGCTACCCGAACGTCGGGCTCGTCGAGGGTCTGGGTGAGGTCGCGATTACCGGCCCGGGTGGCGGCTACGTTATCGGCCACCACGAGGCCTTCGACACCGAGTGCGCGTTGCGCGGCAAGCATCATCTGCAGTGCAGGGTCCAGCGTATTGCCGTCGATCGTGACAGCACGGCCACCGGAGAGAAGTCGCTTGAGCCCGTTGGGTAGGCGTGGAATCAGCTTGACGCCCAGCCGGTTTCCCGCGATCAGAGCCCGTTCCTTGACGGCGCGACGCCGGGGTGCGCCGACCACGCTCACTGTCATGGCTGCCTCCTCATTGACACTCCGGCGGCGCCGCGCGCCCGACCTCGCGGGCAGCTTACGCCCACCAGGCTTAAGCGACGGTGTCGCGGTCGCGCAGCACTGGCCGAATCGCCGTGGGCGCTGCGTACTATCCTCAGCCGGAGACAGCGATCTGTGGTCCACCGGAGAACTTCAAGGCACAGGCAGGTGACATGACGCCGACGGCGGGGATTCCCACCCTTGCGCTCAGCGACGACCACAGCATCCCGGTGCTCGGGCTGGGCGTCGCGGAGCTGCCGGCGGCGGCGGCCGAGGCCGCGGTGACCGAGGGGCTGGCGGCCGGTTACCGCCTGATCGACACCGTTCCCGGTATCGAAGAAGCCGTCGGCCGGGCCATCGCCAATTCCGGCATCGCGCGAGACGAGCTTTTCATCACCGCCAAGCTGACGAATGCCGACCAGGGTTTCCAAGGCGCGCAGGACGCCTGCAAGGCCAGCCTGGCCCGGCTCGGCCTGGACTACATCGATCTGTGCCTGCTCGACTGGCCAGTGGAACAGAACGGTGTGTACATCGACGCGTGGGGCGGGCTGATGAAGGCCCAGCAGGTTGGTGACACCCGCTCGATCGGCGTTGGCAACCTCGGTGCAGAGCAACTGACCGACCTGATCGACCTGTCATTCGTCACGCCGGCGGTCAACCAACTCGAACTGCATCCGCTGTGCAATCAGGCCGCCATGCGGGCGGTTGATGTCGGATACTCGATCGTCACCGAGGCCTACGGACCGTTGGGCATGGGTACGCTGCTGGCCCACCCGGCAATCGCGACGGTGGCCGCCGCGCACCGAAAGACGCCCGCACAGGTGCTGATCCGGTGGAGCATCCAGTTAGGCAATGTGGTGATCCCCGGCTCATCGGAGCCGGCCCGCATCGCCGAAAACATTGACGTGTTCGACTTCGAGCTGTCGCCGGCTGAGATGGAGACCATCGACGGCCTCGATGACGGCACCCGTTTCTGGCCCAACCCGAATCTGTAGAAAGCTAGGACCACATCAGTTTCCTTACGGCGATCGACCAATTCGCCACCCAAACCATGGTCACCGTCTTGTCCTATGAACTGACCTGGCTGGAATTCGTGGCCGTGGTGACATCGCTGATCGGGGTGTGGCTCGGCACCACCGGCAAGAAGATCACCTGGCCGTGGTGGGCCATTAGTAGCGCGCTGTACGGATGGCTGTTCTTCCACTGGGATCTCTATGCCAGCGCCGCTCTGCAGCTGGTCTTCATCGCCGCGGCGATCTGGGGTTGGTTCGGGTGGCCATCTCAGGGTGCTCAACCGCGCGTCGCGACAACCGGCCAACGGATCGCTGTCGGAGCTATCGGAGCAGCTGCCACCGCGGTCCTCGCGCCGTGGTTCGCCTCGATCGGTGCGGCGACCACCTGGCCGGATTCCTTCGGCCTGGTCTTCAGCATCGTCGCCCAGATCCTCATGGTCCGCGAATACCGCGAGAGTTGGGCGGTGTGGTTTGTGGTCGATGCCGTCTACACCGTGGAGTACGCCTACAACGGGCTGTACTTCACGGCAATTCTGTATGCCCTCTTCACTGCGATTGCGGTTCGCGGTTGGGTCCGATGGAAATCGGAACTCAACACCGAGATGAGTTTGATGACGTGATGCCGCGCTACAGCGTGGGCGACATTGTCGATCAGGTGCGCGCAGCAGGTGTTGTCTGCGGGTCAACCCGCATCGTTACGATTGATGGTCCGGCAGGTTCGGGTAAGACAACCTTCTCGGCGTCCCTTGCCGCTGCGCTGGTCGACTGCCAGATCGTTCATATGGACGATCTGTACGACGGCTGGTCACAGGACCTGGAGCGTGAACTCCCCCAGCGCATCGAGACCTCGATTTTCGAACCCCTGCGACTCGGTGCCGAGCCGCGGTACCACCGGTACGACTGGCACGTGCACGCGTTCACCGAACTCGTCACAGTCCCCCGTTCGCGATACCTCATTCTTGACGGCGTCGGATCGGGAAATCCCCTGCTGCGCACTAGCGTCGCACTCGCGATCTGGATTGAGTCCGATCCGCAGACATTGGTGGGTCGGGTTCTTGATCGCGATGGTGAGCATCTTCGTGACGACATACTGCGCTGGCAGCAACATGAGTCGGAATACTTTGCTGCCCTGGGTGTTAAGCAGGCGGCAGATCTGCAACTACGCGGCGACAACTGAACAATCCGGGTGGACTCAACCCCCCGGGCAGGTCCCGGCGGCCTGTCGTAACCGCTGGGCCGAACCTTGATCCACCGGAAGTCGGTAGCCGCGCAGCACGGCGATGAACCCGACGGCGTACTGGCACCAGAAGGCGTCGTTGGTAGGCATCCAGGTGCCCGGCGGCTGATCTCCCTTGTCCTGATTGGCTTCCCCGGCGACCGCCAGCAGGTTGGCCGGGTCGTTGGCGAAGCGGATCCGCATCTCATCGCTCCAGCTGCGCGCCCCCATATCCCAGGCGAACGCCAACGGCACCAGATGGTCGATCTGCACTGAGGCACCCACCTGATTACCGCGGATGAATGCCACCGTGGCGTTGGTATACGGGTCGCGAAGGGTGCCGGCGGCAACTGCCTGCGGGCAACGGCTCGTCGCCACGTAGGTCTTGTCCGACAGGTCGCGATTGAGGATGTCGTCACGAGTGTCGCAGCCGTTGTGTCCACCCGGCGCGTCATTGTCGTCATCCCAGGCATCCCCAAAAGCCGCCCGCCGGTAGTCATAGCCCCGGACGCGTTCCGGGACCACGGTCAGTCCGGCGAGCACGTCGGCCCCCGGTGCGATAGTCGGCACCTCGGCACCAGCGCTCATATCGGCGGGCCCCGATGCGGAGATCACCTCAGCGGCGACGATCACGGCCAGGGCGGCGAACACGGCCAGCCACAGCAGCGCACCACGCTTCACGACTTATCCAGGTATTCCACCCGGTCGCCACCGGTGAACTGTTGGGCCATCACAGCCATCCCGGGGTTGGCGGGATCAGTGGCGTAAAGGGTATCGCAGAGTTCGCGCGCGGCAAGAATCACCTCGAGGTGTTCAGCCAGAGACAGAAACCGCAGTGTCATTGCCCGGCCGGATTGGTTGCGCCCCAGCACATCTCCCTCGCGACGCTCGGCGAGGTCGAGATCGGCCAGGACAAACCCGTCCAGCGTTCCGGCCACCGCGTTGAGCCGCTCACCGGCCTTGGAATCCTCCGGCAGTCGGGTCGCCAACAAACACAGGCTCGGGTATTGCCCCCGCCCGATCCGCCCGCGCAACTGGTGCAGTTGGCTGATACCGAACCGATCGGCATCCATCACCACCATCACCGTCGCGTTCGGCACGTCCACGCCAACCTCGATCACGGTGGTGCAGACCAGGACGTCGATCTCCCCGGCACGGAAAGCGGCCATCACCGCATCCTTTTCCTCAGCGGGCAGCCGACCGTGCATCAGACCGAGTCGCAGCCCGGACAGCGGACCGTGACTCAGCTGCTCATACAGCGTGGTCACAGGCACCGGCGGTGGCCCCTTTTCCTCATCGCCGGTCTTGTCACTGTCGTCAATCCGCGAGGCGACGACGTAGGCCTGCCGTCCAGCCGCGACCTCCTCGGCGATTCGCTGCCAGGCCCGCGTCAGCCACTGCGGCTTATCGCTGATGAAAATGGTGTTGGTGGCGATCACCTGGCGGCCCCGCGGGAGTTCGCGCATTGTCGACGTCTCGAGATCGCCAAAGACGGTGAGCGCCACGGTACGCGGAATCGGTGTTGCGGTCATCACCAGCAGATGTGGCGTCAGACCATCGGGAGCTTTGGCGCGTAAGCGATCTCGTTGTTCAACCCCGAAGCGGTGCTGTTCGTCGACCACGACGAGTCCGAGTCGGGAGAACTCGACCGATTCCGAGAGCAGCGCATGGGTGCCGATTACGATTCCGGCCTGCCCCGTCGCAACCTCGTCGCGCACCTGACGCTTCTGCGCGGCCGACATCGAGCCAGTCAACAGTGCCACCCGGGTCGCGCCCTCATCTGAGCCGAGTTGCCCGGCCATCGCCAGCGGACCCAGAACATCACGGATCGACCTGGCATGTTGGGCGGCAAGGACTTCCGTAGGCGCTAGCAGTGCGCACTGATAGCCGGCGTCCACCATCTGCAGCATCGCGAGCACCGACACGATGGTCTTGCCTGACCCGACTTCACCCTGCAGAAGCCGATTCATCGGTTTGGTTCCGGACAGCTCCGAGGACAGCACGCCGAGCACGTCGATCTGGCCCGCGGTGAGCTCGAATGGCAGCCGCGCAGACAGTGCGGCGAACAGGCCGTCGGATCGCTGCGGAGCCGGCGGTCCGGACGCGGCAAGTTCACTGTGGCGGCGTTTCGCCAGGGCCCACTGCATCCCGGCTGCCTCGTCGAAGGTGAGCCGCTGCCTGGCTCGCTGACGTTCGATCTCGTTCTCGGCGAGGTGGATGGCCCTCAGCGCAGCGTCTTCCGACATCAGATTGTGTTGCCGGACAAATGTTTCCGGAAACGGTTCCGGGACCGGGTCCAAGACGTCCAGGACCTGCCGCACGCAGGCATAGATATCCCAGCTCTGCAGCTTCGAGCTGGCCGGGTAGATCGGGAAGAAGTCCCGCTCGAATACCGACATCGAGAACTCGCCATCGTCACCCTTGCCGGTCTCGGCGATGGTCTTGAGCGATTTGGTACCGACAGTGCGTCTCTTCGGGGAGTTGAGCACCAGGAAATCCGGATGGGTCAGCTGCATCGTGCCCCTGTAGTAACCCACCTCGCCCGACAGCATCAGCTTGGCGCCTACGACCAGATCTTTCTTGATGTACTTGGAATTGAAGAAGGTGGCGGTGACCTTCGGTCGCCGCTGCGAGAGCGTCACGACGAGGTACTCCCGTCGCGGCGTCCGATTGGTCCAGCGAACCTCGGCCTTCTCGATCTCTCCAACGAAGGTGATGTGCTCGCCCTCCTCGGGCGGATCGTCATCCTCGCCGCGCACCGACATACCGTGGCTGTACTTGCGCGGGTAGTGGCGCAGCAGATCGTCGACGGTGCGGATGCCGAAGACGTCATCAAGTGCCCGGGATGCCTTGTCGCCCAGGATGGCATCGAGTCGATCGGTCAGGCCCACCACGGCTATTCGACCCCGATCAGCAGGGTGTCACCCCGGTGGCCGGTGCGGTAGCTGGTGAATTCGGTGCCCGGGTGGCGGCGGCGGACGTGCTCGGCCAGTGCGCCCGCAATATCATCAGCGGCCGATCCGACGTCCGCACCGATCAGGACGGTGACCAGCTCGCCGCCGGAGCCCATCAGCAGGTCGATCAGCCGGACTGCCGCGGCCCCGAGGTCTGCTGCCACCACCACCACTTCGTCGCCGGCGATACCGAGGCCGTCACCGGGTTCGCAGGCGCCCGCCCAGGTCAGTGCCTTCTGGGTGGCCAGGCGCACCGATCCGCGCCGGCATCCGGCTGCCGCCCGGGCCATGGTGTAGCCGTCATCCACGGCCTGGTGGGACGAATCATGGACGGCCAGCGCGGCCAGGCCCTGCACCATCGACCCGGCCGGCAACGCCACTACGTCAACACCCCACCCGATCGCGGCGGTGCAGCCGGCCACCAGGTCCTCCGCCGATACGTAGCCGTTGGGTAGCACCATCACCTGGGCGGCACCGGTGTCGACCAGGGCGCGCAGGAGCTCCTCGGCGCTGACACCGTCGTCCGGATCGATCAGGTCGGCGTCCGGGCGCACCACGGTCGCCCCTTCCGTACGGAACAACTCCTCGGCGCCGTCCCCGTCGATGATTGCCAGCACCGCGCGCTGTCTGCTCCAGGCGCCCGGCGACACCCGGCCCCCGGCCAGTGCCGAGATGCGGATCCTGCTCACCGCTCCGGCCGCCAGGCCCGCCTCGATCGCCGCACCCGCATCATCGGTGTGCACATGGACCGAATGCCGTTCTGCGGTTGACGGTGCCAGCGCGATCGAGTCGCCCACCCGCTCGAGAGCGCCGCGCAGCCGATCCAAATCCTCGGCGTCGCAGTCACCGACCAGATACATGACCTCGAATTGGGGCGCTCCGGTCGCGGCCACGACATGGCCGGGTGTGGCGGGCCCGGGTTGGTAGGCGCGCCGATGCGGCGCGTGACCGGTGACCGTGGCGGTGAGCGCATCAAGCAACACCAATAGTCCGCGCCCACCCGCGTCCACCACGCCCGCTTCGGCGAGCACCGGGAGTTGGTCGGGGGTGCGCTCGAGTGCGATTGCGGCGGCCTCACCGGCGCCGATGAGCACCTGCGCCAGACCTGAGCCCTCGGTAGCACCCTGTTCGACCGCATCCGCGGCGGCCTGCAGCACCGACACCACGGTGCCGGCCACCACCTCACCGCCCATCGCCGACACCACCAGCACGACCGCATGCCGCAGTGTCGCGGCAAGCAGTGCCGCATCGATATCGGTGAGACCGGTGTCTGCCAGATCGGTGTCGGTCTTCGCCTCCGCCGTCACATCCGCCAGCGCACGCAGAATCTGAGACAGAATCACCCCGGAGTTGCCGCGTGCGCCGTCGGAGGCGCCGCGAGCCAGCGCCGCGGCAACCTGTGCGACATCACCGGAGGCAGCGGCCGGGTCCGCCTCGGCCAGACCCGACCGCATGGTGAACAGCATGTTGGTGCCGGTGTCGGAATCAGCCACCGGGAAGACGTTGAGCCGGTTGATCTCGTCGGCGTGGCGCAGCAGGTCACTCACGGCGGAGTGCGCCCAGTCACGCAGGGCTGATGCGTCCAGCCGCCGGTCCGGCATCGACACCTCCTGATCCCTGGCACCCTCGGCGTTTCGCGTCAGCCTAGCCAGATCAGCCGACAGTCGACGTCACCCTGGGGGCAGCGGCGCCGGATCCAGGTCAGCGAGGTGACCAGCGATCCGGCACCCGTTTTGGCGTTGATCTCCCCACCCCGGTATCCTTAGCGAGTTGTCGGGTCACCCGCCTTGCGGTTGTTGGCCTTTACTCAAGATCTGAGGAGTTCGAGATGGCTGCCGTGTGCGACGTCTGCGGGAAGGGCCCCGGCTTCGGCAAAGCCGTGTCGCATTCGCATCGCCGGACCAACCGACGCTGGAACCCCAACATCCAGACCGTCCGCGCGACCGATCGCCCCGGCGGCAACAAGCACCGCGTGAATGTCTGCACCTCCTGCCTGAAGGCCGGCAAGGTCACTCGCGGCTAGCAGCCGTCGGCGACTCGTCACCGCTGGAAGGCAGGCGCCAGTCCACCGCCGGGACGCCCATCCCGGCCAGCAGATCGTTCGCTCGGCTAAAGGGTCGCGACCCGAAGAATCCCCGGCTTGCCGACAGCGGCGAGGGATGTGCTGACTCGATCACCGCGCACCCGCCCTCGGCCAACAGCGGTGTGAGTGTGGCCGCATCGCGGCCCCAGAGGATCGCCACCATCGGCTCCTCTCGCGCGGCCAGCGCCCGGATCGCGCATTCGGTGACCGCTTCCCACCCCTTTCCCCGATGTGAGGCCGGCGTACCGGCACTCACCGTCAGCACCCGATTGAGCAGCATGACGCCGCGCTGCGCCCACGGTATGAGATCACCGTTGGCGGGGACCGGATAGCCCAGGTCAGCGCTGTACTCGGTGAAGATATTCGACAGACTCCGCGGCAGTGGCCGGACGTCGGGGGCCACCGAGAAACTCAGTCCGACCGCGTGTCCCGGTGTGGGATAGGGATCCTGGCCGACGATGAGCACCCGGACCGCCTCGAAGGGAAAGGTGAAGGCCCGCAGCACATTAGGGCCTGCCGGTAAGTAGCGGTTGCCGGCTGCGATCTCGGCACGCAGGAACTCGCCCATCTGTGTGACCTGATCGGACACCGGCGCCAGGGCCGTCGCCCAGCCGGCCTCCACGAGCTCGCTCAGCGGCCGGGCACTCACGATTGACAAACTAGCGTGCCGCTTTTTTCAACGTGCACTAAGTTATCTCAGGTGATCGTCTCAGCAGCCCGTGCCGTCGCGCGGTGGATCTCCCCCGCCATGGCGGTGGCGGCCGTCGTGAGCACCGTGTGTTCACTCGCAGCAGTGCAGCCCGGGTCCGCCCCGGCGCTGCGCCTGGTCTCCGAATCCAACCCGCTGGCCGGAAAGCCCTTCTACGTCGATCCCATCTCGGCGTCCATGGTCGCCGCAAGGAACGCCAACCCGCCGAATCCCACCCTGACCGCGATCGCCAACACCCCCCAGGCCTACTGGCTTGACCACGCATTTCCCACCGCCACGGTCACCAGCACGGTGTCGAGGTACGTCGGTGCCGCCCAGGCCGCCGGGAGTATGCCGCTTCTGGTTCTCTACGCGATCCCCCACCGGGACTGCGGGAGCTTCGCAGCAGGCGGATTCGCCTCGGGTGCGGACTACAGCCGATGGATCAGCGCCGTCGCCGCCGGACTGGGCTCAATGCCCGCAGCGATCATCCTGGAACCCGACGCGTTGGACATGGCCGACTGCCTGTCCGCTGACCAGCGCCAGGAACGCTACGGCCTGATCCGCTCGGCCGTCGAGACGCTGACCGCGGATCCGGCCGCGGCCGTGTACATCGACGGTGGGCACTCGAGGTGGTTGAGCGCCGAAGAAATCGCCACCCGCCTCAACCTCGTCGGGGTGGAACGCGCGCGGGGCTTCAGTCTCAATACAACGAACTACTTCACCACCGAGGAGGAGATCGGATACGGCGAGGCCGTGTCCGCACTCACCAATGGTGCGCACTATGTGATCGACACCTCGCGCAACGGTGTCGGTCCTGCGCCGGATTCCCCGTTGATGTGGTGCAACCCCAGTGGCCGCGCACTGGGCGTACGCCCCACCACGGCCACCGCGGGAGCGCACGCTGACGCCTATCTGTGGGTCAAACGGGTCGGTGAATCTGACGGATCATGCAACCGCGGGGAGCCGCCGGCGGGGCGCTTCATCAGCCAGTGGGCCTTAGAACTGGCCCACAACGCCGGTCAGTAGTCCTGGCCGGCAACTCGGCCTGGATCATCCCGGCCATCACCGCTGGGGCAAGTCTGTCCGGCACAGTCGTCGGCGGGCTCGTCACGTACTGGGCGTCGCGGAGAAATTTTGAAGTTTCCTCGGAGGTTGATCGGCTGCGTAATCTTCGTGAGAAAGTCCGCGAAGCCGCAATCGGATTCATCGCGTCATTGCCCGACCATACGAACGAAGCGACGATCGATCGGATCGTCCAGCGGTGGGGTGCGGCAGCCAGCGCCCTGATAACTGCCAAAACCGACGACGAACTCGCCAAGGTCGCGAGATTGATCGATCCGACGATCAGAGCCGACGCGGACCGCGGAGCAGTTCTATACCAGCTGTTCCGCAATACCGGCGTGCTCGATGGGTCCTATTCCTACGCCATGCAGAGTCTTTCCGAACTGCGACTGCTCGCTCCGGAAGACGTTGCCAAGAGTGCTCACCGAGTTCTCTTCCGTAATTTCGCTTTGCGGTTGACCACCACGCTCGCCCCAGATTCGACCGATCCCGCTAGAGACGCATTGAATCGCGAGATCAACGACTTCTTCAATCGCGTGCGTCACTTCATGTCGGTCGAAGACATGAACTTCGACTTCATTGATGCGGAATACCTGTCAAGCATGTTCCCGGCCCTGCCGACGGCAGATTAAGGCGGTCAGTCGAACGACTGCCAGCCCGCAGGGCCTGACCACGCCACCCCATCGACCAGAACCTCGGGCGCACCATCTCTGACACTTCCGATCACCCGCCAGCCCCGCGGCGGCGCATCCGGGAAACAGGCCACCAGAGCGTGGTCCTCGCCGCCGCCCAGCACCAGCGACCACGGTTCCACACCCACCGCCTGTGCGGCCGCAGTCACCGCATCGACGTCGGAGCGCAGTGCTGCTCGATCAAGGTCCATCGTGACACCGGAGGCCTTCGCGATATGACCGAGGTCGGCCAGTAGACCGTCGGAAACGTCGGTCATGGCCTGCGCCCCAGCCTCGGCGGCGGCTTCGCCCTGACCATACGGCGGCTGCGGCACCAGATGACGGCGCCGCAGATCGGCGAAATCATTGATTCCCCTGTCCCACAGAGCAAGTCCCGCTGCAGATCGACCCAAGTCACCGGCCACCGCGATCACCGAACCGGCCTGCGCACCGCTGCGCAATACCGGAGCGCGGCCGCCCAGATCACCCAGCACCGTCACCGAGACCACCCACTGCGGGCTGGCAACGAGATCTCCACCGATGATGCCCGCTCCGAGCGCTGCGGCCTCGGCCCACATGCCGTCGCCGAGTTCAGCCACTCGTGCGGCCGACGTGCTCGCGGGCGCACCGAATCCAACGACAAAGGCTGTGACGCGCCCACCCATCGCCTCGATATCGGCGGCGTTCTGCGCGATCGCCTTGCGGCCCACGTCATGCGCGGTCGACCAGTCCAGTCTGAAATGACGGCCCTCGACGAGCATGTCCGTACTGACGGCCACCCGACCATCCGGCGCGTCGATCACGGCGGCGTCATCACCGGGTCCGACACTGACTCCGACCGCGTCCGGTCGCCCGGTGATAAGGCGGTCCAGAACGGCGAATTCCCCCAGTTGTCTCAGCGTGGGATCGGACCCGTCTGCCACCGCGTCTCCTCTTCCCATTCCCGTCACGAGCCCTGCGCTACCTTGAGCAAGTCAGTCTAGGGCCGGAAACAGCGACATCAAGGAGACGAGGTGCCCGGCGATACCGCGGATGAGCCTGAAGAGCCTGTGCAGGGCGACCCCGTTGAGTCCGACAGCGCCGGTCCCTCCCGCGCTCTGTTGATCGCCGCACTCACGATCGCAGTCGCGGCGGTCGGCACGATCCTGGCGATCGCCGCGACCCGCAACCCAGCGCCCACACCAGTCGCCATCGCCGCCGTTCCGGCACCAGCTGCTCACGCCGCCGAATGCCGCGCGCTGCTCGCCACACTTCCTGATTCCCTCGGCGATCTCCAGCGCGCTGACACCGCCGAGCCCACTCCGGCCGGCACCGCCGCCTGGCGCGGCGACGGCGAACCGGTCATCCTGCGCTGCGGACTGGAACGGCCCGCGGAGTTCGTCGTCGGCAGACCCATCCAGATGGTGGATGACGTCGGGTGGTTCCGAATCGATGACAGCGATACCCAGCGCAGTACCTGGGTCAGCGTGGATCGGCCGGTGTACATCGCGCTGACCCTGCCGGCCGATTCGGGACCGACGCCGATCCAGACCATGTCCGAGGTGATCGCGCGCACGATGCCGGCCATACCGATACGGCCCGGACCACCGGCCTGACAGACCTCAGCGCAGACCGGTACCGCGGGCGAGTGCGGTTTCCACCATGGTTCCCAGCAGGGTTGGGTAGTCAACCCCACTGGCACCCCACATGCGCGGGTACATCGAGATCGTGGTGAACCCCGGCATGGTGTTGATCTCGTTGACAACCGGACCCTGCTCGGTCAGGAAGAAATCGACCCTGGCCAGACCCTGGCAGTCCAGTGCCGTAAAAGTGCGAATCGCCAAGTGCCGCAATTCATCTGCGATCGTGTCATCCAGGGCGGCCGGTACGTCGAGTTCGGCGGCATCATCGAGATATTTCGTATCGAAGTCGTAGACGCCAACTCCGGGCACCTTGATCTCGCCGATGGTGCTGGCTCTCACCGATCCATCCGGGAACTCCAGCACTCCACATTCCAATTCCCGGCCATTGATCGCAGCCTCGATGATGACTTTCGGATCGTGCCGACGGGCGTCAGCGATCGCCGACTGAAGCTCACCCGCCGAGGTCACCCGGCTCACGCCAATCGAGGAGCCGCCACGGGCGGGTTTGACAAATAGCGGAAAGCCCAGACGCTCAAGATCTTCGGCGGCCGGGCCAACCTGCCGGGAACGCAGGACGACGTGGTCACCGATCGGAAGGCCGGCGGCCGCGCACAGCTTCTTGGAGAACTCCTTATCCATCCCGGCCGCACTGGCGAACACCCCGGCGCCGACGTAGGGCACATTGGCAAGCTCCAACAATCCCTGAATGGTGCCATCTTCCCCGTAGGGTCCGTGCAGGATCGGAAACACAACATCCACCGAAGCCAGAACCTCGGCGGCCAGAGCCAGCGGAATTTCCGCTTGGCCGGTGACCCCCGGCAGTCGCCGATCGGTGATAGCCAGATCATCGGGGCGCGCGTCGGTGCGCAGCCAGATCCCGTCGGAGGTGATGCCGACCGGAATCACATCGAAGCGTTGCGGGTCGAGGTGGCGCAGGATGCTGCCGGCCGACACACACGATATGGCGTGCTCGGAACTGCGACCACCGTAGACGACGGCGACGCGTATCCGTGCTCGGTGAGAACGGGCAGTCACAAGCTAGA
The DNA here is from genome assembly GCA_037138615.1 of Mycobacteriaceae bacterium. GTDB lineage: Bacteria > Actinomycetota > Actinomycetes > Mycobacteriales > Mycobacteriaceae > Mycobacterium. The sequence goes on along the minus strand of JBAXIA010000037.1, from coordinate 5,689 downwards.
GAGGCTACAGGGCCGGATGCGGCGAACCCTCAGCCCGCGTCCAGCGCCCGCCGGACGTCGGCTACCAGATCGTCGGTGTCCTCGATTCCCGCCGAGATACGAGCGAATCCACCGGGCACCTCATCACCCCACCGTTCCCTGCGATCCACGCAGGTGTGGATTCCGCCGAAACTGGTCGCCGCCACCAGTAGTTCACTGTGTCGGACCAGTGCCTGCACGGCGCCGGCATCAGCGAGTTCGATCGACACCAAGCCGCCGAATCGACGCATCTGGGTGGTGGCGATCGGATAGGACGGGTCAGCAGGCAGACCCGGATAGCGCACCGCACGTACCCGCGGATGGCCTGCGAGCTCGACGGCCAAGGCCAGTGCGTTCTGGCACTGCCGTTCGAAGCGCAACCCGAAGCTGCCGATACTGCGCATCAGCAGCCAGGCCTCAACTGCGCCGAGGATCGGCCCGGCCAGCAACCGCTCCCGTTCGATCGCCGCCATCAGGTCGGGCTCACCACCGGCGACGTACCCGGCGAGCAGATCACTGTGTCCGGCAAGTGCTTTGGTGGCGCTGGCCACCACCAGATCGGCGCCGAGCGATAGCGGCTGCTGACCAAGCGGGGTCGCAGTGGTGTTATCCACCACCAGTCGGCTCCCGCGGCTACGGCAGATTCCGGCGAGCCGGCGCAGATCCACGACATCCAGCGCAGGATTTGTGGGCGTCTCAGCCAGCACCACGTCAGCGGTCTCGGCAGCCTCGCACAACTGTGCGGCCGTCGCTTCGCGGACTGTAACTCCCAGGGGGGCAAGACTTTCCAGCGCAAAACGACGCACCTGGTAGTAGCCGTCGGCGGGAACAACAAGCACTGAGCCCGGCCTGGCCAGGACACGCAGGGTCGCGGTGACCGCAGCCATGCCGGAACCAAAGACCAGCGCCGAGCGTGCCGCTTCCAGGCTCGCCAGTGCCGACTCCAGGTGGCTCCAGGTGGGATTCGAGTAGCGGCCGTACACGTGCGGTTCGGAGCCTTCATCATCGGAAAGGTGATAGGCCGATGCCAGAACCGGGATCGGACTCAGCGGCTCACCCGGAATCGCCGGGCTGTCAACCGCTGTGACGGTGCGAGTGGAATCGCCGTAGTCCTGGGTTCGGTCACCGTGTGTCATCGTTTTACTCCGCTTTGGTACTGCGGCCCAATAGCAATGCTACTGCCTCATCGACGGACAACCCCTGGTGGCACACCTGATTCACCGCATCGGTCAGCGGCATCTCGACATCGTGCCTGGATGCCAGTTCGAGAATTGATGTGCATGACGTGACTCCCTCCGCGACCTGACTGTGCGTGGCGCGCTTGGCCGCAGTCAGGGTGTCCCCGCGGCCGAGCCGGTATCCGAAGGCGCGATTGCGTGACTGGGCCGAGGTGCAGGTAGCCACCAGGTCACCCACCCCGGCCAGTCCGGCGAGTGTTGTGACGTTGGCGCCCAACGCGATTCCCAACCGCATGATCTCTGCCAACCCACGGGTGATGATGGCCGCGGCGGTGTTCTCGCCCAGACCCACCCCGGCAGCCATCCCACAAGCCAGCGCGATGACGTTCTTACATGCGCCACCAATCTCGGTGCCCACCACGTCGGAGTTGGTGTAGGGCCGCAGATACCCGGTATCCAGCGCACGCTGCAAGGCAACTGCGCGACCGGAGTCCGAGCACGCCACCACCGTCGCAGTGGGTTGTTCGTCAGCGACTTCGCCGGCCAGATTCGGTCCGGAGACCACCGCGACCTGACCCGATTCCACACCCGTCACCGCGACGATCACCTCGCTCATCCGAAGACATGTGCCGAGTTCGATGCCCTTGGCCAGGCTGACCACTGTCGCTCCGGTCGCAATATCGCCCCGCCACGCTTCAAGGTTTCCCCGCATCGTCTGCGACGGCACGCCCAGCAGCACGGTGCTCATGCCGTCGAGTGCCTGAGCCGGGTCAGCGGTGGCCCGGATTGAGGATGGCAGCAGGACACCAGGCAGGTAGCCGCCGTTGATGTGGGAGGTGTTGATCTCATCGGCCAACTCCGGCCGGCGGGTCCACAGCCTGACCTCGCTTCCGGCGTCGGCGAGCACCTTGGCCACGGCGGTACCCCATGCGCCGGCGCCCATTACCGCCGCCGTCCCCAGCGAGCCACTCATCTCACACTCCACCTCTGCGCACCATCGGTGGCCTCGTGTCGACAAAGGCGTTCCTCGACGGGGCGCCCGTCAACCTAATCACGGTGACGCTGGCAGGATGGCGACCATGAGCGGTGAGCCTGATGTCGGCCTGATCATCGCCGTCAAACGCCTCTCTGCGGCTAAGACTCGACTGGCACCTCTTTTCTCGGCGGGCGCACGCGAACGCGTCGTGCTCGCGATGCTCATCGACACCATCGCCGCCGCCAAGGACGTTGCGGGAGTCGGGTCGGTCACCGTCGTAACACCAGACCTCACGGCGGCCGCCGCAGCCCGCGAACTGGGCGCGATTGTTCTCGCGGACCCCACCCCCGCGCACCACCCCGACCCGCTGAACAATGCCGTGCTGGCGGCAGCCGTGTCGTTATCGAAGACCATGACCAATATCGTGGTTCTGCAGGGGGATTTACCAGCCCTGAAAGCCTGGGAACTCGGAGAGGCGCTCGCTTCGGCCCGCATGAACGCGCGAAGTTTTGTCGCCGACCGACAGGGCACCGGGACCGCCGCGCTGTTCACCTTCGGCGGGGTGCCCCAGCCTCATTTCGGTCCAGATTCAGCGTCGCGACATCGGGATTCCGGGGCCGTTGAGCTCATCGGCGCATGGCCGGGTCTGCGATGCGATATCGACACACCCGAGGATCTTGCCGAGGCGCGGGTACTGGGCGTCGGAGCGGCCACGGCGGAGGCCATCGCCTGACCTGGCAGAGAGCTTGGAGAACATGAGGTTGGTGAACATTTAGTGGCAGTTGTCCTCAGGTGTCTTAGATAAGGGATGATGATCCGATGACCGAGGCCGAGACCCAGTCCCGAGCTCCCGAGGACGACCGAAAAACCGAGCATGCGGCTCCCGAGGCTCCGCCGGCGACCACCTCGGAGGCCATCGACAACCCACTGCCCGAGGATCGCTATCTCAATCGTGAGCTGAGCTGGGTGGACTTCAATGCCCGGGTGCTGGCACTGGCCGCCGACACCTCGCTCCCGCTGCTGGAACGAGCCAAATTCCTGGCGATCTTCGCCTCGAACCTGGATGAGTTCTACATGGTTCGGGTTGCCGGCCTCAAGCGACGCGACGAGATGGGCCTGACGGTCCGCTCCGCTGACGGACTCACCCCGCGCGAACAACTGCGCCGTCTCGAAGACCGCACCAGGCAACTCGCTACCAGGCATGCGCTGGTGTTCCTGGACTCGGTTCGACCGGCGCTTGCTAAGCAGGGCATTGAGTTCATCGGTTGGGCTGATCTGTCCGATGCCGAACGCGCTGATCTTTCGAAATACTTCCAGGAGCAGGTATTCCCGGTCCTGACCCCGCTCGCCGTCGACCCAGCCCATCCGTTCCCGTTCGTGAGCGGGCTGAGCCTGAACCTGGCCGTCACCGTTAAGTCCCCGGAGGACGGCGGTCAGCACTTTGCCAGGGTGAAGGTGCCGGACAACGTCGACAGATTCGTCCGGCTCAACAGCACCGACGGCGAGACCGAGACCATCCGCTTCCTGCCGATGGAAGAACTCATCGCCGCATTCCTGCCGGCACTGTTTCCGGGCATGGAAATCGTCGATCGTCACGCGTTCCGGATCACCCGTAACGCCGACATGGACGTCGAGGACCGCGACGAAGATCTGCTGCAGGCCCTGGAACGCGAACTGGCCCGGCGACGGTTTGGTCCGCCGGTGCGTCTTGAGATCTCCGGTGAGATGTCTGAGCACATGATGGGTCTGCTGCTACGCGAACTCGACGTCGACCCAGGGGACGTGGTGCAGTTACCCGGACTACTGGATCTCTCGGCGCTGTGGCAGGTCTATGCCGTCGATCGCCCAGCACTCAAGGATCCGCCTTTCGTGCCGGCCACCAACCCCGCCTTCGCCGAACGCGAGACCCCGAAGAGCATCTTCGCCACCCTGCGCGACGGGGACGTGCTGGTGCATCATCCCTACGAGTCATTCTCCACCAGTGTGCAGCGATTCATCGAGCAGGCCGCCGCCGACCCGCAGGTGCTGGCGATCAAGCAGACGCTGTACCGAACCTCAGGCGATTCGCCGATCGTCAACGCTCTCATCGAGGCCGCCGCAGCCGGCAAGCAGGTTGTTGCACTGGTCGAACTGAAGGCGCGTTTCGACGAGCAGGCAAATATCAAGTGGGCACGCGCACTGGAAGACGCCGGGGTGCACGTGGTGTACGGGCTCGTCGGACTCAAGACACACTGCAAGACCTGCCTTGTCGTGCGGCGCGAGGGGTCGACCATCCGGCGTTACTGCCATATCGGGACCGGCAACTACAACCCGAAAACCGCTCGGCTCTACGAAGATGTCGGCCTGCTGACGGCGTCGCCCGATATCGGCGCGGATCTCACCGACCTGTTCAACTCGCTCACCGGCTATTCGCGCAAGGTGGGCTACCGCAACCTGCTGGTAGCCCCGGAGGGTATCCGGAAGGGCATCCTCGAGTGCATTGAGCGGGAGACCGCCGCGCACCGAGAGGGTAAAACTGGACGAATCCGGATCAAGGCCAACGCAATCGTCGACGAGGGCATCATCGACGGTCTCTACCGCGCATCCCAGGCCGGGGTCCGTGTCGAGATTGTCGTGCGCGGAATCTGCGCATTGCGTCCGGGCGTCGAGGGCTTCTCGGAGAACATCACGGTTCGCTCGATTCTCGGCCAGTTCCTGGAGCATTCCCGCGTCATGCACTTTGAGGCGATTGACGAGTTCTGGATCGGTAGCGCCGACATGATGCATCGCAATCTCGACCGCCGAGTCGAGGTGATGGCACAGGTCAAGGACCGCAGGCTGACCGGATACCTCGACGAGGTGTTCGAGTCCGCCATGCATCCATCGACCCGCTGCTGGGAACTCGGCGCCGACGGAAAATGGACCGCGTCACCGAAGGACGGTCGCCAGGTTCGGGACCATCAGGTCTGGCTGATGGAAAAGCATCGGCAGTCGTGAAAGCGATCGGCCCTGAATTCAACTGCAGTTCGAGATAACAGACGACGCTCGTGACGACACCTGAGAATCAGAAAGCCGACGAACCGGTATTGGCGGCGGGGGCGGTGCTGTGGCAGCCGGATCCGGACTCCGGTGACCCGCGGGTAGCCGTCGTCCACCGCCCCCGATACGACGACTGGTCACTGCCGAAGGGCAAACTCGATCCCGGCGAGACCGAACCGGTTGCCGCGGTGCGCGAGATTTTCGAGGAAACCGGTCACCGCGCACATCTCGGTCGGCGCCTGGGCACCGTGGGCTATCCGATCCCGAACGGCATCAAGATCGTCCACTACTGGGTGGCCCGCAGCCACGGCGGCGACTTTGTTCCGGGCGACGAAGTCGATCAACTGGTGTGGTTGCCGACCCGAGAGGCGTCCAAGCGGCTTACCTACCGGGCCGACCGCAAGATGGTCACACGCTTCGCCAAGATGCCCGCTGACACCCAGAGTGTTCTGATCGTCCGCCACGGATCCGCAGGCCGGAAGGCCCGATACACCGGCGA
>JBAXIA010000036.1:0-22902 GCA_037138615.1 Mycobacteriaceae bacterium | reverse complement strand
ACCTTGTAGGCCTTGGCCCGGTACTGGTCCGCCGCGGTCAGCCGATCCGTCCACACCACCGTCCAGGTGGCCGTGGAGCTCTCCCCGGCCACCGCCGCGGCGGCTTCGATGGGATCGACGCCTTCCTGCGGAGTGATTCGGAATAGCGCCAGGATGTCGGTGTCTTTGGGCTCATAGTCGCCGTCCCAGTAGCCCATCTGGGAGTACTTCAGCACGCCGGCTTTATAGCGTTCCTTGCCTCTGATTTCGCTGGGCGTAGCTTCCATGACGGTGGTTCCTTTCACAGCGGACGACGAGGTATGTGGCAACTGGCCCATTGCCGGGGAAGTATAGCGGCAGCCGATGGCAGCTAGGCGGGTTCTGAATTGCTGGCGGGCGTTCGACTGTTAACCCTTATGAGCTGCGCCTTTTACGTTCGACCAACTGCAGGATCAGCGGAGTCAGGATCAGTTGCATAGCGAGGTCGAGCTTGTTTCCGGGCATGACGATGGTGTTGGCCCTGGACATGAAGGAGTCGCCGATCATCGACAGCAGGTACGGGAAGTCGATGCCCCGCGGGTTGGCGAATCGGATCACCAACATCGACTCGTCCGGTGTCGGTATCCAGCGCGCCACGAACGGATTCGACGTGTCGACAACGGGCACCCGTTGGAAGTTGATGTGGGTTTCGGAGAACTGCGGCGTGATGTAGCGAACGTAATCGGGCATACGACGCAGGATCGTGTCCATTACCGCCTCGGTCGAATAGCCCCGACTGGCCTGGTCACGATGGATCTTCTGGATCCACTCGAGATTGATGACCGGCACGACTCCGATCTTGAGATCGGCGAGCTTGGCAAGATTCGCCGTCTCAGTCACCGCGCAGCCGTGGAGGCCCTCGTAAAAGAGAAGGTCGCTGGCTTCGAATTGGCGCCATGGGGTGAACGTGCCGGCTGGCTGGCCGTGCTGCAAAGCCTCTTTTTCGTCATGCATGTAGGTGCGGGTACGTCCGGTTCCGGTGCGTCCGTACTCCTCGAAAACTTCGGCCAGGATGTCGAGTTCGTTTGCTTCCGGATTGAAGTGGCTGAAGTGGTCGTTGCCCTTCGCGTCCTCCTCGGCGATACGAACCTTCATCGCCTCGCGGTCATAACGGTGGAAAGCATCGCCCTCGATGTAGGCAGCCACGACGTTCTCGCGCCGGAAGATCAACTCAAAGATCGCCTTCACCGACGTGGTGCCTGCGCCGGATGAGCCGGTGATGGAGATGATCGGATGCTTCGCCGACACGCGGTTTACCCCCTATTTCCTGAAAAGTCCACGCGAGGTGAACAGCGGCGAATGGATACCGGCGTGGTCGACCTCGTCATGGTAGCGAGCGACCTGCGCTACCTCGGCCCGTGAGCCGAACACCAGTGGTGTGTTCTGGTGTAGTGAGTGAGGCACCTGCGAGAGAATTCGGTTGACACCATCGGTGGCAAGGCCGCCCGCTTGCTCAACCAGGAATGCGATCGGATTGGCCTGATAGACCAGCCGCATCCGGCCCTGCGAATGACCTCGCCGGCTGTCGCCCGGGTACAGGAAGATGCCGCCCCTGATCAGGATGCGGCAGGTATCGGCGACCACTGATTCGGTCCAGCGCATTGTGAAGTCACGACCGTGTGGCCCCTCGACGCCATGAAGACAGTCGTCGACGTAGTGCTGCGTGGTGTCGTCCCAGTGCCGCTGGTTGGAGATGTCAACGGCGAATTCGTCTGTCTCGTGGGGTATCTGGACTGCGACATGGGAGCGGATGAAGGCTCCGACCCGGGGGCCGTAGACGAAGACGTGGGTGCCGTGACCCAGGGTGATCGCCATGACCAGTCGTGGGCCGTAGCAGAAAAAGCCCGACGCGACCTGATTCACTCCGGGCTGCAGGAGGCTCGCCAGCGGATCCAGACCTGCATCGCCTGCGACCGGAAGGACGGCAAAGACAGTGCCAATCGGCATATTGATATCGATGTTGCCGGCACCGTCGACGGAGTCCATGGCAACGGCGAGTGGGGCACTCGGATCGAGAAGTTCCGGCTGTTCACGTTCCCCGGAGGCGTAGAGCGCAACCGGGGCGCCTCTGACTTCTTCGACGAATGATTCATTCCCGTATCGCTGCAGTGCCTTCGGCTCGGCACCGGCGGCCGGTTGATCACCCATGCTGTCCGAAGGCGCGACACCCCGGACACCCGACTGGATTTCGGCGCTGACGCTTACCGCCGCCCGCGCGAGCGCCAGAATCGTCGAACGGACAGCATGGCTCCCGTCGGCTTCTTCAAGCCAGTCTTCAAGAGCCTTGCCAGGCATTGACCATCCTTATCCTGTGCCGCTACCGGTCCCAGCGCCGGAAAGTGATCACAATAGGGCAAACGGGTCGGACCCGTGGGAATCTCGAATAGCGGAATTCCTCGGCTGGTCTCATCAGGGACTCATAGGCGCCGCCGGCTCAACCGGCAGTGCCACGGAGTTGGCACCGAGTGGCCGCTGAGCGATCAGCAACAGTGCGTCGCTCAACGTGACGCCCGGGGTGTGGACTGCCTGCCAGAGGTAGCGCAGATAGCTCGTGTTAGGACCTTCGGGCGCGGCCTGGGTGGTGCCCGGCGGCAAATTGTCCGGACTTGGCAGGTGCGGCACCCCGTCCACAGGCGTCAGATCGACGACAACGGCTGGCTCGGGGGCGGCGGGATCAACCGGATCAGCAGCCGCAGCGGGGGCGGCGAACACTGCCAGCCAGATACCCAACGAGCCGATCACGATGAGTTCGCGGCGTCGCCGGACGCCGACGCGTGTGCCATTGACCATGTAGTTCCCCCACTTCGCTGAAGGTCTCTACTGGTCAATCCGATGACGGACGCGTTCCGTTACAGCCCGGCACCCATCACGGTGCCCCAACCGGGACCGCTCGGTAGACGGCGACCTCATTGGAATTGATGGTCTGCGTCATCGTGTAGGTCGAACCAGACGGGATCGTGATCGTCCACTTCTGGGCAGCTTTGGCTGCATTGGCATTGATGTTGGAGTCAGGCACATTCGCCATGGAGTTGTAGCGGTAGAGGTTGTAGGTGGTTCCCGGCCTGAGGCTGGAGACGGTGATGGTCAGCGTGACCGGCTTGGCGGCGGGCCGGGTGTTGGAGCCGTCGACCATCACCGGCGTCTCGGCGTTGACGCTTGTCGTCAGCCGGACGGGCACGGTCTCGCGGCTCCCGTCGATGATTCCAGTGATGGCGATTCCGTAATCGGCGCCGCTCTTGAGCGAGTACACCGCCGCGGTCTTCGCGTTTGCCTTCTGGCGGGTGGTCGCGAAGGTGCCGAACGTGTAACTGAATGCGTTCTGGGGCTGGCCGTTGGTGCCTGTCCATTCCCCGTTGTCGTTGAAGGTGAGCACATCATCGGCGTAGTAGGTCGCCGGTCCGGTCAATGGACGGGTCGACGTGATTCCGGTGACGGTCACGATGTGGTCGTATTCGGTATCACCGGCGTTGAGATTTGCTGTTCCGTAGAAACGGGATTGATTCATGAACACACCGATCACCACCGGGTAGCCGGCTGTGACATTCGATTTGACCCAGGTGAGAAATGCCGTCGATGTGGGTTGCTTGGTTGTGTTGAAGGCCGTCGCGGAAAGGTGCATCGCCTTGGCCGCGGCAACGTCGTTGACTCCCAGCAGAAGTTGCGAGCTTTCCAGACTCTGCCGGGTGTTGTTGCTCGCGAGCGCACGGGCGTCGTATTGCGAGATGTATTGGCCGTAGTTCAGGCCGGCGCTGATGAACGCGGTCTCGCCGCAGTAGCCGTAGTTGGCGTCCCACTGGATCCGCGGCGGAAGTTTGGAGCCGGCGGTGTAGGTGGTCGCGGCCGGAGTGGCCGCAACAGGCGCCGCAGCGGCCGCGACAGCAGTGCTCGCGCGCGGGACGGTGTTGTCAACCGCCGCGGTGGAGAGCACCGTCCGCTTGGCGACAGTGCTGTCACGGTCCGCTGTCGTGGATATCGCGGCGCGTCGAGCTCGAACGGGTGCCGGAGCGTGAGGGCTCGCCGAGCGGGTGGCCGCACCCGGACTGGCACTATCGACCGCATCAGCATGAGCGACGCCGGGGCCGCCGACCAGTGCCGCCCCGAGCCCTACGGCGAGAGTACCGGCCGACAGCCAGCCGTAGCGGCCACGCGTGCGCGCGGTTGCTCGCATGCCTGCCCCCTTGATCCGACCTGGCTTTCCAGACTAAACCCTCGGGTGTCCGATGCCGAGTGATCTACCTGGCGTGGACAATGCAGGGGTGCGACTTCTCCTGGTGCTGGCGGCAGTGATTGGCGCTCTCGCGTCGTCGACCGTGGTAAACGCTGCCCCGGACCCCGGGATACCCCCGGTCGGTTCGCAGGCCCGCGCCGCCGGTTTCGTTGATGTCCGCACCGTGGTGCCAGACGCGATCGTGGATCTGCGTTACGCCACCGCAGACAATTTCGTGGGTGTGCAGTTGTATCCGGCCGACGCCCGATGCCTGGTGCACGAGTCGTTGGCACCGGGTCTTGCCACCGCAGCCGCTGAACTGCGGGCACAGGGATCCACCCTGGTGTTCTGGGATTGCTACCGCCCGCACGAGGTGCAGGTGCGGATGTTCGAGGTGGTGCCAAATCCGGCCTGGGTGGCCAAGCCCGGTCCGTATTCACGCAGTCATGAGACCGGACGGTCGGTGGATGTGACACTGGCCGAGGGCGGGCGCCTGGTGGATATGGGAACGGGCTTCGATGATTTCTCCTCGCGCGCGTTGGCGTACGCAACTGAAGGCGTCAGTGCGGCGGCACAAGCTAATCGGGCGCGGTTGCGGAACGCGATGGCGGCCGGCGGACTGACGGTGTACTCCGGCGAGTGGTGGCATTTCGACGGACCTGGCGCGGGAGTGGAACGCGCGATTCTCGATGTGCCGGTGAACTGAAAGCCTGTCAGACTTTTTCAGCCAGCATCCGCGCGACCATGCCGTGAAGAGCTTGGCCGTGTAGGACGAACATGGCTAGCAGATCGACGCTGTCACCGCCGATTTCCTTGGCGATGAACAGCCCGTCCGCTCCCGCCACGGCATAAACGGCGAGTTGCTGAACCTGCGCTTCAGACAGTACGGGAGCAAGGTCCCGGATGTTTCGTCTGAGTTCCCGAAAAGCCCGCTCCCGAACCTCGATGAACATTGCCCGCGCCTTAGGCTCCACCGGTCGACGCTCCAGAGCGAGCATGAGACCAAGACGGAGGAAGTCCGGGGAGTCCAGCAGGGCCTTGGCGGTCTGCGCGGCTACCACCACCATCCGGTGCTGAATGCCGCCATCCTCAGGCAGTCGCCATGATCCCAACCAATTGGCGAAGCTGCGTTCGATGACGGCGGCAAGGAGGTCGTCTTTGTCCTTGAAGTGCCAATAGATCGAACTTGCGGGCAATCCGCACTTTGCGCTCACCGCGCCAATGCTGGTGCCTTCGTAGCCTCGCTCGGCGGCGATTTCAGTCGCGGCGTCGAGGATCCTCAACCGCGAAAGTTCGCCATTGGACCGCCTCTGTCGGCGCTTCGACTGTTCCGTCGGCATCGGGTTCCTGTCTCTTGACTGTGGCCTCGTTTCCAAATTACCGTAGCGATCACTACAGCAAAGGGGGTCGGTGTGTCCGCCACCAACCGCATCGACGTCCATCAACACATGTTGCCGCCCACCTATGTGAAGTGGCTGACAAAACTCGGAGTCGACGACGCTGGCGGCCGACCACTGCCGGACTGGAGCCCCGAGGCCGCGTTGACGTTGATGGATCAGATCGGCACAGCGACGGCGGTCCTGTCGGTGTCCACCCCCGGGACCGGGCCGGCGACGAGCACCGCCGAGGCGGTACGGGTCGCCAAGGAGATCAATGACTTCGCGGGCGAACTCGTCAAGGAAAAGCCCGACCGTTTCGGGTTCTTCGCCACCCTGACGTTGCCACACCTCGATGAAGCCCTGACTGAGACAACCCGGGCGCTCGATGAGCTGGGTGCCGACGGGGTGATCCTGCTGGCCAACACCAACGGCACCTACCTCGGCCAGCCCGAGCAGGAGCCGCTGTTCGCCGAACTCGACCGCCGGGGCGCGGTGGCGTTCATTCACCCTGCTGAACTGCCCGGTCGTGCTGTGGGCGGCATCCCGCCGTTCGCAGCAGACTTCCTCCTCGACACCACTCGTGCGGCGTTCCTTCTGGTGCGCAACGGTATTCGGCACCGCTACCCCAATATCAAGTTCATCCTCAGCCACGCCGGAGGATTCGTCCCCTACGCCTCACATCGGATGGCACTGCAGATTTTCGGTGAGACCGTGCAACAGAGCCAGGATCTCACCCAGATGCCTGGCGACGTCGCCGGCCGCAGCCTGCCCGACGTGCTCGACGATTTCGCCGGTTTCTACTACGACATCGCGCTATCCGGAAGCCCTGCCGCACTGCCCAGCCTGTTGGCATTCGCCAAACCCGGACACCTGCTGTTCGGCAGCGATTTCCCGTTCGCTCCCCCGGTAGCCGTGCAGTACTTCACCGCCACCGGGGACGCCTACGCCGCCGCCGATCACACCGCGATCAACCGCGGGAATGCCCTGGACATGTTTCCCAGGCTCGCGAAGCACTGACCCTCTTACGCCTCGTTGCGAACATCCTTGACGTACGTCCGGAACACACCGGCGGAGATCGCATTGCCGGAGAAGATGTCGTGGATGAGGCTCACGCTCGGTCGCGGCGTGCGCACCAGCGTGGCAGGGTCAAAGGAGTACAGCCCGTACTTCGGGTCATAGCCCAGCACCCATTCGAGGTTGTCGGTCAGTGACCATGCGGTGTAGCCCCGGATATCCATACCGTCGGCGATGGCCTTGCTGATGACTGCGAGATGGCGGACGGTGTAGGAGGCACGCTTGGTATCGGCTGCATCGGCGAGACCGCTCTCGGTGATCCACAGCGGGATTCCGTAGGAGTTGGCGATATCGAGGACGTCGCGCATACCGGCCGGATTGATGATCTGCGCCGTGTCGCCGCATTCGGTCGCCGGACATCCCCCAAGAACCACATTGATCAGTGGCGAGAACTCCGGGTAACCCTTGACGATCGGCAGGCCGGGAACCGACAACCCGCCATAACCGATCACGATGCCCTGGCTGTAGTAGTTGACGCCGAAGTAGTCGGCCTTGCCGGCAAGTTCGGGATGGATTTCATCGGGCGTGATGATGCCGTCGAAATTGGCGTCGACCTCACCGCGCAGCACCGCATCCGGGAACCAGCGGTTGTAGAAATCGCTGAACTCCGCTGCCGCCTGCTGATCGCTGGGATTGGCCGGGTCTCCCCCGCGCCAGGAGTACATATTGAGCGCGAAGCCGACCTGGGCATTCGGGTCGAGTTGGTGGATCAGGTCGTAGGACGCCGAGTAGGCGGCCGCCTCATTGCGCAGTCCCACCGCCACCAGGTCGGTCCTGACGATGGCCGGCGGGAAGTTCGTCGCGAAAGGGATCGCGTAGTACGACGTCAGCATCGAGTTGACCGGTTCGTTGAGCACCACCCAGTTTGTGACCTGGTCGCCGTATTTCCATGCGAGGTAGGCCGAGTACTTCTCGAACTCGGTCACCGTCGATGACGAGACCCAACCACCACCGGTCTGCGGAGTCTGGCCGAACAGTTCCTGGATGCGGGCCTGGGAAGGATCGTGAATCCACAGCGGCAGGGTGAAGTGATTGATCGTCACCATGGGGTCGAGACCGGCTGCGTGCATGGCCTCCAGTTGGTCGCGATAGTGCGCGACCTCGTCCTGATTCGCCAGCGCATCGAGCTGTTGCAGGACCTCGGGTGTGAAGCCGTTCGAGGCATCCACGGACTCAGTGGAATTGGGGAAGATCCTGCTCCACTCGATACCCATTCGGAACGTGTCGGCGCCTACGCCCTCACGCGCCAACTGGGCGTCAGTCACGTACTGCGTATATGCGCCGGGTCCGTTCTCCGGCACCCCACCCTTCCAGCCAAGTAACAGCTTGTTAACGGGGTCGTGGAGCCACTGCCACCAGTCGGAGTTCACATCGAGCGGTGCGCCACCACCCATCTCGGACTGGAAGCCCGCTGTCGAGACCCCCCAGTGGAACCCATCCGGAAAATCCAGTGCAGCAACGGTTCCCGTGCCGTCGAAGGTGAGCTTCACCGTCGCGAGCGTGGCGGTGCTCGGCAGGTAATCCGACAGCAGCGAACCGACGAACGGGATCGCACGCAGCAACCGGATCGGCTCCTGCAGCAGACCCTGAAGTCCGTGGATGTGGAATGCTGTGTCGTCACTGACTGACACGGTGAACGCGTCGGTGCCGCCGTAGGAGGCGAAATCGACCACCGGGGTATAGGTGAACGCGCCGGTGGACTGGTCGACGCTGACCCGACCCAGGCTCGGCTTACCGACAACGGTGTAGACCAGCCGGTCCCCCTCCGGATCACTCGCGCCGAGCGTGCCGGTCACTACCCCGACGGCCGACTGTGTGGTGATCGACGGCGCGGTGGTCGGGTACTGATTGAGGAACGTGCGTTCCAATTCGCGACCGGCGGCGGCCAACAGATTCACTGCAGTGGACGCGGCCACCGGAGCCGAGGGAGTCCGTGTGCCGCGGGCGGCGGTGCGGCGGGCCGGTTGCTTCACCGTGACCGCGGGCGCGACAACCGCCTTGGTCTGCGACGTGACCGGCGGCCTCGCCGTGTGATTTCGGTGCGAGTTCGACGTCCGAGCCGATGCCGACGTCGCTTCGTCAGACGCACCCGTGGAGTCAGCGGAGGACGGTGCGGCCAGGCCGGTGGCGACTGCCGCACCGATTCCGAGAGCCACTGCCAACGCGCCGACCCGGCCGATGCTTGCCGAAGCGCGCTGGTGCGCGCGGCCCGAAAACGACATCGTCATACCGGCTAGTCAAGCACTACCCGGTGCCAGATGTCCGCTGTTCGCCGGCGGCGCGCGCCAGAAAGGGTGACACGAGCGCGGCGAACTCCTCCGGGCACTCGATCTGCGGCATATGACCGATCCCAGGCAGCAGGTGGGTTTCGGCGTGCGGGAACACCCGTCGGGCTTCGTTAATATGGTGAGCCGGAAGCACTCGGTCGCGCTCGCCCCACATGATCAGGGTGGGCCGCGGATGCAGAGCGGCAAAAGCGGCCAACTGCCGCCGCCAGCCGGGCTTGACGCCCCGGGTCGGTGTTCCCAGCGAGACGGCGGCTTCACGCAGCACCGCCCCGGAGTGCGGTTGGCGACCAATGGCCAGCGCGTGATCGACGCGCTCCCTCGTTGCCAGCGACGGGTCAGCGAAGATCGTTCGTTCCAGTAACCGCGCACCCGCACGGGTGGGGCGGCGGGTGCTCAACTGGCCGAGACCGGGCACGGTCAGCATCCGCAGCAGCACCGTCACCTCGCGGCCGAACCCTGCGCTGTTGATCAGGCCGAGGCTGGCTACCCGCTCGGGTCGCAGCGCGAGGGTCTGCACGGCAATCGCTCCGCCTAGGGAATTACCAATGATATTGAGTGGGCGCGTCTCGCCAAGAACATCGACAGCACCGAGCACACCGCGAGCGAAGGTGGGCAGGTTGATGGGACCGACCGGGCGTTCGGAGAAACCGAAACCCGGTATGTCGACGGCGATCACCCGGTGCGCGGCAGCCAGCCGGTGAAACTGCAGTGCCCAGTCCTCCATGCTGCGGCCGATGCCGTGCAAGAGCAGCACCGGCGGATTGGCGGCATCGCCTTCGACCCGGACCCGAACCCGGCGTCCATCGACCTCGACGAAGGTGGGCCTGCTCATGCCCCGGCGGCCGCCCGGGTGGCGGTGGCGCGGTCGACCGTGCTGAACCGCAGTGCGGCGTCCTCGACCGGTCCCTTGCGCAATCGCGCATGATCCGACCAGTAATCCATCTCGATGGTCCAGGGGCCGCTGGCACCCTGCTGCGGGAACTCGTCAAGAGCGCGGGTGATGTAGCCGGCCGAGAAGTCCAGCATCGGACGCTTCTCCATGGTCGGGTCGTCCACGACCGGAACAACCGTGGTGTAGCCGTGCTGGTCCATGTAGGCCAGTAACTTGCACAGGTGCTCACAGACCAGATCCACCTTCAGCGTCCACGACGAGTTGGTGTATCCGAATGCGAACGCAAGATTCGGAATGCCCGACAGCATGAAGCTCTTGTAGACCAGGGACTCGTGCGCATCCTTAACCTGGCCGTCGACGGAGACCTCAATGCCGCCGAACAGCTGCAGCTGCAGCCCGGTTGCAGTGACGATAATGTCGGCCTTCAACTCCCGGCCGGACTCCAACAGAATGCCGGTCTTGGTGAACCGCACGATCTTGTCGGTCACCACCGAAGCCCTGCCCTTGGAAATGGTGCGGAACAGATCAGCATCCGGCACCGCACACAGCCGTTGGTCCCACGGGTTGTACTTCGGGTTGAAATGGGTGTCGACCTCGTAGCCCGACGGCAGTGACTTCACGTTGAGCGTGCGGATGATGCGCCGCGCCAGCTTGGGGTGACGTTGACAGAGGTTATAGATGAACCGCCCCCGGCCGATGTTGAGCCGTCGCGTCACCGCATAGGCAGCCTTGGCAGGCAACACCTTTCGCAGTCCGTTGGCGATCGGATCCTTTCGCGGCAGCGGCATCACGTAGGACGGTGAGCGCTGCAGCATGGTGATGTGCCCGGCGGTGTCGGCCATCGCCGGGATCAGCGTGACGGCGGTGGCCCCGCTGCCGATGACGACGACATCCTTGCCCGCGTAATCGAGATCCTCGGGCCACAGCTGCGGGTGCACGATCGTGCCCTCGAAGTCCTCTCGGCCCTCGAAGTGCGGCGTATAGCCGGCCGCGTAGTCGTAGTAGCCGGTCGCACCGAACAACCAGCCGCAGGTGACGTCCCACTGCTTACCGTCGCGTTCCAGGGTGACCGTCCACTGCGCGGTGCGGCTGGAGAAGTCAGCACGGATCACCCTGTGCTGAAAGTGGATTCGGCGCGCGAGATCGTCGTCATCGACGACCTCCTGGAGATAGGAGAGAATCTCATGCGCATCGGCGATCGCGTTATCAGCAGTCCACGGCTTGAACTCGTAACCGAACGTGTGAAGATCGGAGTCCGACCGGATACCCGGGTAGCGGAACAGATCCCAGGTGCCACCGATCGCGCTGCGGCCGTCGACGATCGCGAAGCTGTGACCCGGCTGCGTGGTGGCCAGGTAGTGCGCCAAGCCGATCCCGGAGATGCCGGCGCCGACGATGAGGACGTCGACGTGTCCGGTCAGCGGCTGCACGGGCCGAGCCTGATTGAGCGAGGTGACGGTCATGGACACTCCCGGGTCGGGGCTGGAAACTGTAACGCTAACAATGTTATAGTTTTACGGATCACTGTCAAGCCCATCCCCGCCATCGAGGATTTGAGAGGACGCCGATGACCGTCGCACCAGTTCAGCGCCGCGAGCCCATGCAGGCTCGCAGTCGGCTGACGGTGACACGGATCCTCGACGCCGCTGCCGCGATCGCTGACGAAGAGGGTGTCGATGCCACCACCACGCGGGCGATAGCCGACCGCGCCGGGGTGTCGTATCCGTCGCTGTATCGATTCTTCGCCGACCGTGACGCCATTCTCGATGAATTGCTCGAGCGCCACTGCGCCGAGCTTGATGCTCGTTGCGTGGCCGCCGAGCAGACCTGGAATATCCGCTCGGTTGCCGAGTTGCTCAACAATGAACTCGATCTGCATGTCGTCTACTACCGCCTATACCCGAGTTCGGCGCGGCTGTGGAGGGGCGGACGCACCTCCCCCCCCGTCACCAGACACGTCCGCGCCCGGATGCAAAACCTGGCCCGCCGTATCCACACCATCCTGGTGGACGCCGAATTGATCCCTGCCGATACCGACCCTCGCGCCACGTTGGTCGCCGTCGAGATGGCAGACCGCATCCTGGAGCTCTCCTTCCGCGACAATTCCGACTTTGACGAGGAGATCCTGGCGATCGGGCGCCGCGCTCTCATCGCTTTCGGGTCCGACCTCGCTCGTCGCTAGCCCACCGCAGCGGCATCAGCTCAGCGCCCGGACTCGCCTCGAACAGCCGCCCGAAGGCGAATGAGAATCCGTCGACGATCGTCTCGTGGTCGGGCACAAGGTCTGTGTCACAGGCGATCCCGACAACCACCGAGCCGTTGTAGCTGGAGATGGTGAAGCTCATCGGCTGATCTCCCGAGATCGGCGCCCAGCCGACGATGCCGTCCACCTGACTGCCGGCCAGATACACCGGCATGGGCGGACCCGGAACATTGGTCAGCGTTCCGAGGGTTCGATTGGTGAACAGGTCCACCGACGCCTCGTACAGCCCGCGGCTGAACCCGGCGATGGTCTCCTGGAACCGGAATGCCAACGCTGCCTCATGGCCGTGTTTGATCCGGTCCATCCGGCGCTTGGCGGCGGCCAGCACCTTCAGCGGATCGGGTTCGTCGGTCGGCAATTCCAGCTGTACCAGCGCGAATTCGTTGCCGAGGGTGTCCGGCAGATTGAGGTCGAGCGGCTTGAGGTTCACCGGCACCATGAAGGTCACCGACGAACACCGCGCGTCGTGCGCCTTGAGGTAGTCGTACAGCGTCAGGGCCACGCTGGCCACCAGAACGTCGTTGACGGTGCAGCGATTTGCCTTCGCGATCGCCTTGACTGCGACCAGCGACAGTGGTTCCGACCAGGCCACGCTCTTGTGCCCGCCGGCGGTCCCGGTCCAGATCGTCGATTCATTGCGGGTACCCACGAGCAGCTTGCGGACAGTGTCCAGATCGCCGGGCGCAGCTGAGAAGACGTCGACCAGCACACCGCCGCCAGGCAGTGCCGATCGCACGCTCTGAACCAGGCCCGTACCGGTCGCTTGGGCGGCCGTCACCACTGTGTTGCCCGCGCCCAGCGGATTTCGCAGGGCGAACCGACCCAGTCGGCCTGCCTTGGCGAGCAGTCGTGGGGCATCGGCAATGCCACCGACGGCACCGGAGATGGCGCTGCTGGCCGTCTTCGCGGCACCAACCGCAGTGGATCGCACCCGCTGAGCCAGCGGCTGTCCAGGCGGGTGCGGGTGTGCGGCGTGCTGAATGACCGACGGGCCAAGAATGGGACCACCCTGCGGGGTCGAGTCGAACAGGCTCATCGACAGTTGCACCATCCGCATTCCATCAGCGATGGCGTGGTGACTGCGCAAAATCATGGCGCTGCCTTTGCCGTAGCGCTTCACCCAAATCGCCTGCCAGAGTGGACGATCGTGATCGAGCATCTCGGTCCGGTGCGCGGCCACCAGTTCCTGCAGCGCGCGTGGTTCGTTGGGCTTATTCAGCGAGACCAGTGCGACATGGTTGTCGAAGTCGAAGTCTTTATCGCGCTCCCACCACCAGGAGCCATCGTCGTCACGGACAGCCTTACTACGAAACACCGGGTAGCGGTCCAGGAGTCGCTCCTCGACCACTGCGCGCACCTTGCCGAAGTCCAGCGGCTCAGCGGTCCAGATCACCGAGTCGACGACCATGAGGTTGTTCGGCCGGTCCATCTCCAGCCACAGGGCATCTTGAATCCCGAGTCGTCGTCGTTGTTCCATCGCCCCATTGTGGACGATCAGCACGCCCGCCATTCCCGGTTCCGCCGACACCGGAAATGCGATCATGACAGCTATGTCCAGATCAGCCTTCACCCGCTTCTTCGCCGCACTCTGCGCGGTGGTCGCCGTATTCGGACTCGCCCCGGCTGCGAACGCCTGCAGTCGGGTGACCTGGCTGGGTCCGGAGGGCATGGTGATCACCGGTCGTTCGATGGACTGGCCGTACTCATTCCACTCGCACCTGTATGCCTATCCGCGCGGGTTGGAACAGAACGGTTCCGGCGGGGTCAACTCGCTGGTGTGGACGACGAAGTACGGCGCAATCGTCGTCGCCGGCACCACCGATCCCAGCGGCCCCATCGACGGGGTGTTCGACGGGATGAACGAGAACGGCCTGGTGGCCAACCTGCTCTATCTCGGTGAGTCCGATTTCGGGCCCGCACCCGCCGACGACCGGCCCCGACTTTCCTTCGCAGCGTGGGTTCAGTACGTGCTGACCACATTCTCGACAGTGAATGAAGTCGTCGACGCATTCACCAACCCGGCGATCTATATCGTCCCGATCAACTTCGGGCCGGGTAGCGCGGCGCACCCCACCGTGCACCTCTCGGTGACCGACCCTTCCGGCGACTCGGCGATCATCGAATACATCGACGGCAAGCCGGTGATCCACCACGGCCGCCAGTTCCAGGTGATGACGAACAGTCCGACCTACGACCAGCAGTTGCAACTCAATGCCAAGTGGGACAGCGTCGACAAGAACACAGACCTGCCCGGTTCGATCCAGTCCCAGGACCGGTTCGTCCGCGCATCGTATTACCTGAGCAAGTTGCCGCAAACCACAGATGAGCGCCAAGCCGTCGCCGGGGTGTTCAGCGTGATGCGCAACGTGTCGGTGCCCTGGGGTGTCGGAGATCCGCAGCACCCCAACCTCTCCCCTACCTACTGGCGTTCGGTGGCCGACTCCACCAACAAGATCTACTACTTCGAGTCGGCGTTGAGCCCGAACGTCGTCTGGGTGAACCTCAACAACATCAACGTCAATCCGGGATCGGGTGTGCGCGCGGTGGCGGTCGAGGAGAACTACTCGATCATCGGCAATATCGACAACGAGCTGAAGCCGGCCGCACCGATCACGTTCCTGGCGCCGACGGCCGCTAACACGGTCCAGGCGAGTGTGACCCCCTCTGCGGCGCCGCAGGTGGAGAACAGGGTGGCCTTCAGGTGGTGGTGGCTGCTCCCGATCCTCGCACTGCTGGGAGTACTCGGTTTAGTGCCGCGAATGTTCGGTAAGCCAACTGTGTAAGCGGGCTACTTGAGCCGGCCGCCGAGATCAATCGGTTTCGAAGTGTTGGTAGTCGATCGGGTTGTGCCAGTCACCGCCCCATCGCCAGCCACGACTGGTGAACGCCCGCACCGCGGCGTCGCCGCTGTGCAGCAGTCCGAGGTCATCGCGTCGGCGGTCGAGGTAGCGGGCGGCGGTCGTGGGCTGAAGGTCACCGGCGGAGTCGATGTAGGGGTTGACTAGTGGGTTGATGTCGATGGCGCGACCGTAGGCGTGCAGTGACCAGCCGTCCCCCAAGATGCGACAGTTGAACGCCGAGGTGTTGTTGTCCCGCATCGACAACTCGTCCTCAGCGCCGGGATAGTGCTCGACCGTGCGCATCTTCTCAATGGGATAGCGCAGCCGGGTGAGATCGTTGAAGATCGCGATGACATCGTCGACGACTTCCTCGTTCACCACCAGTTGACCCCGATGCGTGCCGCCGTCGAAGCCGAGGTAGTCGAGTTCGACGCGGCGCAACGCCGTTGGTGCAACCGGACATCCGGCCCGCCAGGTGGTGCCGAGATCGGCGGCACTGACCAGATGCACCGTCGCGGACGCGGCAGCGGGAGCCGCTGAGGCGGGCGTGCACGGAACCATGACCGCGCCGACCGCGGCCAGTAACGCAACTGCGGCAATCCCTCTGAGGTGATTCACTTCACTACGATCACATCACAGAATCCGGTTCCGATCGTGACGCCACGGCGGTGCAATACTCGGACGCATGACACACCGCGCTGACGTCACGGTGCGACTCGCCACCCCACTCGATGCCGCCGAGAGCGCTCGATCGTGACACTCGATCGTCGCCGGTTCCTGGTTGCCGCCACTGGTGCTATAGCTCTGGCCGTGACGGGATGTTCCCGCCCGGCCACGTTACTGAATGCTGAACCCCGCCGCCCGGTCGCGCTGATCTACCGGGGGCCGGCCAGCACACCGGGGGCTGGCGAGGCGGTGGCCGAATTGCTGAGCACCGGCGAACACGCGATGGATGCTCGCTTCGTCGGCCCTGCGGAAGCGAATAATCTCGACGCCGCCATTTTGTCCACCGCAGCGCTCTACGTCCAACCCGGCGGCGCCGATGATCTCGATGCAGCCTGGGGGGCCGTCGCCCCTATCGCATCAGCATTGCGGAACTGGATTCACAACGGCGGTGCCTACCTCGGCTGCTGCATGGGCGGATTTCTGGCCGGCCGCGATCCGGGATTTGATCTGCTACCCGGCGACGCCTTGGAGTACAGCACGACACCGGAGGCGACGGTGACCGACAACGCCGATACCCTCATCACGGTCACCTGGCGCGGACAGCCGCAGGCCGTCTACTTCCAAGGCGGGCCGGCCTTCATGGTCACCGCAGGGCCCGACGACACGATCCTCGCCCGCTACTCCAACGGCCTTGTGGCCGCCGGGGTTTTCGGCTTTGGACGCGGCGCGGTGGGTGTCACCGGACCACACCCTGAGGCACCACGATCGTGGTACACCGATGCCGGTCTCGACGTGCCATCACCCCTACCGCACGCGGCCTTCACCGATCTGGTTACTGCGACGCTGGCGCGCAGACGCTGAAGGTTCTAAGGCTTGCCAAATCCGTCGGCGGCGAGGATTTTCTGGCCCGCCTCGCCGGTGACGAGATCAACAAATTTGGCAGCCATTGCGGAGTTCTTGGACTGCTTCAGCACCGCGATCGAGTCTGTGGTGGAGGCATCGGAGGACTCAGGGAATGCCACCCCGGTGACCTTGTCGCCAGCGCCGAGCACATCGGTCACGTAGACCAGTCCGGCATCAGCCGCACCGCTTTCCACTTTGGCCAATATCTCCTCGACGTTCGCCGCCTGGCTGGCCGCGCTCAGTTGCACTCCGGTTGCCTGTTCGATCTTCTTAACGGGACCGCCGCAGGGGGACTCCGGGCCACATACCGCCACCATCAGCCCGGGCTGGGCCAAATCCGCGAACGAGGCGATCTTTTTGGGATTACCTGGAGCGACAGCGATGGTGAGAATATTCGACGCGAAGTTGGTGGGATCGCCTGCTAGGAGGCCGGCTTTGACCACCTTGTCCATGTTGTTGGCGTCCGCCGAGGCGAACACATCCGCGTAGCTGCCCTGGGTTAACTGGGCGGCATGGGCGTCGGAGGTATCAAAGGAGAATTCGATGTCCTGGCCGGGATTGTCGGTTGTGAACTGGTTCCCAATCTCAGTGAATGCCTTCTTCTGCGCCACCGCGGCGAACACGACGATCTTCGCCGGTGCTGCCGTCGTTGACGACGTTGTTGACGGCGCCGACGACGTTCCCTGCTGCGACGAGCAACCCGCGGTCAGCATCACCGAGGCGGCGCCGACAACGGCGATAAGTGCCATTGGTTTCATTTCTTACCCTCCCATCCTTGATTCGCGACCAGTTCAGCGACGACTGCGTACGGCAGTTTGCCTGGTGGTCGCACTATAGGTACTCGTCAGGTACTCGCCACTGACACAAACCCTCTGTCGGCTGTCAGCGATAGGTACCGCGACCGGAAGACGGTAACAAGAAAACGCCGCCGTGGCGATCCGTGAAATTACTGAATCTCACCGGACGCCGATTACCTAATGGATGTGATGAATATGCCCCTCAGCAGCGGCGCGATGCGCGACCCGGAAGGCGTACGAAAAGGGCAACGCCACCAGGAACGCGCCGCCGATCATATTGCCGATTCCGACCGGGATGATGTTCCAGACCACTGCGACCCACCAGCCAGGGCCCTTCCCCTCTGCGGAGATCAACCCAAAGTAGGCCATATTGGCGACGCTGTGCTGGAAGTTCGCCGAGCAGAACAGGGTGACAGCCAGTAGCACCGGGATGTACTTGCCGATGATTGTTCGGCCCATGGTGGCGAAGAATGCCGCCATGCCCACCATCCAGTTCGCCAGCACTCCGGATAGCAGCGCCTGAAACCAGGCGGTGGGCGTACCGACTGAGTGGTAGTAGGTCTTCTTCGTGACGAAGGCTTCCAGCGTCTCCTGCATCTCGGGGGGATAAACCTGTGCTCGGGAGATCAGCCAGCTGAACACGATGGCACCGATGAAGTTGCCGATTAGGGCAAGCGCCCAGAATAAAATCAGCCGCCCGAGTAGCGGCCTGGGGTGCTGCTCCAGCAGAGTGGATGGCAGCACCACGTTGGCTTCGGTGAACAGAATCGACCCCGACAGGATCACGAAGAAGAATCCAGCCGAGAACCCGAACCCCTGCAGCAGGTACCGCGGGCCCAGCGTCTGCACCTGCTCGGATAGAAGCACCGAGAACAGCGCGCCCATGGTGATGAATCCACCGCCCATGACCGACAGCACCATGATCTGCGGAACCGACGTATCCCGAACGCGCTGCATTCCGGAGCGGGACAGCTCCTGGATGACGTGATCGGACGACAGGTCCTGCGGCGGAGGCAGGGCGTTGGCTTCGGTCATGTCGCTCCCCCCGGCTCATCGCGCGAAAGGCGCACGTCTACTTCCCGGTCCACGTGGCTCCATTCGGTCGTGCTGCGGAGACGGTCAACGAGGTCCTCAAATTGCTCGCTGTCCTTTGGCGCGTACTCGAACCAGGTCAGGAAGTCGAACGGCTCCCCGAGATCGCGGCTGTGGTGCAGACGCCGGGCCACCGCGGGCAGATAGTCGAGGCCGATGGTGATGTGGCTCTCCGCCAGCAGCGCCCGCCGCTCGTCCTGAGCCAGAGCCCACCATACGTCAGACTTACGGATGGGAATCAGCGCAGCGCGGGTGCACTGTGGGCGCCCGATTCCCTCCTGGCGGTGGGCCAGGACATCCAACTCGGCGCGGGTGGTGTATCGGATGTTGCTTGTCACACCTCGCAGCGCCCAGACGGTATCGGCTGCCTCGCGTGTGACCGGTGCTTCGCTGATGTCCAATCGCTCTGCAGCGGGCAAGGTCTCCCCCGTAACGGGAGTGATCGCGTCGATGCGCCAAGGACCGCTCCCTCCGGCGAGGTAGGTGCTGAGGGCCGATGACATTGCGCTAGATTACCGCCACCGGGAAACAATGCGCGGCAATAGTGACCGGGCTAGCATTGCGCCAACAGCGGCCGCAGAGCGAGAACGGGTGAGGTATGAAAGCAGGTGAGCCCGATCCTCTTGAGGCGTCGCTAACCGGTCGCCGCGAGGGCCCGATCACCCTCGATGATTGGGCGGGAGGTTTAGCGCAGAACCGCGCTCAACTGCCATCAGTACGGATCGGCCGCCGATGGTTCAGTAGCCTCTGGCTCGTTCCGCTGGGCATCGTCGCCCTGGTGCTCTCGATCGCGGTCGTCCGTGAGATGACCCGCTACGGCTGGTATCAGGATTTCATTGCGCGCTATCCGGGCACCTCGACCGACTACGTCGATCCTGTCGCGTCCGGCTTCCCCTGGTGGCTTCGCTGGCAGCACTTCCTGAACCTGTTGTTCATGATGTTCATGATCCGTGCTGGCCTTCAGATCCTGGCCGACCACCCGCGGCTGTACTTCACTATCGCCAGCAAGCCGGACACCGAGTGGATGCGACTACGCGATGCGGTGCCCGCCGACCGCCGAGATCCGGAGGATCCGCAGCGGGTCTGGACCGCGAAAATGGATTCGGTCGCCCTGCCCAAACATCTTGGCCTACCTGGAATCCGGCACACCATCGGTCTGGCCCGGTGGTGGCACTTCACGTTCGACATGCTGTGGCTGATCAACGGTGTGGTGTTCATGGTGCTGCTGTTCAGCACAGACCAGTGGAAACGTCTTATCCCCACGTCCTGGGACGTATTCCCCAACGCTGCGTCGACGGCGTTGCAATACCTGTCGCTACAACTACCTCAGAACGCCGGATTTAACACCTACAACGCGCTGCAGTTGCTGGCGTACTTCATCACGGTGTTCATCGCCGCGCCGCTGGCCCTGGTGACCGGGCTGCTGCAGGCGCCGGCCATCGCCGGCCGGTTCCGCACCAGCACCGGCCTGCTCAACAGACAAGTTGCACGCACGGTCCATTTCGGGGTGCTGGTCTGGATGCTTGTGTTCATCGTCGTCCACACACTGATGGTCTTCGTCACCGGATTCGTCGGCAACGTCAACCACATGACGCTGGGCACCGACACGAACTCATATCTCGGAGTGGCGCTGTACCTCGCATGGATGGCAGTGGTCATCGCCTTCTGGCTGGTCGCCTCTCCGTTCACGATCAAATACCCGCGCACCGTTCAAAGGGTGGGCACGGTGACGGTCGGCTGGTTGAAGAAACTGCTCGAGCGCTGGGCGCCCAGGGCGACGTATTCCAAAGATGACATCACCGACTACTTCTGGCCCAACGGCACGCTGCCTGTGACTGATGAGTACAAGCGGCTACAGGAGGGCAACTGGTCCGACTATGTGCTGCGGGTGGACGGCCTGGTGGAAAACCCCGTCGAGATCACCTATGCGGAGTTGCTGGCGCTGCCCAAGCAGGATCAGATCACCCACCACTTCTGCATCCAGGGCTGGTCGGCAATCGGTGAGTGGACGGGCGTCCCGATGCGCACGATCTGTGAGATGGTCAAGCCCCTACCGAACGCCAAGTGGGTGGCTTTCTACTCATTCGCAGAGGGGTCAGACGGCGGACGGTATTACGACTGTCACCCGATCGAGAACATGTATCACGAGCAAACGATCCTCGCCTACGGGCTGAACGGGGAGCCGCTCAACGAGTCCCACGGCGCTCCGGTTCGTCTTCGCGATGAAGTGGAACTCGGTTTCAAGATGGTCAAATGGGTCGAGGCGATCGAATTCGTCGAGTCCTACGAGCAGCTGGGTGGCGGCTACGGCGGATACAACGAGGATCACGAGTATTTCGGCTAC
This sequence comes from Mycobacteriaceae bacterium, assembly GCA_037138615.1. Classification (GTDB taxonomy): domain Bacteria; phylum Actinomycetota; class Actinomycetes; order Mycobacteriales; family Mycobacteriaceae; genus Mycobacterium. The sequence goes on along the minus strand of JBAXIA010000036.1, from coordinate 2,139 downwards.
CGAATGCCGATCTAGTGGGCATCGGCCTAGGGTCGGGATGGTGAAGCTGAAAACCCGTCTGCTCGGCACTGTGCTTACCTTGCTAATGATGACGAGCTGTTCGGGGAACGCGGAGTCGACGCCGACGCCCGGGTTGCCGGGCGACCAGATGGTGTTCATGGTGATGTCATCGGGGGGCATGGCACCGGCGGTGTTCCAGGCACTGGCCTCCCCATCGCTGGCGGTCTACGGTGACGGCCGGGTGCTGACGCTCGTGGAAAGTTCACTCCCCCAACTGATTCCGGCTCGCTATGAGGTGGCACGCATTGATCCGGCCGGGGTGGCATCCTTCGTGGCCCAGGTCGAAGCCGGCGGAATCGTCAACCCCGGCACCGATTTCGGCACGCCACGGCTTACCGATCTGCCATCGACGACGGTGCTGGTTCAAGGCCCCAACGGCCAGGAGCAGGTCAGCGTGTACGCCTTCGACGAGCGGTTCGATGCCCGAGTCAATCCCGATCAGCGCACTGCACGAGCAGGCCTGCGCGCGCTGATCGACCAGGCGGCCGCCCTGGCGGCCGGTGCCGCCCGCGTTCCCTATTCCCCCGATCGGGTCATGGTCTACGAGGTCGAACCACGTAACGCCGGCGAGCCTGCCACCACGGGCTGGCCGGGACCGCCGCCGTCGAGTTTCCTGACGCCCAGCACCAGCCGTCGCTCGATTGCATGCGGCGAATTGATGGCGGATCCCGCCGAGGTCGCCTATCGGGCGGCGCTGGCCAACCCCGGCGCGCGCTGGCTGGTGGACGGGGCCACCAGGACGTTGGCGGTTAACTCGCTGCCGTTGCCCGACGCCTGCCGCTGACGCGAAAACCCAGCCGAATCAGTTCGCTGGACGGCAGCCGAAAATAGCTGCTCCCGGTTCTTCTAGCGTCTTTCGGGCCGGTTTATGTGAAAAACCTGAGTAAGTGGTTTAATGAGGACTGATTTGCTGGTGGGGAAACGCAGAGGAATGGGGGTTGCTATGGCAATCGAGAACAGTGCTCAGACGTCGTCAGCCGAGGGATCAGCGGAGCGCAGCAGGCGGCCCTTGCGCGCGGTCGGGCTGATCAGCACCCTGTCGGTCGCACTTGGTGTGGGCTCAGCGCTCGCCGCAATGCCGATCGCCGGTGCCGATACCTCAGGTTCGGGCGGCGCATCCGACGCGACCTCGCAAGCCCCGGCGACGCGCGACACCCGCGGGAGCGCCGGAGCACGGGCCACCCGCGAAGCGCGCACGCAGCGCAGTTCCACGTCCGCGGCCGGCACCGAAGCGCCGGCGCGACGCACTCGTGTCCATCTTGACTCCGCGTCGACCGCTGCAGTCACCGCCGGTGACAACCGCGCGTCCGCGCGACTCAGCGACGAAACAGGCTCGCTCAGCCCCGCGGTGGACTCCGTCGCAGCTGTGGTCCAGATCGCCGACGCTGCGACGGCGGCCGCTGCAGCCCCGTCGCTGACCGCTGCTTCCACGCGCGCGTCTCTGTCGGCGCCGAGCAACGTACTGCTGTCATTGCTGACCGGCGGCGGCAATCCTGGCGCCCCCGACGCCACGCCGCTGGCGTGGGCGGCGGTCGCACTGACCCGTCGTGAATCATCCGCGAATGCTGTTGCTGCCGTGGCGAACTCCGCCGCGTCGGCCGATCCGGCTGTTATCAGCCTGGTGGATCAGTACAGGGGTGTCCTTGAGGGGCAGGTGCGCAGTGTCATCTCCTCTACCGCCCTGGCAGATGTCATCGCGCCCCTGGTGGCCAGCGGTGCAGCCGACTGGATCCTCAACGGCACCGTCGGCCCGGAGCTGACCGCACTAGCCTCTAATTCGACCGTCGGTGCGTTCATCGCTGGGCAGACGGCCGCGCAGCTCGCCAACTTCGGCGTGCCGCAGCAGATCAGCAGCGCGGTCGGCAACGCAGTTGCCCATGCGATTCAGGTCGCCTTCGGTGACGCCACCAACTCTGCCCTCATCGGTGCGGTCGACACCTTCATCGGTGCCGTGCCGTGGGCTTCGACGTCGACGCTCGACACACTCACGAGCCTGGTGTCCGGCAATGTGACGGTTTTGGATATCGCCGCCAGCCAGCTCAGTGGCGGAGCGCTGCAGAATGCCGCCACTGCACTACT
>JBAXIA010000035.1:0-23501 GCA_037138615.1 Mycobacteriaceae bacterium | reverse complement strand
CCCCGCATGCGGCCGAAGCCGATGCCCGCGTTCGCATCAACAGCTATCTCGACGCAGCCGAACTGGTCGAAGCAGCCCGCTCGGCCGGTGCTGACGCCGTGCACCCCGGCTACGGATTCCTCTCCGAGAACGCAGGTTTCGCGACGGCGGTGATTGACGCAGGCCTTACCTGGATTGGACCGCCAGTCGCGGCGGTTAGCGCGATGGGCTCGAAAATCGAAGCGAAGAAGATGATGGCGGCTGCGGGAGTTCCGGTGCTCGCCGAACTCGACCCGGAGTCGGTCACCCAATCCGGGTTACCGGTGCTGGTCAAGGCTTCCGCTGGTGGTGGCGGGCGCGGCATGCGGGTGGTCAATGACCTCGCCGACCTACCGGTACAGATTCAGGCCGCACAGCGCGAGGCCGCATCGGCGTTCGGTGATCCGACCGTCTTCTGCGAGCGGTACCTGCCGACGGGGCATCACGTCGAGGTTCAGGTGATGGCCGACCAGCACGGCACCGTCTGGGCGGTGGGCGAGCGAGAGTGTTCCATCCAGCGTCGCCACCAGAAGATCATCGAGGAGGCACCCTCCCCGCTCGTCGAACGCATCCCGGGTATGAGAGAGCGGCTGTTCGAGGCAGCGCGACTCGCTGCCAGCGCGATCGGTTACACCGGGGCAGGCACCGTGGAGTTCCTTGCCGACGGTGACGGCGACTTCTTCTTCCTGGAGATGAACACCCGATTGCAGGTCGAGCATCCGGTTACCGAACTGACCACCGGACTCGACCTGGTGGAGTTGCAGCTGACCGTTGCCGACGGTGAGCGACTACCCACCGAGCCGCCCGGTGCAGTCGGGCACGCCATCGAAGCCCGGCTCTACGCCGAAGACCCGGCCGCCGGGTGGCAGCCACAGGCTGGAACCGTCCACCATTTCGACGTCCCCGGTGCCACAACACAATTCGGGCTCCTTGCTCGAACCGGTATCCGGTTGGATTCCGGAATCATTGACGGATCGGTGGTGTCCGTCCATTACGACCCGATGCTGGCCAAGGTCATCGCATTCGCGCCGACCCGAATCCGCGCCGCAGCGGTTCTCGCTGATGCGCTGGCCCGCACCCGGCTGCACGGTCTGCGCACCAATCGCGATCTGCTGGTCAACGTCCTGCGTCACCCGGTCTTCCTGGCAGGCACAACCGACACTGCGTTCTTTGACACCCACGGTTTGGCCGAATTGGCGCGGCCGTTGGCCAACGACCACGCAGTGCGGCTCGCGGCGGTGGCCGCCGCCTTGTCTGACGCGGCGCGCAACCGCCACGCCGCCCGAGTGATGCCGGGACTGCCAACAGGCTGGCGCAACGTGGTCTCGGGCCACCAGCACAAGACCTTTCGCGATCCCCACGGCGCGGAACATCGGGTGTGCTATCGGTTCACTCGCACCGGGTTGGATCTTCCCGACGATCGCGACGTCAGCCTGATCTCGGCGACCCCCGATGAAGTCGTGCTCAACGACTCCGGCGTGTCCACTGCGTTCACGGTCGCCCGCTACGGCAACCAGATCAATATCGACTCACCGTTGGGCACTGTCGCCTTCACCGCGGTGCCCCGGTTCCCTGAGCCAAGCGTGGTGCTGGAGCGGGGATCGCTTCTGGCGCCGATGCCCGGATCGGTGATCCGACTGGGTGCCGAGCTGGGCGACACCGTCACTGCCGACCAGCCGCTGGTGTGGCTGGAGGCGATGAAGATGGAGCACATCATCACCGCCCCGGCCGACGGTGTGCTGACTCAACTCAACGTCGCCGTCGGCCAGCAGGTCGAGGTGGGAGCTGTCTTAGCCCGAGTAGAGACCCCAGAATGAGATCAGCAATCGCCCAGAATTCACTGGGTCTACCGAGGGCCTACTGACATGACTGAATCCCTGGTTCGTTTCGCTCTCGACGGCGCGGTTGTTCGGCTGACATTGGACTCGCCGCACAACCGCAACGCGCTGTCGTCGGCTTTGGTGGTGCAATTGCACTCCGGCCTGACCCGCGCGGCGGATGATCCTGCGGTGCGGGCAGTAGTACTGGGCCACACCGGCGGAACCTTCTGCGCCGGCGCCGACCTTTCCGAAGCAACCGCCGGTGACCCGAAGCAGGCCGCCACCGAGCGCGCGCACGCACTGGCGGGACTGCTCCGAGCGATCGTGGAGTGTCCGGTACCGGTGATCGCCGCGATCGACGGCCACGTGCGGGCCGGCGGCATGGGTCTGGTCGGAGCCTGTGATATCGCGATCGCCGGCCCGGGAAGCACCTTCGCACTGACCGAGGCGCGACTCGGAGTGGCACCGGCCATCATCTCGCTGACCCTGCTTCCCAAACTGACTCCGCGAGCGGCCGCCCGGTACTACCTGACGGGTGAGACCTTCACCGCACAGCGTGCTGCCGAGATCGGTCTGGTGACTGAGGCGGCCGAGAATGTCGTCAGTGCCGTCGATACGGTGACCGCCGAGCTGGCCAAGGCCTCACCGCAGGGGCTGGCCGCATCCAAGGCGCTGACGACGGCAACCGTACTGGCCGGTTTCGACCGCGATGCGCAACGACTGACCGAGGACTCAGCACGGTTGTTCGTCTCCGAGGAGGCACGCGAGGGCATGCTCGCATTCCTCGAAAAGCGGCCCCCGCGCTGGGCGGCCCCGTTGTGACGGTTCGGTGAACGGACTTTCGCGCGAGTGTTGACGGGTCGTACGCTCAGGGGGTTATGAGCAACCCGACGCCGCGCGATACCTCCCCGCGCACCTCCGACGATGATCGGATTCAGGTCGCCCAGTTGCTTTCCGAGGCCGCCTCGCACGGTCGGCTGACCCTTGATGAGTACGAGGGTCGACTGGCGAAGGCCTACGGCGCCACCAGCTACGAGGAACTGGAACGGCTCACCGACGACCTGCCCGAGGCGATGGAGTATCGCCGTCGGAAGAGTCGCCCGGCCCCGTCGACCATGCTGATGGCGATCCTCAGTGGATTTGAGCGCCGCGGTCGCTGGAATGTCCCCGGCCGGATGACGACGTTCACTCTCTTCGGTGGCGGTGTGGTGGATCTGCGCTACGCCGATTTCACCTCCTCCGACGTCGAGATCCACGCCTATTCGATCTTGGGCGGGCAGACCATACTGCTGCCACCGGAAGTCAATGTGGAAGTGCATGGAGTTGGGGTGATGGGTGGCTTTGATTCCAAGGTCGACGGCGGGGGTATCCCGGGTGCGCCGAAGATCACCATTCGCGGCTTCTCGCTCTGGGGCGGGGTCGGCATCAAGCGCCGCAAACGCAATTCTTCTGAAACAAGCTGACAGATAACAACTTCGGCCCCCTCCCAGTCGGGAGGGGGCCGAAGTTGTTGTGCGTATCGCTACTAGCTGCCGTTGGCGCTCGCACCGGCGTCAGCTGCGGCCTTCGCGCCACCGAGGGCGGACGCGACCTTCTTGGCCACCCGCTCCGCTGCCGCGCGCACCGGCCGCTTGCCGACCTTGGCCACCGCAGCCCCAGCCAGCTTGGTGGCAGCCCTGGTGGCGTCAGCCGTGCTATATGCCACGACGTCCGACGGGCTCGCGGTCGTCACCGTGGTGTCGGCAGCAGTCTCATCCGGCGTCGTCTCCGACACCGGATCGGTCGAGGTGCTCTCGTCGGATCCGGGGGATGCCGAGGTCGAGTCCTCACCCGATTCGGCCGGCGTGGTGTCGCCCGCCTTGGGCGCCTCAACCTCGGCCGCATCCGGAGTGTCCGAACCGGAGTCGACGACCGTCGACGTGACGGCCGCCACCGTGCTGGCAACCGACGCGGCGGCCTTGGGCGCGGAGGCCCGCGAGGCCGCGGCGGGGGTTGTCGACGAGGACGTGGGGAACGGCTCCACCCCGGTGACGATATTGCCCCAGTACTGCAGGATTCCGGACAGGCCCTCCTGGTAGGGCACATTGCCGGGAGTCAGCAGCTGGCCGAGGTAGGCGTAGATGCTGTTCGCGGCGAGCGGGCCCACCAGCGGAAGCGCGACCACCGTACCGGCGATCACATCCAGAGCAGCCCTGTAGATGATGGAGAAGGCGACCGGTCCGTAAAACGCAAGTTCAATCACGGGTTGCAGCGCCGGGTACGCCTGACCGATGGTTGCCTGCAGGATGTACTGAGTCGAGGCACTTACGCCTGCTTGGACGTCCTGGATAGCGTAAATCGAGCCGCTGCCCAGCGGGACTGAGTACTGCGGCTCGAAGAGATAGTTGATGTAGGTGCCCTGCGCCCAGTCGTTGTAACCGCCAGTGCCATCAGCGTTTGGCGTCCAGCCGGAGCCGTTACCGTTGAACAGCGCATCCAACGCCAGGTAGACCACACCGGAAATCCCGCCGACGGTGCAGATGCCGTTGCCGTCCGAGCCGGTGCAGCTGTTGGCGTAGGGATTAATGGGGATCGGGTTGCTGTTATTGACAGCGCCACCCCACGGATTTTGGCCGAATAGAACATCCGACCACTCATAGCCCGGGATGGACAGGACGTCGGAGATCGTGGTCAGTTCCACCTGCGCCATGGACAGGGCGGGCGTCGTGGGGGTGAGGTTCGGTGCCAGCGCCGGAGAGGCGACGACGATTGCGGCCGCACTAGCGAGCGCCGCTCCGGTCATCAAGATCGGTCGAGTCTGAGTCGCCATGACGGTGGTTCCCCTTTATCTGTCGGGTCCGCGCTGGTCGCAGCGAACTCGTTGGTTTGCTGACACCCATCTTGGGTGAACGCCACAATGCTACGGGCAAGTTTGCCATCCGGCAAACGGAACCGAGAAATCCGATCCAGGCGGATGGATCATTCCGTGCTCTGCCAGCTAGTCAATAGGCACCAACCTGCATCTGCGGAGTTGCCAGCGATGGCCTGCCAGCTGAAGTTAATCAAATTCTCAGTTTGCTCTCAGAGTTGAACAATCCCAAGAATGTTTGCCAGAGATGGAAAACCCGGCCCCGGACCTCTACGGGATGCGATCGCTGATCATTAGCCCCCAGCAAACATAGATCCCGACCTCAACGTAGCGTGAGCAGGTCATAACGTTCAGGTAACGGCCGTTGGGCAACCAGCCAGCGGCTGCGCACATCAGTTCCGCTGACGGACCCCGAACCCGTGCCACCCACGCCACGCGCGATCGGCCGTCATAGCTCCAGGATTAGCCGAAGCGCTAGGCCCACCCCGGGCCAGTGGTTGCTCGCCCCGGCCCGTCACCGCCGTCGGCGCCGCGACCGAAGGTAATCGCCGACGACCGCCGCACCCAGTCCGTCGAGGTCGGGCACCACCACCCGGCCCTCCACCCGCCGGGCTATCTGGTCGATGAACCGCGCCAGGCCGGGATCGTCGCCGAGTCGGAAGATCGTCACCTGCGCACCCAGTCGGGCCACCTCGTCGAAGCCGCGCACGGTGTGCGCGATGGTCCGGGGATGCGGCGGGTAGTCGAAGAACACCGACGAACCCCTGCCGTCGTAGTCCTCAAGGTGCGCGGTCGGCTCACCGTCGGTGACCACCAGCACGACCGGTTGAGCGTTGGGATGCCTGCGGAGGTGACGGCTCGCCAGTGCGAGCGCGTGATGAAGGTTTGTTCCCTGCTCGTAGACACCCTCCATCCCGGTCAGTTCGGCCGTGCTCACCGTGCGGGCGTGCCGGCCGAAGGCGATGATCTCCAACGCATCGGAGCGGAACCGAGTGCTCACCAGATGACTGACCGCCAGCGCGGTCCGCTTCATCGGCAGCCACCGGTTCTCCATCACCATCGAGAATGAGGTGTCGACGAGCAAGGCAACAACAGCCTGGGTACGGGTCTCGGTCTCGGAGATCTCGACATCATCAACGGCGATACGTACCGGGCCGTCACGTTGATCAGTGCCCGCGCGACGCAGGACCGCGTTGGTAATGGTTCGGGTGACATTCCACGGCTCGGTATCGCCGAACTCCCACGGCCGCGTCGCACCGGTGAGTTCACCGGCAGCCCCGGCGCGACGGGTTTCCCGTTCGCCGTGCCGACCCGAAAGCTGTTGGGCCACATCGCGCAGTGCAGCCTGCCCTAGCTGACGCATCGCCTTCGGGGAAAGCCGCCACTGCCCATCAGAACCGCGATCAAGGAAGCCCTGGTTCATCAGCGCCCGTTCCAACTCGGCCAGCGTGCGGGCGTCGACGGCAGCCTCGTCGCCGAGTTGGCGGGCTAGAGCGTCGAGGTCGACGTCATCCATGCTGGCCCCGGAGTAGCTCTGGGAAAGTTGTTCGGCCAACTGCTCAAGTTCGCCGATATCGGCCAGCGCCTGCGCGCCCTGGCCCATACCCAGCGGGTTGTCGCCGGAGAACTCCGAGCTGCCGTTCCAGTCCTCCCCCGGCCGAGCCGCCTGCAGGTGGCCGTCAAGCCGGCTCAGCGCGTTCATCAGCTGCGGCGAGCCAAAAGCCTGCTGCGCCAGCGCATCAAGCTCAGCGCGCTGCTCGGGCGTCAGACTGTTGCGGAACCTCTGCGCGGCCGCTGCCCGCTTTGCCAGTGAGTCCAGTAACTCATCGACATTGCGCGGATTCTCCGGAAAGTACTGGCCGTGCTTGGCCATGAAATTGTCGAAATCTTCTTGGGTGTCCTCGCCGCCGGCGTGCTTGTCGAGCAGGTCGTTGAGGTCGTCGAGCATCTCGTTGACCGCCTGACGGTCTTCGTCACTGGCGTTCTCCAATGCCTGCTTCATACCCGCGAAGCGCTGGTCGAGCATCTCCCGGCCAAGCAGATCTTTGATTTGTTCGTACTTCTGCTTCGCCTCGTCGCTGCGCCACTTGTATTCCGACAGCTCCTGCACCGCCTTGGCCGGCGACGGCGGAAGCGACTCGATCTGCATCTCCTGGAAACGAGCGTCGTCGTCCAATGCCCGGGCCAATTCCTTGCGCTCGGCGAGCACGGCTTCGTCGAGCAGCTTCTTGATCTCCTGCAGCGTGCCGTCGAGGTTGTTGCGCGACAACAGTTCCCGCCGTTTGCGGTTGACCTCGGCGGCCAGCCGGTCGGCGCCCTTCATATTCTTGTTGCCGCGACGCAGTAACTCCGCCAATGCCCGGCGCGGAGAGGTGCCCTCCATGACGTCCTGGCCGATCTGTTCGAGCGCCTCACGCAGATCCACCGGGGGTGCGAGTGGATCCGGACCGCCGGTGTATCCCGAATATCGCAAGTCGTGGGCTTTGGGGTGTTTAGCCATAGACGGTCTCACCCTCGCCGGTGGTCTTGTCGAGCTTCTTGGCCAGATACAGCGCTTCGAGCGCCAACTCCAGCGCGGCGGCACGCTCGCCGTCATTGCCGGCATTCAGCCGTTCGGCGATCGCGTCGATCACCGGCAGGCCGGGAAGGGCGGCCAGGACATCTTTGGCCGGCACCTGTTCGCCCGTCGTCACCGCTGAGCCGGCCTCCACGGCGGCCAGCAGCGGCCCAACGTCGATACCACCGAGTGCTTTTTGCGCGGTGTCGGCGGTGGCGCGACGCAGGAGGTGTTCCAGCACCGCCAATTCGCGGCCCTCCTCGCCGGACTCGAATTCCAGCTTTCCCCGCAGCACCTCGATCACCGTGCTCAGATCGACCACCCGGGCTACCGGCTCGTCTTCGCCCAGCAGCGCACCGCGATGGCGGGCTGACGCTGCCACCGTCTCGGCCGCAGCGATAGCGAAGCGCGCCGACACCCCGGAGCGCTGATCCACCGAATTAGACTCACGCAGATAGCGGGCGAAGCGGGCGACAATCTGTAGAAGGTAGTCCGGCACCTTCGCGGTGAGGTGCGCCTCCTGACTGATGACACCCACCTCGGCATCGAGTTCACGCGGATAGTGCGTGCGGATCTCGGCGCCGAACCGGTCCTTGAGTGGGGTGATGATTCGGCCGCGGTTGGTGTAGTCCTCCGGGTTTGCGCTGGCGACGACGAGCACATCCAGTGGCAGCCGCAGCGTGTAGCCACGCACTTGGATATCGCGCTCCTCCATGACATTGAGCATCGACACCTGAATGCGCTCGGCGAGATCGGGGAGCTCGTTGACCGCCACAATGCCTCGATGCGCACGGGGAATAAGCCCAAAGGCGATGGTCTCTGGATCACCGAGGCTGCGACCTTCGGCCACCTTGATCGGGTCGATATCGCCGACGAGATCGGCCACGCTGGTATCGGGGGTGGCCAGCTTCTCGGTGTAGCGCTCGCTGCGGTGCCGCCACGCCACCGGCAGATCGTCACCGAGTTCGGCAGCCCGCTGGACCGACGCCGGGGTAATCGGTGTGTACGGGTGCTCGCCGAGCTCGGCCCCGGCGATCACCGGGGTCCACTCGTCGAGCAGGTTGGCCAGCGAGCGCAGCAGCCGAGTCTTGCCCTGGCCACGTTCGCCAAGCAGAACGAAGTCATGCCCGGCGATCAGCGCCCGCTCGAGTTGCGGCAGCACGGTGTCCTCGAACCCGAAGATCCCGGGCCAGATATCCCGACCCTGAGCCAGCGCCGTCAGCAGGTTCTCCCGGATCTCCGCCTTGACGGTGCGCTCGCGGTGACCGGAAGCCCGCAGCTCGCCGAGGGTGCGGGGAAGGTCTTCGGAGCCGGTGCGGGGTGCAGTCATGGCCACCACGCTACGACGGCGGTCCAACGACTCCTCCGCGAGACCCGCTGACCGGTGCTGAGTCAGTGTGCGAAGTGACGTTCACCAGTCAGATACAGCGTGATGCCGGCTGCGGCGGCGGTGGCGGTGACCTCGTCATCGCGCATCGAACCACCGGGGTGCACGACGGCCTTCACCCCCGCCGCGGTCAGGGTCTCCAATCCATCCGGGAACGGGAAGAACGCATCCGAGGCGGCCACCGCGCCGCGAACCTGATCGCCGCCTCGTTCAACCGCCAGCCTGGCGGCGTCGACCCGGTTCACCTGACCCATCCCTACGCCCACAGTGGCGCCATCGGCAGCGATGACGATCGCATTGGACTTCACCGCACGGCAGGTGCGCCAGGCGAAGCTCAAGTCGGCCAGGGTGGCGTCATCGGCTGCTGGACCGGCCGCCAGCGTCCAGTTCGCCGGGTCGTCACCCGGCGCATCGACGGCGTCGCGTTCCTGCATCAGCAGACCGCCGCCGATCTGGCGGATCTCCACCCCGCCGATGGTCGGCTCACCGGCAACAAGGACCCGGATGTTTTTCTTGGCCGCCAGAATCGCCACCGCGCCCTCTTGGTAGGCGGGCGCGATGATGACCTCTGTGAAGATCTCCGAAACCTGCTGTGCCATCTCAACAGTCACCTCGGTGTTAGCCGCGATGACGCCGCCGAATGCGCTCAGCGGATCACACTCGTGCGCCTTGCGGTGAGCATCGGCCACCGAAACCGATGAGATCGCGATACCGCACGGGTTGGCATGCTTGATGATCGCCACACAGATCTGCTGATGGTCGAATGCCGCGCGCCATGCCGCATCGGCATCGGTGAAGTTGTTGTAGCTCATTTCTTTCCCGTGCAGCTGCTCAGCCTGGGCAAGTCCGGGCCAGCCGATGTCGTCGCTGTAGAGCGCCGCCTGCTGGTGCGGATTCTCGCCGTAACGCAGCACCGAGGTGCGCCGCCAGCTTCGGCCAAACCACGGCGGTAGGAATGCCGGGGCGCTACCGTCCTCCGGCGCCAGGGTCGAGCCCATCCAGCTTGCCACCGCGACGTCGTATTCGGCGGTATGCCGGAAAGCCAAGGCCGCCAGCTTCTTCCGCTCCTGAAGCGTGAAACCGCCGCCGCGCACCGCTGCCAGCACACCGTCATAACCCAGCGGTTCAACCACCACCGCCACACTGGCGTGGTTCTTGGCGGCAGCGCGCACCATCGACGGGCCACCGATATCGATCTGCTCGACACACTCGTCGACCTCGGCGCCGGAATCCACCGTCTCACTGAACGGATACAGATTGACGATGACGAGATCAAAAGGTTCGATGCTCAGTTTCGCCAGTGCCGCCACGTGCTCGGGATTCCGAGTGTCAGCCAGGAGCCCCGCGTGAATATGTGGGTGCAATGTTTTCACCCGGCCATCGAGCACTTCCGGGAAGCCGGTGACGGACTCGACCGGAGTCACCGGAATACCCTTATCAGCAATCGTTTTGGCAGTCGATCCCGTGGAGACGATGTCAACCCCGGCCTCATGTAAACCCTTGGCGAGCGGGATCAGCCCGCTCTTGTCGTACACACTGATCAGTGCCCGACGGATCGGCCTGCGACCGATCAAAGTCTGCGCCGTCATGCCTTCACCATTCCCAGGGTCGCCTTTCGTCCGGTCCAGTCCACACCGCGCGTCGCCAGCGCGGCCAGTACGTCTACCAGGAGTCGTCGCTCGACGACCTTGATGCGCTCGTGCAGTGTCTGTTCGTCATCGTCATCGAGGACCTCGACAGCCTGCTGAGCCAAGATTGGTCCGGTGTCGACTCCCGCGTCAACCAGGTGGACGGTGCAGCCCGTGACCCTGACCCCGTAATCGAGCGCCTCCGGCACCGCATGCGCACCGGGAAAGGCCGGCAGTAACGCCGGGTGCGTGTTGACCACACGGCCGAGGAACTTCGAAAGGAAGATCGGTCCAAGGATTTTCATGAAACCCGCCGACACTATTAGATCGGGTGCGTGTTGCGCGGTGGCCGCGGCGATCGCGGCGTCCCAGGCTGACCGATCCGGATGGTCACCAAGGCGCACCCGATACGACGGGATCCGTGCCTCGGCGGCAATGCGCTCGGCCGGACAGGTACGGTCCACTCCAACCGCCACCACCCGCGCCGGATAATCCCCGACGGCCGCCTCGAGCAGCGACCGCAGCAACGATCCGGTTCCCGAGGCCAGCACCACCAGACGTGCCGGCGCACTGGGGGGCACCCGGATCGGTTCTGGCACGGCCATGAGACTAGCGGCTGGGTGGTTGATCGCTGGGTGGTTGATCGTCGTCTGTGTCGATCACGTCTGTGTCAATCACGTCTTTCTCGATTACGCCGGCCTCGAGATCGGCATCGACGAACATCAGGTCTTCGACATCGTCGAGATCCGGCGCCGGCGTGACCGGGGGCGGCGCATGATCCGGTTCGGGATCCGGTTCGGAATCCGATTCGGGATCAGGTTCGGGATCAGGTTCGCGTTCCGGGGGCTTCGCCACGGATCTGGGCCGCGGGCTGATACCACCGGCCATCACCACCGTCAGACCGCCGATGACGACGAACCAGAAGAGAACGCCCGGTATCAACGTCGCCTGGTCCACCCCGACGTGGCCGAAGTTACCCAATTCGCCTCCGGCGGCCTGCGCAAGTAGGGCCAGGATCACCGCCGCAATCAGCGAGGCGACCGCAACCTTGGCGAAGGCGGTGGGTAGCGGCAGCGGCCGGCGCGCACATTGCTGGCCGAGCGCCACTCCGGCCACCGCGCCGACGATCAGCAGTGCCACCCACACCGGCCCAAGTGGCGGAGTGGGCACCGCAGCCAGGATGGGAATCGCCGGGATGTCGCCACCGAACACGGTGAAGGCGCTGAACGTCGCGAAGCCGATATGGGCGCTGGAACCCACCGCCATCGCCGCGGCGCCGATCACCACGTTGGGCAGATACAGCAGCGACAGCAGGGCCAGGCTGAGTTGGCCGAAGAACGAGTCGGTGATGCCGAACAGTTCATGCATGGTCCCCCAGTGCAGAACCAGGGACACCGCCACGACCGCACACGACAGCGAGAGCAGCGCCGCCATCCCGATCAGTGCGGGGCGCAGGGCGTCGGTCAGCCAGGATGGCAATCCCAACCTCGCCAACTCACGTGAGCCCACTTGCGATCCAACCCCGATGAGGGCACCGAGTCCGTGTATGACGAGGACTCCGGCGAAGGCGCGCAACGCATTTGGCGTCTGCATCACGGTAATTACCGAAGCGGCGTCGTGCACCACCGCAAGCGAGATCGCCGCGATCAGCAACGGGCCGCCGAGCGCGGATCCGACGATCCAACGGACGACGAACCAGGAACCCCGCGACGGGGTGATCTGCGCGGTGCCGCGCGCTGTCGCCCACACCATCAGTGCAGCCGGCGCCAGTGGCAGCACACCCAGCTGCTGGCCGGCGATAGAGATCGGTACCAGGTGGGTGGCAAGCCACATGCTGGCAACCGCACCCAGGGTTCCCGTCAGGTCGCTGTTGGCGACCACCAGTTGGACGAGTGTCACCGCGGCGATGATGACCAGGGCCACCAGGGATGGGCCGAAGGCGACCCGCACCAGGTCTCGGGGCTGTGGGGCGCCGGCTGGGGTCGAAAGCCTGCCCTGAATCGGTGTCACTCCGCTTGTTTCAGGCGAGTGGCGTAGGACGCCCGGTCAGGACGACGACGTCGGACCCGACGGCGGCTCTGAGGACAGCGGCGGCTGACCGGACGACGGCGGCGGTTGGCTCAAGCCCGCAGAGGGCGACGGTGTGTAGCTGGGAAAGCCGGTCGGCGGGGTGTCTGTGGCGGTGTCGGCTGGGCTCCCGTACGGGCCGTAACCGCCGGCCGACGGGGACATCGGGTAGCCACCCGGAAACTGGGCGGGGTAGCTGGGACGCGGCGGGGCCGGCCCGCCAGGCTGGCCGTAATAGCCACCCGGCGGCGGCCCGTACTGGCCGTACTGGTCGTACTGCGGACGGGGTGCCGGCGCTTTCAGCACCCCGGTCTCAAACAGCAGCGCCGCGACCGCCGCGATCGCCTGCAGCAGGGTGAACGCCAGGACGAGCCACAGCGCCCAGCCGATGGAGAAACCGTTGGGCCGGTTGATCGCCTGGCCGAGAACCAGCAACACACCGAGCACCGCGGCCACCGCGATCACGGCGGAGTAGTTCTTCTCGTTCTTAGACGGGGGGTTTTTGGACGGGGGGTTTTTGGACGGCGGCAGCAGACCCACGGCGGCCAACAGAGAGGCGATGAGGGCGGCCATCGTCCAGTAGCTCAAACCGCTAGCCGTGAACTGGGCGCCGCCGAACGGGCCGACATCGGTATTGATACTCAGAAGTGGCCCGAAGCTGGCCAGATAGGCGGCCAATCCCAACACGACCACGCCCACGGTGAGGTACATCGGCGTCTTGTCGGGCGCGGGCGCCGCGTACGGCGGCGCGGCGGGGGCGCCATAGCCGCCTGGTTGCTGCGACACCGGATAGCCCGGATTGGTGGGTGGGTACGTCATGGCCTCACGCTAGCGCACCGCGACCTGCCTGCAGCCGACCGCTGGCGTGTCAGCGCAGGCCTGCGCTTGCCCCCGGTACTAGAACACGTTCTAATCTGGGAATGGATTACGGGCTCGTACTTTTCACCAGCGACCGCGGGATTACTCCGGCGGCGGCCGCCAAGCTGGCCGACGACCACGGCTTCGCCACTTTCTACGTGCCCGAGCACACCCACATCCCGGTCAAGCGGGAGGCCGCGCACCCGACGACCGGGGATGAGTCGCTGCCCGACGACCGCTACATGCGCACCCTGGATCCCTGGGTCAGCCTGGCCACGGCGGCAGCCGTCACCTCACGGGTGCGGCTTGCCACCGCCGTCGCGCTGCCCGTCGAACACGACCCGATCAGCTTGGCGAAAACAATTGCCACCCTTGATCATCTATCCGGTGGCCGGGTCAGCGTCGGCGTGGGGTACGGCTGGAACACCGACGAGTTGAGCGACCACCGGGTGCCACCCGGCAGACGACGCACCATGCTCCGGGAGTACGTCGAGGCGATGCGCGAACTGTGGACCCAGGAGGAGGCAGCCTATGACGGCGAGTTCGTCTCCTTTGGCCCGAGTTGGGCCTGGCCCAAACCGGCGCAGGCGCACATCCCGGTGCTCGTCGGCGCGGCCGGCACCGAGAAGAACTTCAAATGGATCGCACGCTCGGCCGACGGCTGGATCACCACCCCACGCGACGTCGATATCGACCAGCCGGTGGCACTGCTCAAGGACATCTGGGCGGAAGCCGGGCGTGAAGGCGCCCCGCAAATCGTGGCGCTGGACTTCAAGCCGGTGGCCGAAAAACTTGACCACTGGGCGCAGATCGGGGTCACTGAGACCCTGTTCGGGTTACCCGACAAACCGGCTGACGAGGTGGCGGCGTACGTGGAACGGCTGGCGGGCAAGCTCGCCGCCATGGCCTGACGGTGCCGAGGCGCTGCCGAGCGGTTGCGGTTACGGGCTGACCGCGGCCGGCGATTCGGGCAGCACCTGTCCACCATCGACGGCGATAGCCTGGCCGGTGATGTAACCCGCTTCGACAGTGGCGAGAAACGCTGCAAGGTAACCGATGTCCTCAGGCTTGCCCAGTACACCTGCCGGGATCGCACGGACCATCCCGGCGATGTAGTCCTCGCCCATATCCGCCAGACCCTCGGTGTAGATATTGCCGGGCAGCACCGCGTTGACCGTGATGCGCCGCGGCGCAAGTTCGATTGCGGCGGTGCGCATGAAACCCAGTTGCGCGGCCTTGGACGCCCCGTAGTGCGACCAGCCCGGGAAGCCGGTGATCGGACCGGTGATCGACGAGGTCAGGATCACCCGGCCACGGCCAGACTTCGTCAGCGCGTCCAGGCAAGCCTGCACCGTATAGATATTGCCTTTGACGTTGACATCGAGCACCTCGGCCAACTGAGCAGGCGTCATCGTCGCCAGCGGAGCCTCAGGGAAGATGCCGGCATTGGCGCACACCACATCCAGACCGCCGAACGCATCGACGACGGCGGCCGCGAGGTTGGCGCACGAGGCCGGATCGCTGACATCGGTCGGCACGCCGAGGACTTTTCCAGGCCCCAGGGTATCCAGATCGGCTACAGCTGAGTCGATGTCGGCGGCCGAGCGGGCTGCAATCGCCACATTCGCGCCGGCGGCGGCGAACACCGACGCGATTCCGCGGCCGATTCCCTTGCTACCGCCGGTAACCAGGACCGACGTCATATGCAGATCGAACATGGGGTGTTCCTTTCTCAGCGTGGCCGGGTGGATCCGCGGCCGAAGATCGATTCCGCCAACCACGACCGATCCTCCAGATACCTCTGGGCCAGTCGGGCGGTGTTAGGGGCGAAGTCCGCGCCGACGCCTATCGCCGCATCGGCATCGAAGTGTGAGGCGATCCAAGCCGTGAGCATGATCCGGCGCATCATGACGAAAGCCGGAATCACCTCAAGGTGGTCCTCGGCAATTGTGCCGACTTCGAAATACCCGGTGAGCCAGTCGGCGATGATGCGCTCGCCGGCAGGGGTGTCCTCGATGAACGACACGGCGGCACCGAGATCGGCGAGATACCACGACCATCCGCAGTCGTCGAAGTCGATCACCGTGATCCCGCTGCCCGGATCGGCGGGGTTGACCATGAGGTTTGCCAGCCGCATATCGGCGTGGATCAGCCCGAACCTATCCGGACCGCAACCGAACCCCGTCAGCCTGACACTGATGTCATCAGACGCCCGCTGGATCCAGTCGCGATCGTGCTCACTCAGACCCGGTGCGAGTCGCCAGTTCCCCCACCTGGCATCGGGGCCGAGGATGGTTTCGAGGTCCCACCGGAATCTCGTGAACCCCGCCGGAGCTGACCAGTGCCGCGCATGTTCGTGCATAAGCGCGGTAAGTCGGCCGAGTTCGTCGAACCCCACGGAGTCGGGATCTTCCTCGGCGGTGCAACCGGGGACGAAACTGACCGCATCCACGTGCAATATGTCGCCTGCCACCTCGGCGACCACCACGTCGCTGCCGCCTCGCGCATGGATCAGCTCAGGTGTGATGACCGGTGTCTGGGTGCGCAACGCCGTCATCCAGGCAAGTTCCGACTGGATTGCCGCCACACTGTGATAGCCGGGCCGATGTACCCGCAGCACCATCGGCTCATCGTCTTCGACGAGGTAGGTGGCATTCTCCGACAGGCTGAGCAGCCGAATCGGCGAGTCCACCGAGTGGCCGTAGGCGGGAAGGGAAGCCCGTGCGAACGCATCGTGGTTCGACGGCAGTCCGGGCATGGATGAGAGTGTGAACCAAAACGGCGCGTTTCGCGACACCTCGCATTGATTGGCAATTCCTGTTGAACCGCGCTACGAATGGACAAAGAACACACGTCAAACAGGCCGCGGGCACCGCGATCACCGATCAGGGATAGCGACATGAGCTTTTCGAACATCATGGACTCCAACAGCTACTCGCCGGATCACCCCGTTGATCCGGCGACCGGGTCCATGATCGCCGCCCGTGCCCGCATGCTCGGGCCGGCCTATCGGCTGTTCTATGACCAGCCGGTACATCTGGTCCGGGGTGAAGGTACCCGGCTCTATGACATCGACGGCAACTGCTTCCTGGATGCCTATAACAACGTCGCCTGCGTCGGACATTGTCACCCGCATGTCGTCGAGGCCGCGAGCCGCCAGCTTGCGACGCTCAACACCCATACCCGCTATCTGCACCGCGGCATCATCGACTACAGCGAGCGGCTACTGAACACCA
This sequence comes from Mycobacteriaceae bacterium, assembly GCA_037138615.1. GTDB lineage: Bacteria > Actinomycetota > Actinomycetes > Mycobacteriales > Mycobacteriaceae > Mycobacterium. The sequence continues at coordinate 7,082 of JBAXIA010000035.1, read as the reverse complement.
TGCCCGAGCAGGTGAGCCAGGTGATGTATGCCTGCACCGGTTCGGAGGTCAACGACCTAGCCCTGCGCGTCGCCGAGATGCACACCGGGGCAAGGGGTGTGGTGATCACCAGCGACGCCTACCACGGCAATACCGCTACAACTACCGCGATCTCGCCATCAATTGGCGGTGCGACGTCGGTCGGGGAGAACGTGCGCATGGTGGCCCCACCGGACAGCTACCGAATCCCGGCAGGCGAACGGGCCAGCCGGTTCACCGCCGATGTCACGGCCGCCATCGCGGACCTGCAAGCCGCTGGACTCGGGGTGAGCGCCCTGATCGTTGACACCATCTTTTCTTCCGACGGCATCTACCCCGACCCATCCGTGCTGGCGCCCGCGGTGGATGCGATTCACCGGGCCGGTGGGGTATTCATCGCCGATGAGGTGCAACCCGGCTTTGCCCGCACCGGCGAGGCGATGTGGGGATTTATCCGCCACGGCGTGCTGCCCGATATCGTCACGATGGGCAAGCCGATGGGAAACGGATTACCGATCGCCGCAATGGCGGCTCAAGCCGCGGTCCTCGATGCCTTCGCCGACAACGTGCCGTACTTCAATACCTTCGGCGGCAACCCGGTCACCATGGCCGCTGCCGCAGCGGTTCTTGACGTGATCGAAGACGAGAAACTCCTGGCTAATGCCGCAGCGGTCGGCGGACTGTTGCAGACCGAACTCGCCGCGGTGAGCGAGGGCTGCCCTCGTATCGGCGAGGTCCGAGGCGCGGGGCTTTATGTCGGCGTGGAGGTGATCACCGACAGCGGTGCTCCGGACCGGGCCGGCGCGAAGGCGTTGGTCAATGCCATGCGCGAACGCCGGGTACTGATCTCGGTGTGTGGGCAAAGCGGGAATGTACTGAAAATCCGCCCACCGCTGGTGTTTTCGCGCTCCGATGTCGATTGGTTCTGCACCGAGTTCGCCGCATCGCTGGGATCGTCTTTCTAAATACCCACACCGTCTAATCCCCGCACCGGCCGGCTCACTTGGCGTTCAGAATCTCCCGGGCCAGATCCGCGGTCGCTGACGGCGTCTTGCCGACCTTGACTCCGGCCGCTTCGAGGGCCTCCTGCTTGGCCGCGGCGGTACCCGATGAACCGGACACGATGGCGCCGGCGTGGCCCATCGTCTTGCCCTCCGGGGCGGTGAAGCCCGCGACATAGCCGACGACCGGCTTGGTGACATTGGCCTTGATGTAATCCGCCGCGCGTTCCTCGGCATCGCCGCCGATCTCGCCGATCATCACGATCAGCTTGGTCTCCGGATCTTTCTCGAATGCCGCGATGGCGTCGATATGGGTGGTCCCGATCACGGGATCGCCACCGATGCCGATGGCCGTGGAGAAGCCGAGATCGCGCAATTCGTACATCATCTGATAGGTCAGCGTTCCGGACTTGGATACCAGACCGATCGGACCCTTGCCGGTGATGGTCGCCGGGGTGATGCCGACCAACGACTCGCCCGGGGTGATGATGCCCGGACAATTGGGCCCGATGATCCGGGTCTTGTTGCCCTTGTCGACGTTGTAGGCCCACGCATAAGCGCTGTCCTGCACCGGAATTCCCTCAGTGATGACCACCAGCAGTGGAATCTGAGCATCGATTGCCTCGATGATGGCGTCTTTGGCGAACTGCGGAGGCACGAATGCGATGGACACGTCGGCGCCGGTCTGTTTCATCGCCTCAGCGACCGAGCCGTACACCGGCAACTCAATGTCCTTGCCGCTCTTGTCCTTGTGGTTGACCGTCGATCCGGCCTTGCGGGCGTTGACGCCGCCGACCACCTTGGTACCGGCCTTGAGCATCAGCGCGGTGTGTTTGGTGCCCTCGCCGCCGGTGATGCCTTGGACGATGACCTTGGAATCCCCATTGAGAAAAATCGACACGGCTATGCGCCCTTTCCTGCGGCGGCGGCGAGTTCGGCAGCTTTGTCGGCGCCGGAGTCCATGGTTGCGGCGAGTGTCACCAGGGGGTGTTTGGCCTCGGCGAGAATGCGTCGCCCCTCCTCGACGTTGTTGCCATCAAGCCGAACCACAAGCGGCTTGTTGGCGTCGGCACCGAGCATCTGCAGCGCCCTGACGATGCCGTTAGCCACTGCGTCACAGGCGGTGATTCCGCCGAAGACGTTGACGAAGACGCTCTTGACCTGTTCGTCGCCCAGGATGACGTCCAATCCGGCGGCCATTACCTCAGCCGACGCACCGCCACCGATATCGAGGAAGTTGGCCGGCTTCACGCCACCGTGCCTCTCCCCGGCGTAGGCCACGACATCCAGGGTCGACATCACCAGTCCGGCGCCATTGCCGATGACCCCGACCTGCCCGTCGAGTTTGACGTAGTTCAGGCCGTTCTGTTTTGCCTTCAACTCCAGTGGATCGGTGGAATCGCGATCCTCGAACGCGGCGTGGTCGGGATGCCGGAAATCAGCGTTGCCGTCCAGGGTGACCTTGCCGTCCAGGGCCAGGATCTGATCGTCGGGCGTGCGCACCAGTGGGTTGACCTCCACCAGCGTTGCGTCCTCCGCCACGAATACCTCCCACAGCTTGGCGATGGTCACCGCGGCAGCGTCCAAGACCTCGGCCGGCAGATGACCCTGCTCGGCGATCGAACGGGCGAAGGCCAGGTCCACTCCCTTGACCGCGTTGACGGGCACTTTGGCCAGCCGGTCAGGTTTGGTGGCCGCCACCTCCTCGATCTCCATACCGCCCTCGACCGAGCACATCGCCAGGTAGGTGCGGTTGGCCCGGTCCAGTAGGAAGGAGATGTAGTACTCCTCGGCGATATCGCTGGCCTCAGCGACCAGCAACTTCTTGACGATGTGGCCTTTGATGTCCAGGCCCAGGATGTTCTTGGCGTGGGTATAGGCGTCCTCCGGTGTGGCGGCGTATTTCACGCCCCCGGCCTTACCGCGCCCGCCCGCTTTGACCTGGGCTTTGACCATCACCGGCCCGCCGACCTCCGCAGCGATGGCCCTGGCACCCTCAGCAGACTCGGTGACCCTTCCACGGGTGGTTGGAACGTTGTGCTTGGCGAACAACTCCTTCGCCTGATACTCGAAAAGATCCATGGCTCCCTAGTTTGTCGGGTGTCGTGAGGCGGTGCTGTGTCGTGTGACCTGGGGTGTGTCGTGTGACCTGGGGTGCGTCATGTGACGGAGTCGCTCCGTGGGGAACTGTATCGACAGCCGACCGGCCCACCGGACCCACCCACCCCCACCGATCGGTCCAACCGGACCGGGGTGATTCAAGTCACAATTTCGGGCGTTATTTGAGGACAGGTTGCCACTCAGGTCTCATTTTGGTTACCGTTCACCAGTCTTGATAACGCTTTGGTCACGACAAGAGGATTTCGTTTTGACGCAGCTTGAGGGTCCATCGGAGGATTCCGCGACGTTCGAGGTCGTGGGCTCGCCGAATAAGGACGACAAGCTCGACGCAGCACGACGTGATGCTGCCCAGCGCCGCGCCGAGCGGCCGATGTTCTCCAACACCGAGGACACCGACGTTCTGCCCCGCACACCACAGCATCGTCGCCAGCCAACCAGTGCCGCCAAGGGACGCGTGCTCATCGCAGCGATGGCTGCGGGTGCCGCAGCCGCCGCGGCCTACACGATGGTCAATCCCCGCGAGCCGATCACCACGACCCGAACCGTGCTGGCAGCAGAGAAGGCCCCGATGGATTCCGCTCTTGCGACTGGCTTGCGCGGTGTCGAACTGATCCCGGTAAAGCCGGCCGCCAATGCAGTGGTACATGCCGAGGAGCTCGCCAAGGCCGTCGCCTACGCCGCAGAGCGAGCTGACCGCGAGGCCCGACTGCAACGCCCGCTGTTCATCCTGCCGACCCATGGCCTATTCACTTCCGGTTACGGCTACCGCTGGGGTGCTTTGCACGACGGGATCGACTTGGCCGGCCCGATCGGCACGCCCATCTACGCGGCCTCCGACGGCATCGTCAAGGAAGCCGGACCCACCAATTCCGGTTATGGCGCCTGGGTCTTGATCCGGCACTCCGACGGCACGGTGACGCGCTACGGCCACGTCAACAGCTGGACCGTTCAGGTCGGACAGCGAGTATTCGCCGGCGACCAGATCGCCACCATCGGCAACCGTGGCAACTCCACCGGTCCCCACCTTCACTTCTCGGTACTGCTCGGCGGTACCAACCCCACCGACCCGGTGTCGTGGCTCGCCGCCCGGGGCGTCAGCGTCGGCCCGTACACCGGTTAGTTCCGGTACCCGACGGGTACCGAGCGCAACTAGAGCTTCTGCACCGGGGCATGGTTATGCATCAATTTGACCCGTCCGGAGCTGCCGAAGTCGATCAGTGACATGGCCGATTCCCCCACGCCTGAAACCTCTTCGACACGCCCCAGCCCGTACTTGTCGTGATTGACCCGGTCGCCCGGCGCAAGCACCAGCAGCGGACGCTTACCCGCACCACCGCCCGGTGCTGGACGCGGCGGGCCGAACCGACCGGCGATCGGCGCGCTGAGCGAGGTCGCCGAGGACTGCTCGGTGCGCCGCCAATCGATGAGGTCTTGGGGAATCTCACCTAGGAAGCGCGACTCCGGATTGAGCATCGGCTGACCCCATGACGATCGCACCTTGGCCCGACTCAGGTACAGCCGCTGACGCGCCCTGGTGATGCCGACGTAGGCGAGGCGCCGCTCCTCGCCGAGTTCGACCGGGTCGCCGAGTGCCCGCATATGCGGGAACATGCCGTCCTCCCAGCCGGTGACGAACACGACCGGGAACTCCAAGCCCTTGGCGGTATGCAGTGTCATCAGGGTGACCACACCGGAATCATGCGCAGGAAGATCATCGGAGTCGGCGACAAGCGACACCCGCTCCAGGAACTCGGCTAGTACGCCGGTCTGCGTGACATCCTCGTCGCGGGGGTCTTCGGAGTCATCGAGCTCGGTTTCGAGCGCTTCGGCGTTGGCCCGGTCAATACTGAATTCGTGTGCGACGCTGACTAATTCGTTCAGGTTGTCCAGTCTGGCCAGATCCTGCGGATCATGTGACGACTCCAACTCGGTGCGATAGCCGGTGCGGTCGAGTACGGCCTCGACGAGGTCGCCGAGTTCGTCATCGAGGTGCATGCGGAGCCCGTCGAGCAGGTCAACGAAAGCTGCGATCGCCTTCTCCGATCGGCTGTTGAGCATCGGTACCTTACCTGCGGCCGCCGCAGTCAGTGCATCGGCGAAGGTGCAACCGGCACTCTCCGCGTACACGGCAACACATGCCTCGGCGCGATCGCCGATACCGCGTCGCGGTGTGTTGAGGATGCGCCGCATGCTCACCGCATCGCCGGGGTTATCCAGGACCCTCAGGTAGGCGACGATATCGCGAATCTCTTTGCGCTCATAAAATCGAACGCCGCCGACCACCTTGTACGGGATACCGGCACGGATGAACACCTCTTCGACCGACCGGGACGAATTATTCGTGCGATAGAAGACCGCGACATCGTTGTAGGTGATCTCGCCTCGGTCCGCGAGCGCGTCGATCTCCCCCGCGACGAACCTGGCCTCATCGTGCTCGTTATCGGCGACGTAACCAACGATCAATTCTCCATCGCCGGCGTCGGTCCACAGTCGCTTATCACGCCGACCGGTGTTGCGGGCGATCACCGCGTTCGCCGCCGACAGGATGTTCTGAGTTGAACGGTAGTTCTGCTCAAGCAGGATTGTTGTGGCACTGGGAAAGTCGCGCTCAAAATCCTCGATGTTCCGGATCGTCGCGCCGCGAAATGCGTAGATGGATTGGTCGGCGTCACCGACCACGCACAACTCGGCAGCCGACACCGTGTCAATGTCGGATGCGCCCACCCCTACGAGTTCACGCACTAAAACGTACTGGGCATGGTTGGTGTCCTGATATTCGTCGACCAGAATGTGACGGAACCGGCGGCGATAGTACTGCGCAATCTGTGGGAAGTTCTGCAGTACCGCAACCGTCTCGCCAATAAGGTCATCGAAATCGAAGGCGTTCGCGGTCCGAAGGCGACGCTGATACTCGCCATAGACCTCGGCCACGATGCGGGCGAGATCGTCACAATCAGAGGCCAGCGCGGCCACCGCCTGTTCGGGGGTGATCAACTCGTTCTTGAGGTTGGAGATTGAGTTGGACAACAGCCGTGGCGAGTACCGCTTGACGTCGATGCCCATGTCTCGGCCGATCATCAGCAACAGCCGACGGGAGTCGTCGGCGTCGTAGATCGAGAAGTTGGAGTTGCGCCCGGGCAGCAAAGAAGCCTGATTGCGCAGAATCCGCACGCAGGTGGAGTGGAACGTCGACACCCACATGGTGCGGGCTCGCGGGCCGATGAGTTGGGCCACCCGCTCCCGCATCTCGGCAGCGGCTTTGTTGGTGAACGTGATGGCCAGAACCTGGCCTGAGCCGACGTCGCGAGCGGCCAGCAGGTAGGCGATCCGGCGGGTCAGTACCGCCGTCTTGCCCGAGCCGGCACCTGCCACGATCAGCAGCGGGGAACCCTCGTGCAGCACGGCGCGGCGCTGCTCGGCGTTCAGACCCTCAAGGAGTTCGGCGGCCTGCGCACCAGTCGTGCCGTCCGTCATGTCAACACTCATATCAGGACCAACCTACCGCCGTTTGGCGACGATTTTTTTGCACCTGCGGCCGTCGGAGTGGCACACTCAAGCTCGTGCTGGATACATGGCGGCTATGTCGATTTTTTAGCGGGTACCGGTTTGCGGTACCCGCGGTGGTGTAGCAGCTCGAACCCCAGAGCCCCGCGGTCCGCATCCGGATCCGGGGCTCGTTTCTTGTGTGAGGCCCGGACGGATGACAACACAACCCCCACACGAGGAGAACGAGATGACTGTCGACGCTGAACCCGATATCGATGCCCTGCGCACGGAGATCGATCGACTGGACGCCGAGATTCTGGCGGCCGTGAAGCGGCGCACCGAGGTGTCGCAGGTGATCGGCAAGGTCCGGATGGCCTCCGGCGGCACCCGATTGGTGCACAGCCGCGAGATGAAGGTTATCGAGCGCTACAGCGAGCTCGGCGTCGACGGCAAGGA
>JBAXIA010000034.1:0-24438 GCA_037138615.1 Mycobacteriaceae bacterium | reverse complement strand
GATGGTGGCTCCTTCGCGGTGAAAGCTGATATCACTCACTCTGCGCGATACAGCCGTCCGCGGGCGTCCACCGGCCGGGCCGAGTAGCGGACGACGCCGGTGTCCCCCGATCAGCCGATGGTTCTATGCGGGTGGCCGGGTCCCGAGATAGATGGTGGCGGCGGACTTTCCCATAGTCAGGGGGTTGTCGAACCAGACCTGGGTGGCCTCGACGTCGGTGAAGACGGTTCCCAGCAGTGCAGTGAAGTCCTCGTCGGGGGGATCGTCAGACCACATGGCAAAGGTGCCGCCCGACACAATGTGAGATGCCGCTGATCGCAGGCCGTCATGGGTGTAGAAGCCGGCATGCGGATCGTGCAGCAGGTGTGTCGGCGAGTGATCGATATCGAGCAGGATCGCATCGAAGTCCCGGCCGGGGTGTTCCGGATCGAAGCCTGCGGTACCGAGCGCGGCGGCGAAGAAATCTGCGCACACGATCGTCACCCGATCATCGGCAGCTAGGCCGACGGTATCGGGCAGCAGGTCTCGTTGCTGCCAGTCGATCACCACGTCGGAGTATTCGATGACGGTGAGCATTCGTACCCGAGGGTCCCGGAGAGCTTCTTGCGCGGTGTAGCCCAGCCCGAGACCGCCGACGACCACGTCCAGGACCTCACCCGGCGTGCGCACCAGTGCCAGCCGCGCCAACTCCTTCTCAGCGACGGTGAACAGGCTCGACATCAGGTGCTCGTCGTCGAGTTTGACTTCAAACACATCGGCACGCACCGTCGGATCGAATCGACGCCGCAGGCTGATCACGCCCATCGGCGTCTGCTGCCAGCCCAACTCCTCAAAACGTGCGCTCACTGCAGCGACACTAGCTGGATGGTTAGGCTGCTCCCATGCCTCGAATCACTATCGCCTTCTCGCTCATCTATATCGCGCTCGGCCTGGCCGGCTTCTTCCTCACCGGAGCCATCCACAAGACCGCCCTGATCCCGGCCTACATCGGCACCGCCCTGCTGATCCTCGGCCTGCTCGCCGGCAACGAGAAACTGCGCATGCACGTCATGCATGCCGCGCTCCTGATCGGTCTGCTGGCCCTGCTGGGCACCGTCAGCTCGCTGTTCAAGCTGCCTGCGGCTTTCGCCGGCACCGCGGCGCGCCCCGGCGCCGTCTTCGCCCAGGCCGCGACGGCGGTCCTGTCGGTGGTCTACCTCGCCTTCGGGGTGCGCTCATTCATCGCAGCCAGGCGCGCCCGCTCCGCTCAGGCGTAGGCCCAGGACTCGATGATCTCGCGGGCAATCGAGATCGAACCGGGAAGCAGCAGCCGCGCTGTCGACTCGCTGCTCCAATCGCCCTCCTCGAGTGCCGCGCGCACCTCGGCGCGGGTGAACCAGGCGGCTTCGGCGATCTCGCCGTCGTTGAAGGCGAACTCCTGCTCCGGATAGCCGAGGGCGTGGAAGCCGATCATCAGTGATCGTGGGAACGGCCAGGGCTGGCTTCCGAGGTAGCGCACGTCGCGGACCTCGAGTCCGATCTCCTCGGCGATCTCACGAACCACGCACGACTCGAATGATTCGCCCGCCTCGACGAACCCGGCCAGCAACGAGAACAACCGGGCCGGCCACATCGTCTGCCGAGCCAGCACCGCCCGGTCGTGGCCGTCATGCACCAGGCAGATGACGGCGGGGTCGATGCGCGGGAACTCCTCGTGACCGGTGAGCAGATTGCGTCGCGCCCAACCGCCGCGGATCAACGTGGTCGGGGAACCGTCGACGGCCGAAAACCGGGCACTGTCATGCCAATTCAGCAGTGACAGGGCACATGCCACCAACTGCGCGCTGACATCATCGAAACCATGGCTGCTTCGCCGCGGATCGATAACCCGGGCAGCGACCTCCTCGGCCGGCTCCAATGCAGCGCGCACCGCCCACACATGGCGGCCATCGGCCATGCGGCCGAGGAATACCGCGTCGCCGGGCGGCTTGTCGGCGAATGCCGCAGCGGAGCCGAGCACCAACCGTTCGCCGGCGAACAGCACCTGATTGCGGTCATCGACGCGCAGCAGCAGCGCGTCATTCCAACCGGCGATGGCGGCGTCGACGTCGGTGCGCAGATGATCGGCGCGGTCGGCGCCGACGCGGGACAGCGAGGGCACATTGCGCAACTGAAAACTCAACGCGCTCAGTCCTCCACGCTGGCATCGCGGACGTACAGGATTCGATCGGTTTTCTCCAGTGCGTCGACCTCGGGCTCACCGACCCGCACCAGCTTCCCGTTGCGGACCACCCCCAGCACGATGTCGCCCAGATGCTTCGGTGAGCCGCCGATCTCCTTGGTCTCGACCTCGCGTTCGGCGATGGCGAACCCGGTGTCCGGGGTGAGCAGGTCGTCGATCATCTTCACGACCGTGGGTTTGGAGGTGGCCAGACCCAGGAGCCGGCCGGCGGTCTCCGAGGACACCACCACCGAGTCAGCGCCGGACTGCAGGAGCAGGTGCTGGTTCTCGGCCTCGCGCACCGCGGCGATGATATTCGCCTTGGGCGCAAGCTCGCGGGCGGTGAGGGTCACCAGCACCGCGGTCGGATCATCACTGGTGGCGACGATGATGGCCTTGGCCTGATGCGCGCCGGCAAGGCGGAGCACATCGGATTTGTTGGCGTCACCGCGCACGGTCACCAGACCGGCGACGCTGGCCCGGTCCAGGGAGGTTTGGCTGGTATCGACCACGACGATCTCGCTCGGGGCCACCCCATCAGCGATCATGGCGGCCACCGCGGTGCGGCCCTTGGTGCCGTATCCGACGACGACGGTGTGGTTACGCACGGTGTTCCTCCAACGCTGAATCTTGAGAGCCTGACGGGATGCTGTCGTCAACGTCTCCACCGTGGTGCCGACCAACACGATGAGGAACGCGATCCGCAGCGGGGTGATCACCAGAACGTTGACCAGGCGGGCCCGTTCGGTGAACGGGGTGATGTCGCCGTAACCGGTGGTCGACAGTGACACGGTGGCGTAGTACAGGCAGTCCAGGAAGGTCAGCCCGCCCTCCCGAACGTCCTTGTAGCCGCCCCGGTCGATGTAGACGAGAAACACCGCGGCGAATAGCGCAGCGGTGGCGTAGATCACCCGGCGGGCGATGCGCCGGACCGGGCTGACGAACTTCTCCGGGATGCGCAGGTAGTCGACGAGAGCGGCATCCGGCTTGCCTTCGAGGTTCTCGTCGATAGCCCGCAGGTATCGCAGCCGTTTGCGATTAACCATCAGAACCCGTCATGGACTCACTCGGCTGTTTTGCCGAGGGGAATGCCAGCACACGAGCATTATGTAACCATGCCGCAGAACTCCACTGAACCCGCCAGCCAGCGCTCCGCCTACAAGATGGGCGCGATGCTGATCGCCATCGGGATCGGCCACTTCGCCGCACCCAAACCATTCGACACCATCGTTCCGGCCGAACTGCCCGGCAGCCCCCGGTTCTACACCCTGGCCTCCGGGGTGGCCGAGGTCGGCGTGGGCGGACTTCTCCTGATCCCGAGGACCCGCCGCTTCGGTGCGGCGGCGGCGGTGGCCCTGTTCCTGGCCGTGTTCCCGGCCAATATCAATATGGTCCGGCTGTGGTGGAACAAGCCCCTGCCGATGCGGATCGCGGCGCTGGCGCGGCTGCCGTTCCAGGTGCCGATGATCGTCCAGGCGCTGCGGATCAGGCGCAACGCTCCCCTGCCGGGCTGAGCAGGGTCGCGAGTTCCTCGGCACCGAGCAGCGCATCGGGCGTGACGGTGCGACCCGAACGCACGTAGTGGAACGCCGCGCGGACCTCCGATGCCGGGCGACCGGTCAGGGCTGCCCACGCCAGCCGGTACACCGCGAGCTGAACCGCGGCGTGGCGGCGAGCCTCATCGTCGGCCGGTGGCTCGCCGGTCTTCCAATCCACAACGGTCACCCCGCCATCGGGGTCGGCGAACACCGCATCGATGCGCCCCCGCACCACGGTGTCGCCGATTGCCAGCTCGAAGCCCACCTCGACATCGAGCGGGGCGCGCGCCGCCCACGCTGACGCGGTGAACGCCTGCTGCAGGGCACTGAGTTCCTCGGCGTCGGCGGCCTGCGAATCACCCACACCGGGCAGGTCGTCGAGGTCGAACAACCGGTCGGCATGAAAGAACCGCTGCACCCAGTCATGGAACGCGGTGCCGAGGATGGCGTGCGCATCCGGGCGGGCCGGAAGCCGGCGGTTCAGCCGGCGCGCGGCGGCATCCGGGTCGCGACTGAGTTCGACCATCGCGCTCACCGACACCTGCGCGGGCAGGGTGACCGGTCGCGGCTGGTGCGCGCGGGCACGTTCGGCAAGCAGCGCGTCGACGTCGGCGATCCAGCCGTCCGGATCCTCGGCGGTCTCACGAGATGGGTTCGCCATCGCCGCGCTGACCAGCGCCGCGCCACGTTCGACGGCAACCCGATTAGGTAACGGGTCAACCGGCCACAGCACTTCGGTCACGTTGTCTCGCAACGGGTTCGGCTCACCATCGGCGGGCTCCGGTGCCCAGTGTTCCACCACCCCGCACGGATCTCCGGCCTGCGTTGAGGCGTCGATGATGTCTCTGATCTCCACCAGGAAGTCCGACGGCCCGCGCGGCGTGGACCCGGTGGCGCTCCAGTGGTGACCGGACAGCAGCAGGGTGTCCTCCGCCCGGGTGAGCGCGACATAGAGCAGCCGTCGCTCCTCGTCGATGCGCCGCTGCGCCAACTGGCCGCGATGGGTCTCGATGATGGTCTCCAGCTCCCTGCGGTCATGGGCCGCGGAGGTGTCGAGCACCGGGACACCGTGCAATCCGGTGTCGCCGCGCAGCAGTGGCGGCAGTGCGCCCGCGTCGTTGAGCCAGGTGCGGGCCAACCCGGTCGACGGGAACACCCCGGCTGACAGGTGCGGCACCGCGACGATCTGCCACTCCAGACCTTTGGCGGCGTGCACGGTGAGGATCTGCACCCGCCCGGCGGCCACCCCCACCTCGGCCGGCGCCAGACCGTTCTCGACGACGGCGGCGGCATCGAGGTAGGCCAGCAGGCCGGTCACATCGGCGTGGGCGCGTTCGGTGTAGCCGGCGATGACATCGGCGAAGCGGTCGAGGTGTTCGGCACCGGTACCGTCGGCGTCGATCGGGCGTGCCGCGCGCACCTCGACGTCGACACCCAGAACCCGGCGCACCTCGGCGGCCAGCTCGGTCACCGGGTGGGCCAAAAAGCCTCGCAGCCTTGCTAATTCGGCCGCCAGCGCGGTGATCCGCGGATAGCCCTGTTCCGAATAGGCCTCCGGCGGACCTGGATCGGCCAGTGCGTCGGCCAGACTCGCGGTCTCGGTTTCCGCGGCGGCGACGATCTGCTCCACCGAGTCAGCCACGCTCCGCTGCCCGTCGAGGCTCACCGCGCGTCGCCACAGCGCCGCCAGATCCCGCGCACCCAGCCGCCAGCGCGGCCCGGTCAGCACCGCCATGGCTGCGGCACCCGCGGTCGGGTCGGCGACCAGACGCAGCATCGAGAGCACCTGTGCCACTTCGGGAATCGAGAGCAGGCCGGCCAGCCCGACCACCTCGACCGGAACACCGCGGGCGCTGAGTGCCTCGGCGATCGGTCCGGCATCGGCGTTGCGCCGCACCAGTACTGCCGCCGTAGGCGGCTGCTCCCCCGACTGCGCGGCATCGGCGTACCGGGCGGCGATGTGATCGGCCAGCCAATCGCGTTCCGCCACAACATCGTTGCTCAATGCGCACAGCACCGTGCCGGGTTGGGCGCCGGGCCGCGATCGCAGTGGCCGCACCGCCACCGAGCGGCGTCGGGCCTCAGCGGAGACCTCGTTGGCCAGGTGCAGGGCACGCGGTGGGTTGCGCCAGCTGGTGCGCAATTCCAGGGTGGGTGCCGGCGAGCCGTCGGAGCGCGGGAAGTCAGTGGTGAACCGCGGCAGGTTGGTGGCCGAAGCGCCACGCCAGCCATAGATGGACTGGATCGGATCGCCCACCGCGGTCAGTGCGAGGCCCCCGTCGCGGCCGCCGCCGAACAGCGCCGACAACGCGATGCGCTGGGAGTGCCCGGTGTCCTGATACTCATCAAGCAGCACCACCCGGTAGCGGGCCCGCAACTGTTCACCCACCTGCGGGCAGGTCGAGGCCAGCCGGGCCGCCGCCGACATCTGCGATCCGAAGTCCATCACCTTCTCGGCGCGCATCCGGGTGTGCAGGGCGTCGATCAGCGGCACCAGCATGGCGCGCCGGGTCTGGGTGGCGAGCATGTCGAGCAGTTTGCGATTGGGCCCGGTGTCGCGCTGGCGTGGCCCGGCGGGCAGGGAATGCACGAGCCGTTCGAGTTCAACGTGGGTGTCGCGCAACTGGTCGGTGTCGATCAGATGCTCGGCGAGCTCATCGGAGAGCGCGCGCACCATCGCCGTGACCGCGGCCGGATTCTTGTCGATGGGCAGCGGGTGCGGATAGCGGCTGACGACGTCAAAGGCCAACTGCCACATCTCGGTTTCGCTCAGCAGCCGGGCGTCCGGTTCGACCGGCAGCAGTAGTCCGAACTCACGAAGAAGCTGTCCGGCGAAGGCGTGATAGGTGCTGACCACGGGAGCCCCCGAAGCCCCGGCTGTCTCGGTGCCCAGGTAGCCGGACAGTCGGGCCAGCCTCGAGCGCACCCGACGCAGCAGTTGCCCGGCGGCCTTGCGGGTGAAGGTCAGCCCGAGCACCTGGCCCGGGTCGGCGTATCCGTTGGCCACCAGCCACACCACCCGGGCGGCCATGGTCTCGGTCTTACCGGCGCCGGCCCCGGCGACGACCACCAGCGGGCCGGGCTCCGCGCTGATCACCGCGGCCTGCTCATCGGTGGGCTCCGGAAGTCCCAGTGCGGCAGCGAGTTCGACGGGGCTGTACGTCACGACTCCTCCCGGGCAGTGTTATGCGCCGGGCAGGACGGGCGTATCGGGCAGTGCGAGCAACCCTCATTGACCCGCGCCGCGAAGACCGGCCCGGCGGTGGCGGCCGCGGCGGCGCGCACCGTCTCCCGCCACTTCTCGGCGTCCTCAGCACCGAGTGCGTTCTGCTCGCGTTCGGTGGCGCCACCGGATGCCGTGGGCTTGCCGACGTACACCAGTCGGCCGCCACCGGGCTGATCACCGACGCCGTGATCGACACCGTCGAGCAGCCCCTCCGCCACAGCCAGTTGATAGAGACCGAGTTGCGCGTGCTGCTGCGCGTCATCCTTGGTGACCGGACTCTTGGCAGTCTTGACATCAACGATGACCAACCGGCCCTGCGCATCGCGTTCCAGCCGATCGATCCGGCCGCGAACCCGAACCCCGGGCAGACCATCAGCCGGGTCAGCGAGGACACCGTCGAGTTCGATCTCGGTGCCCACCTCGGTGAGCTCGTGGCGGGTCCCCGCGCGCCACGCGATGAACGCCGCCAGCATGCCGCGGTGGCGGTCGAGTTCGTTGGCGGCATACCAGGGTGAGTCGAATGGCACAGCAGCCCAGACGTTTTCCAGTTCGGCGACCAGTTGCGCCTCACTCTTCGACGACTCGGCAACCAATGCGTGCACGACCGACCCCAGCGTCGAGTTCAGTCCGCGCGTCTCGGTGCCGCCGTGGCGTTCGGCCAGCCAGCGCAGCGGGCAGTCCGTCAACGTCTGCAGTGTGGATGGGCTGAGTGTGACGGTGTGGTCGTCACCGCTCCACAGCGGCTCGTCAGTACTCACCTGACCCATCCCGTGCCACTGCCGCGGATCGGCACCCGGCACCCCCGCCGCAGCAAGACGACCCAGTTGTTCTGCAGCACGCACCCGACGGTCCTCGTCGACCGCACCGGCCGGGGCGCACACCACGGCCCGCAGCCGACCCACCACCGCAGCCGGGGAGAGCACCGGCGGAGCCTGCACCGGCGGAACCGGCACGGTCGCCGTGACGCCACTCGCCAGCCGGGCTAGTTCGGGAATGAATATCGAGGGCAACGTCGCCTCGTCACCGGCGTCGCTGTCGACCGCGGTGATCAGTAGTCGGCGCCGGGCCCGGCCCATCGCCGCGATCAGCAGCCGCCGCTCCTCGGCCAGCAGCGGTGCCCGTACGGACACGTCCTCACCCAGACCATCAAGAACATCAAGGAGCCGCTGGGTTCCCAGCACCCCGCCACGCGGAGTGATGTTGGGCCACAGTCCATCCTGCAGGCCGGCGATCACGACCATCTCCCAGTCGCGGCTCAGAGCGGCGTGCGGGCTGAGCACCGCCACCGTCTCACCGGCGGGGGTGGCGTCGGCGGCGACCGGCGGCAGTTGCAGGGCCGCCACATACTCGAGCAGACCGGACAGCGATGCGCCGGCGGTGCGGGCCACATAGGTGTCGGTGATATCGAACAGTGCGGTGATCGCGGCGAGATTGCGCTCGGCCAGCGCGCCGTCGGCGCCCCCGCGATCGGCGGCCGCAACCCAGCGGCGCTGCAGACCACTGCGCTCCCACACCTGCCACAGCGTGTAGCGCGGATCGTGATGGCTGCGGTGGCTGCGGGCTGCCGCGGCGAGTACCGCGCGCACCCGCTTGACCGGTGCGCCCAGGGTGGCGGGCAGCTGCGGGGCCGGACCGGTGAGCGCATCGCGCAGTGAGCGGTCCGCGCGGCGCAGGGCGCGGCGAAGTTGACGCAGTGACACCGGATCCACCCGCCCGATAGGTCCGGTCAGCAGCGCCTCGGCGGAATCATCGTCGAGGCTGGTGTCGGTGGCGGCCAACACAGTCAGCAGCGCACGGACAGCAGATTGGTCGCTGATGGCCCCGCCGGCCGTGGGCGGATCGACCGGCACCCCGGACATCGACAGTGCCCGGGTGAGCGCCGCGGCTGCCGACACCGACCGCATGATCACGGCCAGTTGCGACCACGGCACACCGTCGACGAGGTGCGCCCGACGCAACGCGTCGGCGATCACGGCGGCCTCGGCATGCGCGGATGCTGCCACCGTCACGGTGACAGAACCGTCCCCGTCCCCATCCTCATCGCGGCCATCGAGCGTGCGCCACCCGGCGCCGGGCAGCCCGGCCGCCATCCCGCTGATCGCCCGTGCGATCGCCGGTGCGCAGCGATGCGAACGGGTCAGGGTGATCGCGGATGCATCCGCCGACAGCAGATCCGCGTCAGCACCGCGGAAACCGAACACCGCCTGATTCGGGTCGCCGGCGATCAGCGTGCGATCGGCGCCGGCGGCCAGCACCCGCACCAACGTGGCCGCCTGCGGATCGAGGTGCTGGGCATCGTCGACGAGCAGCAGCCGGATCCGGGCCCGCTCGGCGGCCAGCAGGTCGGCGTCGGCGGCCAGTGCCTCCAGTGCGGCACCGACGAGGTCGGCGGCACCCAGGGCCGGCACCGTCGCCTGTGGTGCGGCCGTGCCCACCGACGCGCGCAGCAGCATCACCTGTTCGTACTGGCGGGCGAAGCGCGCGGCTCCCACCCATTCCGGGCGTCCGGCGGCCCGCCCGATGCGCTTGAGTTCGTCGGCATCCACGCCACGCTCGGCGCAGCGGGCCAGCAGGTCGCGCAGTTCTCCTGCAAACCCGACCGTGGTGAGCGCGGGCCGCAGTTCGCGCGGCCAGCCGTGCGCACCGTCATCGAGGTCACCGGCGAGCAGCTCGCGGATGATGCCGTCCTGCTCGGCTCCGGTGACCAACCGCGGCGGCGGATCACCGGCGCGGGCGGCGGCGTTGCGCAGCACCCCGAACGCATAGCTGTGCACCGAACGCACGAGTGGCTCGCGGACCACCGACAGTCCCTCGGAACGTGCCGTGAGAAGCCGGGCGGTCAGCGCGCCCCGGGCTGCGGCGGCCATCCTGCCGGAACCGGTCAGCAGCAGCACCGACTCCGGGTCGGCGCCGGCGGCGATATGGGCGGCGGCGGCCTCGACCAGCAGGGTGCTCTTGCCGGTGCCCGGCCCCCCCACCACTCGAACCGTCGTCATAGCACCCATGAGACCACCGGGGTCTGACAGAAATGAGTCCTATTGCGGGGGGTACGGCAGCGCCTCGGCGGGTGAATGCCGCAGTCCGCCCTGTTGGGCCGCGGCCCCGCTGGCCACCACCAGGGCGATGCCGGCGAGTTGGGTGAGCGATGGTTTCTGATGCAGGACAACCAATCCCAACATCAGTGCAATGGCCGGCTCCACCGCCATCAGCGTCCCGAACGCGGTGTGGGTCATCCGGCTCAGAGCGAGCATCTCCAACGCGAACGTCGCCACCGGGAAAAGCAGCGCGATTCCGAGCGACGCGGCGACAATACCGAGGGACAGATGCCCGTGCGCTTCCGGAACCCCGACGACCGCGGCCGCGAGCGCGGCGATGGGGATGGTGACGGCAAGTCCGGTGATGCCTTCGAAGCGGTCCCCGACGTGCTGGGTCAGCACGATGTACGCGCCCCAGCTGAAGGCGCCGAGTACGGAGAACCCGATACCGACGATGTTGACGCTGCCCTGCCACGGTTCAGTCAGCAGGACCACGCCCACCAGTGCCAGCGCCGGCCAGATCAGTGCCCTCCTCGTGCCACTCTGTACGGCGGCCACCGTCAGCGGACCGAGGAATTCGATTGCAACGCATGTTCCCAGCGGGATGCGCTCGATCGCGAACATGAACGACGTACTCATCACACCGGTGGCCACGCCAAGGGCGAGCAGAGCCGGATAGTCGCGGCGGGCGATATCGCGGAACCGCGGGCGTGCCACTGCCAGGAAGATCAATGCGCCGGCGGTCAGCCGAAGCCAGGCGGCCCCGGCCGGGCCGACCGCGGCAATGACGCCCAGGGACAGCGCCGCGCCGAGTTGGGCGCTCAGCATCGCCACCACCGTCAGGCTCCACGGCGGCAGGCCGCCGAGACCGGACCTCGGTGTGGTGGTCATGGCCCCATGGTGTCACCTGCCCGCCAGGTGAATTTCTGATGTACGGCAGGTTGTTTTCCGCACGTTGTCCCGGCGTCCGTGCACTTTGATGATTCATGAGGTTGCTTGCCATACCCGCGATCGTGATGACATTGGCCCTGGCCGCCTGCGGCGGTACCAGCCAGACCCCCGCGAAAGACGGCCCGCCCGGCACGTCGACCAACGCCGGGAAAGATGTCCCCGCACTCGATGCGGCCGGCTGGACGACCACCACCTACCAGAAGCTGACCGAGACGATCTCGCAATCGGCCGGCCAGGGCAAGATCGCCGTCTTCGACTTCGACAACACCACCCAGGCTCGCGATATCAGCGAGGCAATGCTGGCCGAGGTACAGCAGAGCAACACCATCGAGGCCTCTTCCCTGTCCCCGGCGCTCTATCCCCCGTTCTCGACGGCGGATGGCACCACGATGTCGATATCCGCGGGGGCGTTCGACTATTACGAGGCCCTGCTGGACTCCGGTGGAGAGGCCGATCCATTCCGGGAGTACTCCTCCCTGCCGATGCCGAGCTCGGTCTTCTACGGACGCACGGTGGCGGACTTCCTTGCCGCAACGTCGACCGTCTACGACGGCGGGTCGGCGCTTGCTGACCTCAAGACCGGGAAGCAGTCGAAGATCCTCGGTGCGGGCCGGCCTTTCATCTATCCGCAGATGGCCGACCTCTACGGCAACCTGCGCAAGAACGGCTACGACGTATGGGTGGTGTCGGCGGGTATCACCTGGGCGGTGCGCTGGATGGTGCAGAACGCGGTCAACCCGGTCATCGTCGCAAAGTACGGCAAGGATGCCGCGCTGCCACTCGATCACGTGATCGCCGTCAACACCCTGATGAAGGATCGTGGTACCGGAAAGTTAGTGTCGGACTACCAACTCACCCGTGGCACTCCCGACGACGCCTACGTCAATCTCGATCCAGCCCGGATGTCGCAGTTGGAGATCCTCGCCGTTCCCGACGGCCTGACGTCGTGGCGCGGTGGCAAGACCGGCGCCATCGACAACATCATCAGCCGGGGCGAATTGTTCCTGGTGGCGGGCGACTCGTTCGGCGACGTTGAAATGCTCAACCGGGCGCCCAACCGGCTCGTTGTCAGCCGCATGAACAAGCCCGATCTGGCCGAGGGCTTCGCCAAGGAGATCGAGAAGGCGCCGGACGCCAACTGGATGCTGCAGCCGACCATCAACTCCGCTCCGGTCGGCTTCCTGCCGACCAAATGCGAGCTGGCCCAGAAGACGGCCGGCAATGCAGACATCACGGCAACGACGGACAAGTCCCTGGCGACCCTTGACGGAACCGGCAAGCTGGGCTCGTTTGTGACCTGCTGAGCGTCTTCGCACCTAGAGCCAGCGGTTGCGGCGAAACGTGACGAAGAGCAGTCCGCATAATGTTGCGATGAATGTCAGCGCGGCCGGATAACCCCACGGGGAGTCCAGCCCCACCACCCACCGCATTTCGGTGAAGTTCATGCTGCACAGCCCGGTGATCGTGGTGACCGCCGCCGCCATGGCCGCCCATGCCGAGATCTTGCGCATATCGACGTTCTGCTGCACACCGATTCTGGCGTGAGCGGCCTGCAACAGCACCGACAATCGGTTGTCGTGGTCGGTGATCTGTTCCGCGGCCGCTGCCTGCCGTTCCACCAGTTGGTTCAGGTATGGCTGCATCAATGCGGGCAGTAGTTCCTGATGGTCGTCGGCGATCGCGCGCAGAGCCCGTGTCAGGGGACTGATTGCTCGGTGGAGATTGACGACGTCACGCTTCATCAGAAAAATCGCCTGAATGTCGAGCATGGTGGCCAACGAGAAGGTCTGTAACTCGATCTCGTCGATGTCGGCCCTGATCAGGGTGGAAACCTCGAGGTAGCTGTTCACCACGCGTTCGGCGATACCGAGCAGCACCGCGAAGGGTCCCACCGAAAGCAGAGCGGGCCGGTGCTCTAATTCATCACGCAATCCGTCCAGGCCCCCGTGGACGCCGTGGCCGACAGCAACGACCACATCGGGGCCGACGACCACCAATTCCTCGCCCGTCTCCGCGATTTTGCTGGCCGAGAATACCGACTCGTGCGGAACATAATTGACCGTTTTGAAAACCATCGACACCACATCGCCGCCGCGTCGCAGGCTCGGCCGTCGATGGATGTGCAGGCCGTCCCGGATCACCCCCGCACCTAGCCCGAATGCCGCGCCGACAGCGGTCATCTGATCCTCATCGGGTTCATTCACGCTCAGCCCGACGAACGCATGACGCCCCGCCTGCGTAAGCCGACGGACCTCCTCGATTGCGGCCGTCGGGGACAAGATGTCGGGCCGACGGGTGCCGTCCAGGTACAGCGCGCACTCGACCTCGACGGGGGGCGCTGGCGACAAAATAGGCTCGACTCTGGTCTTGCCCAGGACATCCAACGGCGACGGCTCCTCGGTCGGAAACGACACCATCACCGAGGGATCGTCGCACGCGGGAACGGCGATGATCCAGCCCCCCGACGCCCTGACCAAGCGTCGTTCACCGACCGTTCACCCGCGGAAGACTTGACCTGGCCGCCACGACGCATCATGGTTGCGCCGTGGCGTCTGACCTGACTCGCCGGGCGTTCCTCGGTGGCGCTATGACGCTGGGTGCGGTCGGGGTGGGAGCACTCACCCTGGAAAAGGCTTCCAGTGCGAACGCCCCGCTGGCAGTTCCGGCCGCCGCACCTCCCATGACCGCGGCAGAACTTCCCGGGTTGATTGCCGCGGCCAAACAGGAGGGCCGGCTGAGCCTGATCGCGATGCCGTCGACGTGGGCCAACTACGGGCAGATCATCGCGGCATTCGAGGCCGAGTACGGGATACCCGTCGACGTTCAGTCCCCCAACGCCACCTCCGCTCAGGAGCTGACCGCCCTGCGTCTGATGCGCGGGCAGGACCGGCTACCCGACGTGATCGAGGTGGGGCCCGCGTTCGCCCGCCAGGCCGTCGCGCAGGGATTGGTCCAGCCGTACAAGTGCATCGCCTGGGACAAGATCCCTGCAGATCTCAAACACCCCGACGGTATGTGGACCGGGTCGTACTACGGGCTCATCTCCTTCGGGGTCAACACCAATCGGGTTCCTGACCCACCAAAAACCTGGGCAGACCTCACCAGACCCGGATACCGGGGAATGGTGGCCACCAACGGCGATCCGCGACAAGCCAATTCGGCCCTCAATGCCGTGTGGGCCGCTTCGCTGGCCAACGGCGGATCGCTCGACGACATCGGGCCGGGCATCGATTTCTTCGGCACACTCAGCCGGCAGGGCAACTACATCCCGCTACAGGCCAACGTCGGCAACATGGCCAATCAGCAGGTGCTCATCGCGCTGGACTGGTCGTTCAACATGCCCGGCGCCGCCGGAGTCCTGGCCAAGTCGGGCCTCACGCTGAGCGCGACAGTGCCCGCCGACGGCGTGATGGGCGGAATGTACTGCGATGCGATCAGCAATGGCGCCCCGCATCCGGCCGCGGCCAAGTTGTGGATCGAGTGGATCACCAGCGGTAAGGGGGCTCTGTTGTACCTCGACGGTGGCGCGATTCCCGCGCTCTATCCACAGTTCGTCGCCCAGCGCATTGTGCCCGCCGACGTCCAGGCGAAACTGCCGTCGATCGATGAATTGAAGGCGCTGCGCTTCCCAACCATGGACCAGACTGCCAAAGCCAGCGCCGCCGTTGGGGCCCAATGGAATCGGGCGATCGCGTGAAGCGCCGACTGCCGGGCTGGATCGGCATCGCGCCATTTTTCATCGTGGCATTCCTGTTCCTGATCTGGCCGGCCTACGCGGTCGTGCTGCAGGCTTTCGAGAGTGCAGACGGCGGGTTCACTCTCGACAATATTGCGACCGCCACCGGACCGCAGTACCGCGACGCGTTTCTCACCAGCGGGCTGCTGTCGCTGGCCACCGCACTGATCGGCGGCCTGCTGGGTACGCTGCTGACCTATGCGGTGTGCACCCTGGAGCGGCCCCGGTTCCTGAAATCGGCGATGTCAACCTTCTCCGGCGTAGCTTCCCAATTCGGCGGTGTACCACTGGCTTTCGCCTTCGTCGCCTCGATCGGCTCGGCCGGTCTGGTAACCGCGCTGCTGGCCAAGATCGGTATCAATCTCTACGGAACGGGCTTCAGCCTGCTCAGTTTCTCCGGTCTGGTGATCGTCTACCTGTACTTCCAGATTCCGCTGATGCTCATCGTCATGACACCCGCCGTGGAAGGTCTGCGGACCTCCTGGCGGGAGGCCGCGGAGGGCCTGGGCGCCAGCACATTCCAGTACTGGGCTCGGGTAGGCATCCCACTGCTCACGCCTGCCTTCATCGGCGGTGTGGTCCTGCTTTTCGCCAACGCGTTCGCGGCCTATGCCACCGCCCAGGTGCTGACGTCCGGCTCGGTCAACCTGGTCCCGATCCAGATCGGCTTCTTCGTCCAGGGCAACGTTTTCGCGGGCAATAGCGGGGTGGGTTACGCCCTGGCGCTGGGCATGATTGTTGTGGTGTCACTGGCGTTGCTGATCAACATCCTGCTGCAGCGCCGGGTTTCGCGGTGGACGTCGTGACCCGCAGGCGCGCCCCGATTGGCCGGTGGGCGATCGTCGCGGTGTGCGTCGCCTTCTTCGCGGTTCCGTTGGTTGCACTGGCGATCTTCAGCTTCACGAGCGGTTCCGGGTGGACGACAGCCGCCTACTCGGCGATCTTCCGCGATGCCCAGTTCTGGAAGTCGGTGGGCCTGAGCCTGCTGCTGGCGGCGCTGACCACGGTGCTGTCACTGGCGCTGATGGTGCCCACCGTGCTGTGGGTACACCTGCGCGCACCGCAGTACCGCTCGCTGATCGAGGCCATCACGCTACTGGTGTTCGCCGTACCACCGATCACCCTGGTGATCGGTGCATCCGGCCTCCTGCTGGGCTTGGTGCCGAAACTGCTTGGCACACCATTGATTCTGGTGCCGTTCTACATCGTCCTCAGCTTCGCGTTCACCTTCCGGGCGCTGGATGCCGGCGTCAAATCGGTGGATCTGCACACCCTGGTTGACGCCGCGCACAGCTTGGGCGCAGGGACGGCGTCCACCGTCCTGCGGGTCATCCTGCCCAACCTGCGCACTGCGATCCTCGGCGCGGCCTTCCTCACCATCACCGTGGTACTCGGCGAGTACGTGCTGTCGTCGCTGTTCCTCTACAACACCCTGCCCGTCTACATGGCTGACGTCGGCACCTCCCAGGCCCAGGGGGCCGCGGCACTGGCTCTGATCACCGTCCTGTTCACCTGGCTCCTGCTCATTGCCGTCTCCGTCGTCTCGCGGCGACTTGGTGGCCAACGAGTAGGCACGATGATTGCGAGCACCTGACATATGACGACCGTGCGCATCGAGAACATCCGCAAAACCTACGGGGACTTCACCGCACTCGAGGGACTCACCCTGGACATGGCCGAGGGCGAATTCGTCAGCTTCCTCGGACCCAGCGGATGTGGCAAGACCACGGCGTTGCGCATCGTGGCGGGTTTCGAATTCGCCGACAGCGGTTCGGTGTTGATCGACGGCCAAGCCATTGACGGGCTGGCACCGAACCGGCGCAACATGGGCATGGTGTTCCAGAACTACAGCCTGTTTCCCAACATGTCAGCGGTCGACAATGTCGCTTTCGGCCTTCGGGTCCGCAAGAAGTCCGGCGATCAGGTCGCCAAGCGGGCGCGGGAGATGCTGGAGCTGGTCGGGTTGTCCGGTAAGGAGGCCAACTACCCGCACCAGATGTCCGGCGGTCAGCAACAGCGGGTGGCTCTGGCTCGGGCGCTGGCGATCGAGCCGAGGGTGCTGCTCCTCGACGAGCCGCTGTCGGCGCTGGACGCCAAGGTGCGGGTCAGTCTGCGCAATGAGATCCGGGTCATCCAGAAGGAACTGGGTATCAGCACCATTTTCGTGACGCACGACCAGGAGGAGGCGCTGACGATCTCGGACCGCATCGCAGTGCTCTCCCAGGGCAGACTCGAGCAGTTCGCGACACCTGAGCAGATCTACCGCAACCCGGCCACCCCGTTCGTCGCGGCATTTGTCGGCGAATCGAACCGGTTCAGCGGCACCGTTGCCGCCGGCGGCGCGGTCGACTTCGCCGGATCACTGGTGCCCCTCGCAGGTGCCACGTCCCATCCCGTGGGGACCCGGGTTGACGTCCTGGTGCGTCCCGAGTCCACGGCATTGCTCGATCCAGGCGAGCCCGGCCTGCCGGCCACGGTCATCAGCCAACAGTTCCAGGGATCGCGGACCCGAGTGCTGGCTCACCTCAATAGCGAGTCCGACCCGACGTCGATCGTGATCAGCGATGTCAGCGGCGGCCGCCATGAGCATTTGGTGAACGGCACCGCAGTGAGTGTTGGAATCGATGGCCGAACAGCCCTGGTGACCACACCCCTGCCGTGACGGCCGGTGCGCCCCGACTGGCACCATGGTTCGCGTGCCAGACGACGAACTGCACCTGAACCGCTTCGGCCCCGCCGGCCCCGCCCAAATCCTGATGATCCACGGATTGACCGGGCACGGCTGGCGCTGGCACACCCTGGCCAATGAGTACCTGGCGGAGTTCACCGCGCTGGCTCCGGATCTGCTCGGCCACGGCCGCTCGTCGTGGTCGGCACCGTGGACGATCGACGCCAATGTCGCCGCCCTGTCCAGCCTGATCGAGCGCGAGGCGGACGGCCCGGTTGTGGTGGTGGGCCATTCCTTCGGCGGGGCGGTTGGCCTGCACCTGGCCGCGGCGTGCCCGGATCTGGTATCCGGACTGGTGCTGCTGGATCCGGCGATCGGCCTCAACGGCGAGCGCATGCTAGCCGTCGCCGAGGCGATGTTGGAATCCCCGGACTATCCGGATCCCGAGGAGGCCCGCGCCGAGAAGGTCAACGCCGCCTGGGCCGACGTGCCTGCCGGATTGATCGACGACGAACTCGATGAACATCTCGTCGAACTTCCCAGTGGTCGGTACCGCTGGCGGATCTGCGTGCCGGCGATGATGTCCTACTGGAGCGAATTGGCCCGCGATATCGTATTGCCGCGCAACGGAACTCCAACGACGGTGCTGCAGGGAGCGCTGTCCGATCCACCGTATGTCGGCCGGACATTGATCAACGGATTGTCAGAACGACTCGGTTCTGATTTCACCCTGACCGCGCTCGACTGCCGCCACATGGTTCCGCTGGCCAAACCCGTCGAGAGCGCCGCCGCCATTCGGGACATGCTCGCCCGCGGCTGACCGCCACCCGACAACCATGGCGAAGATCACCGACGTTCAGGTGGAGCAGGTGCGCGCACTGGTGGCCTCGATACCCGAGGGCCGTGTCGTCACCTACGGCGATATCGCCTGTGCAGCACGCCTTTCCAGCCCGCGGATCGTTGCCTGGATCATGCGCACCGACTCGCACGACCTACCCTGGCACCGGGTGATCACCGCCTCGGGCAGGCCAGCTCCACACCTTGCGGCACAGCAACTGACGTTGCTGCGCGCCGAAGGCGTAACCATCACCGAGGGCCGCGTTCCGCTGACCGGAGCACGATCGGTACGCCATGAGTTCGCAGCGCCCAGACTGCAGGCTTGACCGGCCGTCCGCGCTACCTGGTGGAGGCGGCCTTGGCGGAAGCGGCGTGCCGACTGACCCTGGCCGCAGCCTTCTTCGCCGGTGCCGAGGTTTGCGCGGTAGCAGCGGTCTTGACGGTCCTGGCGGCCGCGGAGCGAACAGCCGCCGCAGGCAATGGCGCTGTGCTGGCCAGCGCGACGGACAGACCCTGACCCAGGGTCTGCACCTCGTTGCGGACGCTGGGCACCACATTGGCGTAATAGGTGGTCGAATCGGAGACCTCACCCGTCTGGACGCCGGCGCCCAGGCTCAGGTTCACGATCGTTCCCGGGACACCGGTCGGGCCGAGCAGGCCGGCCACGGCGGCGTTCCAGGCGCCCTCGACATTGCCGGTGGCCAGCGCAGTGGTGATATTGGTGATGGCGGTCTGGGCGGATGCGGCGACGACGCCAAGCTGCCGCGGCAGGTTGGCCAGCGCAGTCGGGATAGCGGCGGCCAGGACCTGAACCGCAGCCGTCGCCTTGGCGATGAAGTTCGTCGCGATCACGTACGCGCCGCCGACCACGGCCGCGGCCGCGTCCTGGATCTGGGTTACCGCGTAGGCCAAGCTGGCCTGGATCTGCACCGGGATATCGGCGATATTGCCGCTCGCGAGGTCCCCGATGATGGCGATAGTCAGGCCCACCGGGGCCCACAGCAGGTTCAGACCGGCATTGATCACCTGTGCACCTGCCTGGTACGCGGTGTTGACGTAGCCGATCCAGTTGTCGAGGACCTGGGTTCCGACCGGGAACGGCACGGTGAGGAAGTTCGGGATCAGGCCGATGTTGGTGATGGCCGGCAGATACCCCGCACCATCATTCCAATACCCAAAGGGCAGAACACTATTGGTGTAGTCGGAGATGCCCGCGGCAGGCCAGTTGGTCGCGCCGCCACCGGCGTCGAGGCTGTAGTTGCCGTTGATCACATAGTTGATGCCGAGGTTGACGCTGTTGTACAGAGCGCTGAACGGATTGGCATACGCGGCCAGGGCCGCAGCGGCATTCGACGACGACAGGGCGGGCAGTTGCGCGGCGGGGGCGATCGGCGTCATGGCGACGGCAGCGGCGCCCACAATCGCGGTGGTACCCGCGACCAGCTGGGAACGAAGTGAGATCTGCATGGCGGGTACCTCCGGAATCAGGGTCTTCTAACCACATCACCGTACAACGGTGAGCGTCAGCCGCGTGGATGGCTGCCCGTGCGCTCACCAACGACGAAGTACGCGAAGGAATCCTCGCCGTAACTCACCGACTCGTCCGCCGCGAACCCGAGTCGATTGATCTCCTCGGTCACCGGCAGCGACGACGCACCCCACCCGTGGTCCTGCAGCCAACCGGTGAGATCGGCCCGGTCGGGATCGCGGAACGTGAGCCCCTCGGTATCGGCGACGAATCCGAACACGATGTGCTCAACACCAAGGTCGTCGGCCAGGTGGATGAAGAGCTCGCGGATCTGGTCGGCGCGCTCATCATCGCTGTAGGGGATGAACTCGGCAGCCACTCGGCTACCGGCCCCGCTGGATTCGGTGATCAGTTCGAAGAGTTCATCCTGGGCGGTGCCGGGCAGATACATCAACAAGCCCTCCGCCAGCCACGCGGTCGGCTCAGACAGATCGAAACCCTGCTGTTTGAGCACCGTCGGCCAATCATCGCGGAGATCGACCCCTACCTCACGCACGGTGGCCCGCGGGTACACACCGTGCGACGCGAGCTCGCTCGCCTTGTACTCGAGCACCGTCGGCAGGTCGACCTCGTAGACGACAGCGTCCTGCGGCCAGTTCAGCCGGTAGGCGCGGGTGTCGAGTCCGGACGCCAGGATCACGAACTGGCGGATTCCGACAGCGGCAGCCTCGGTGAAGAACGTGTCGAAGAAATGGGTGCGGACCGCCTGATAGTCCTCCATATAGGACAAGATGGCGGCGGCTGCAGGATCTTTGGCCGCAAGCCGGTCGGTCAGCGAGCCGTCGAGAATGCTCGAAAACACCCCGCCGCCCTCATCGGCGACCAACATGCGGGCATACGGGTCATTGATCAGCGGAGCTGCCCTGTTGCTCTCGGCAGCACGAACAGCGGCCACCATCAATGCGGTCGCTCCCACACTGTCGCTAATACTCCAGCTGTCATCGTCGGTGCGCATGGAACTCCCTACAGGCGATGCGGGCGGTTGGCAGATCTGATGCGCTTAGAGCGCCATCCGCACCAGGGCGGACGTACGCAGCAGACCCGGGAAGGTCTCCCCCGACGATAGCGGGTGTAGGGCGTGCACGGCGAGCCGGAACATCAAGGCGCGCAACAACATCTGCGGCCACTCCGGTAGCGCATCCCACCGTTCGACCAGACCGTCGTCGGCGTCACCCCAGGACAGTGCGTCGACGACAACCACCCCGGCCGCCCAGGACGCCGGCCGCCAATAGGGCGTGATATCTGTGATGCCGGGGGCTGCGGCGCCGGCGAACAGCACCGTGCCGTAGAGATCTCCGTGCACCAACTGACTGGGACTCTTGGTCGGCTTGCGCAGTCCGGCCAGTTGGGTGAGCAACTCCGTCGCCTTGGTGCGGTCTTCTGTTTCGGGCAACACCGGAGCCCCCAGCGGCAGATTCTGCAGCGGACGGTCCTCCCAGGCGGCGCGATCGGCGGCGGTGAAGACATCGACGTCGGTCCACGGCGGCACCGGCATTTGCGTGAGGAAGCGGGGGCGTTCCAGTTTGGAGGTCGCCTCGTGCAGGCGCACCCCGGTGGCCACCACCTCGTCATCGCGCGGCTCGGGCGCCCCGGCGACGAAGGTGTCTGCCCGCCAACCCGAGACCACATAGCGTCCGTCGGTGGAGCGCACCGGGCGCGCCAGCCGCAGGCCGTCGACGAACAGCGTCTCGCGGACCTTGGCCGACCAGGCGGCGCGGGCGTGATCGGTGATCTGCGCCAGGACGATCTCTCCGTAGCGCCAGCCGCCCTCCCAGCCGGCACCCAGTTGCTCCGGTTCGCCGGACTTGACGCCGAACGTCGCCAGGACATGCTCGGGCGGGCGTTCGTCAGTCACATGGCCAGGGTAAGGCGTGCCGGCGACAGGAGACCGTCAGTACATCGCCATGTCGGGGTCGAGTTGGGCCGCCCAGGCCACGATCCCGCCCTGCAGGTGTAGCGCGCCCGCCAACCCGGCCTGATGCAGCACGGACAGAGCCTGGGCCGACCGAACCCCGGTTTTGCAGTAGAGCACCACGGTGGCATCCTGCGGCAGGCCGGCCAGCGCCTTGCCGGAGTCGATGTCGGATTTCGGGATCAGCGCGGCACCGGGGATGCGGTTGATCTCCCACTCGACCGGTTCACGAACGTCGATGAGGGCGATGTTGGCCCCCGACGCCATCAGCTCATGCAACTGCAGCGGGGTGATCGTGGAGCCCGACGGGGCCGGGACACCGGGCACCGTCGTGCCGCAGAACGCGTCGTAGTCGATGAGGCCGGTGATCGCTCGCGCGTGGGGATCCTTGCGAATCGCGATGGTGCGGTAGGTCATCGCCAGCGCGTCGTAGATCATCAACCGGCCCAGCAGTGACTCGCCGATCCCCGTGATCAGTTTGATCGCTTCGGTACCCATCACCGAAGCGATTGACGCACAGAGGATTCCGAGCACACCACCCTCGGCGCAGGACGGCACCGTGCCCGGCGGTGGCGGTACGGGATACACGTCGCGGTAGTTGATGCCACGCTTCTCGCCGTCCGGGGTGTCGGGCGCGTCCTCCCAGAACACTGAGACCTGGCCGGCGAAACGGTAGATAGAGCCCCACACGTACGGCTTGTGCGCGAGCACGGCGGCGTCGTTGACCAGATAGCGGGTGGCGAAGTTGTCGGTGCCGTCGATGATGAGGTCATAGGAGCCGAACAACGCGACGGCGTTGTCGGCGTCGAGCCGGAACTCGTGCAGCTCGACGGCGACGAACGGATTGATATCGCGGATGGAGTCGCGGGCGCTGCGCGCCTTGGGCCGGCCGATATCAGATTGGCCGTGGATGATCTGGCGTTGCAGGTTGGACTCGTCGACGGTGTCGAAGTCGACGATGCCCAACGTTCCGACTCCGGCCGCAGCCAGATACAGCAGCGTCGGCGAACCCAGGCCGCCGGCGCCGATCACCAGCACGCGGGCGTTCTTCAGACGCCGCTGCCCCATCACCCCGATGTCCGGGATGATCAGGTGACGGCTGTAGCGGGCGATCTCGTCGCGAGTCAGGTCGGCTGCCGGGGAGACCAGCGGCGGCAGGGACATGACCCGTCAGGCGATCGGATAGGGCCAGGAGTTGAACCGGCAGGTCTTGCCGTCCGGCTTGACGTACTCCGGATCGAATCGGGTGGCGTCGTTATCCGACGTGGAGAACGTCTGCTGCATCATGATCGGCGCCAGCGCACTATTGCGCTCGCACGGCTCATGGGTGGTGTAGCCGATGGCGTGGCCCACCTCGTGATTGATCAGGTATTGCCGGTATGAACCGATGTCGCCCTGGAACGGCACCGCGCCGCGCACCCAGCGCGCCAGGTTGATGAACACCCGCGGTTCGGCGTTCGGACCGTAGATCGGGTTGTAGCAGGACGTCTCGAGTTGGATCTCGTAGCCGCAGCCTTCACGGATCGTCATCGGCGAGGTGAGTGATACCCGGAAGTCAGGCTTGACGTCGGGCGTGGTGGCGTCGATGCGCTGAAAAGCGAACTGCGGGTTGTGCGTCCAGCTCTTCGGGTTGTCCAGGGTCTCGGTCACCATCCGGGCGAATCCCTCGTCACCGCCGAACGACGACGTGTCGATCCCGTTCTCCACCTCGACGGTGTACTTGAAAACCTTGGCGGTGCCCTGACCGATCTTGGGCGTGGTGCCCGGCACGATGCGCCAGGTCTTATCGCCGGCCTCAGTGAACGGCCCGCCCGCGGGCAGGATTCCGGTGGGCAGGCTGGCGTCGAACTCGGTCAGTCCGCGCGGGGGCCCACCGATGATCGTCGTGCCGGAGGACCCGATCGTCGGCGGACCCGTCACCATGTCGTCGGCGACGGGAACCGCGGTACCGGTAAGGGTCTGGTACAGCACGACACCGGTCACCGCGACCAACACCGGCAACGCATAGGCGCGCCAGCCGTAGGTGGCCAGAAACCGACCCAGTGGACTTTGTCGGCGCAATTGGTCGTGCTGTTCGCGGTTGGCCCTGGGCCGACCGGAGCCCACCGCCATCGGGTCGCGCAGGGCCCGCAGCGGCTCGCCTGCCTCGGTGCGCAGTACCGGCACACGGCCTCCCGCGCGCGGCCCCCGCTCATTGGTCACCGTCCCAGAATGGCATAGCCAGTGGGTCCGCGGCCCAGGCTTTAGCGCGTGTCGACCCCCCGCGCAGGTGCGGAGAGGCCAACAGCCGCGAGTAGTAGTGTCGATGCGATGAGCAACCTGACGCCCACCAGCGAGCGCAAACGTGCCCGCGGCGGCGGCCGGATGCCCCGTGATGAACGCCGGGGCCAGCTGCTCGAAACAGCCAGCGATCTGTTCGTCGACCGGGGCTATCACGCGGCCGGGATGGACGAAATCGCCGACCGGGCCGGGGTCAGCAAACCAGTTCTCTACCAACACTTCTCGAGCAAGCTGGATCTGTATCTGGCGGTACTGCACCAGCATGTCGACATCCTGGTGTCCGGTGTGCGCCAGGCTCTGCGCACCACGACCGACAACCGGCAGCGGCTACGTGCGGCGGTACAGGCGTTCTTCGATTTCATCGAGCACGACAGCCAGGGTTATCGGTTGATTTTCGAGAACGACTTCTCCAACGAGCCGCAGGTGGCGGCCCAGGTGAAAGTGGCCACCGACGCATGTACCGACGCGGTGTTCGACCTGATCAGCTCCGATTCCGGGTTGGATCCGCACCGGGCCCGGATGATCGC
>JBAXIA010000033.1:0-24583 GCA_037138615.1 Mycobacteriaceae bacterium | reverse complement strand
ATCGCGGATTTGAAGTCGTCAGCGAGACGCTGGGGATTGGTGCGCTCTGCCAGCGAGTCGACGGTGAGCGCCAGACGGTCGCGTGCCGCAGCGATGTCCTGCTTGATCAGCTCCGGATCCCGATCCACCACGTTCGTCCTCGCTTCCGCCATCCCCGATGCCGCCATTACCCTAAATCAGCGCCGGGCCCTCGGAAGCCACCGGGGATGAACGCGGGGAATCTCCGCCCGGCGTACACCGGCCGACGAAGGGATGGAAAGTGACCGAGACCGCACGCCTCGAAGTGGGCGACAAAGCACCCGCGTTCAGTCTGCCCGATGCCGATGGCAAGACCGTGAAGCTCACCGACTTCAAAGGCCGCAAAGTGATCGTCTACTTCTACCCGGCCGCCCTGACCCCCGGCTGCACCAAACAGGCCTGTGATTTCCGGGACAGTCGTGCTGGACTCAACGGCGCCGGCATCGACGTCGTCGGCATCTCACCGGACAAGCCGGAGAAGTTGGCCAAGTTCCGCGATGCCGAGAAGCTGACCTTTCCGCTGCTGTCGGATCCGGACAAGAAAGTACTCAGCGCCTGGGGCACCTTCGGGGAAAAGAAGATGTACGGCAAGACCGTTCAGGGCGTGATCCGGTCGACATTCCTCGTCGATGAGAAAGGCAAGATCGCGCTGGCTCAGTACAACGTCAAGGCTGCAGCGGCATCAACATTGATCCAGAAGATCATCGCCGGCAACGCGTGACGAAATCCTTGAGGTAAATCTTCCTCATAAACTGAGCCGATGGCGATAGTCGACCTTGATACGGAACTGGCCGCCCCGGCGCACGCCGTCTGGCGCGCCGTTAAAACCCCCAGAGCATTCCGGACGGTGACGCGCAGCGTACTCACCATGCCTGCCATCAAGCACAGGGAGGACGAATGGCGCGAGAGCGAGACAGTTACGGGGTGGGTGTTTCTGTTCGGAGTTATCCCGTTCTCCCGCCACACATTGCACGTCTGGAGGATCGACGCGGGTATCTTCACACCTGCCGTGGTGCTGTATGCGCGCTGGTTATATCGAACACGCCAACGTCGGTGGCGCGCACTCGCGAGAGTGCTGACGGTGGAAGGACCGAAGTAATGACGTTGTCCCCTAGTTCCGCGGCGGCGGTTCATCGGATTCTGAACAGGTGAAACGCGATATCTTGAAGTTTCTGTGCGGTGCGATGGCAGCGGCGTGTTACGGACATCTCGTCTATGCCCGGTGGACCGCCAAAGGCAAGATCTCAGAGCCCGTCTTCAAAGGCCGCGAGTGGGGCGTCGGGAAAATGCTGACCGAAGCTGCGATCTACGGTGCGGTCAGTGCCGCCCTCGGCTACCTCGCCTGGCGAACAACGCCGGTGCCGTTTCTGACACAGGAGTAACACGGGAGCCCCAGGGACCGACATCACGGTGAGAAGACAGAGCGCGGGCCAAATCCGCAGCTCGACGCACCGGAGGTCGGAACATGACGCGACGTGGACGCCTGCTCAGCTTGCTGGCAGCCGTTGTGGCTGTTCCCGTCGTAGTCGCCGGGGCGCCCGTAGCACCGGCACACGCCACGGAGCAATCTGACGCTCAGCTGGCATCCAGCCAGCGCGCTGCTCTACCGGTTGCCGGCTCCGAGAGCGGACTGCAGATTCAGACGATCATGGCCAGACGAGCCATCGTCTCGCGATTCCCCGAGATTCGTGAGATCGGCGGGGTCCGGCCCGACAGCATGAAGTGGCACCCCGAAGGTCTAGCGATCGACGTGATCATTCCGGATTGGCAGACGCCGGCCGGCAGGGCACTCGGTGACCGCATCGCCAAGTTCATCTCCGACAACGGCAGGCGTTTCGGACTCGAGTACCTCATCTGGCAGCGGATGTACATTCCCGCCGAGGGCGAGCCCTACCTGATGGACGACGTCGGCAATCCCGACGCCAACCACTTCACCCACGTCCACATCTCCACCCACGGCGGCGGTTATCCGACCGGCCGGGAGAATTTCCTGGACTAGTCACACCTGCGTGCCGAGCATGCCCAGCAATAGCGCCTCGGCAGTGGCGGCGCGTTCAAGCACGCCCAGGTGCAGGCTCTCGTTGATGCTGTGGGCCTGGGTGCCGGGATCCTCCACGCCTGTGACGAGGATCGTGGCGTCCGGGAACGCCTCGGCGAACTCGGCGATGAACGGGATCGACCCGCCCATGCCCATATCCACGGCGTCCACACCCCAGGCCTGTCGGAACGCCGAGCGCGCGGCGTCGTAGACGCGGCCGGTCGCGTCGATCTGGTAAGGCTGTCCGATATCGCCGGGAGCCACCGTCACCCGCGCTCCCCACGGGGCATGCGATTCGAGATGGTGGCGCAGAGCATCGAGGTGGGCCGTGGCATCCCCGCCAGGGGCCACGCGCATGCTGATCTTTGCCTTGGCACTCGGAATGAGCGTATTCGAGGCCCTGGCGATCGGTGTGGTGTCGATACCGATGACGGTGATCGCGGATTTTGCCCAGAGCCGTTGCGCCACAGTGCCGGTGCCGATTTCACCCACCCCGTCCAGCAGGCCGGACTCATCTCTGACCCACTGCGCCCCGCGGTCGACGGCGGCTGCCTGTGCCTCATGCAGGCCGGCCACTGCGACATTGCCGTCGTCATCGTGCAGAGTGGCCAGCAGTCGGATCAGCGCGGTCAGTGCGTCGGGCACCACACCACCCCAGATTCCCGAGTGCAGGCCGTGATCGAGTGTGGCGACCTCGACGACGCAGTCGACCAGTCCCCGCAATGACACCGTGAGCGCGGGAACGTCGACAGACCAGTTGTCGGAATCTGCTATCACGATGACGTCTGCCGCAAGCTTGTCGCGGTGAGCGGCCAGCAGTCGGCTCAGTGACGGCGAGCCGCACTCCTCCTCGCCCTCGACGAACACCGTCACCCCGACCGGCGGATGACCGCCGTGCGCCCGGAAGGCCGCGAGATGAGTTGCAATACCGGCTTTATCGTCGGCGGTGCCGCGACCGTACAACCGGCCGTCACGCTCCGTCGGTTCGAACGGCGCTGAATCCCATTGCGCCGGATCGCCTTCCGGCTGGACGTCATGGTGGGCATAAAGCAGTACCGTCGGCGCTCCCGCCGGCGCTGGGTGATGGGCGATCACTGCCGGCGCACCGCCTTCACTGACAATCTCGACGTGCGCGAAGCCCGCATCGCGCAAGAGTTCCGCAACGGCCTGCGCACTGCGGTGCACGTCGTCGCGCCGTGCCGGGTCGGACCATACCGACTCGATGCGCACCAGTGCCTCAAGATCGCGCCGGACAGCAGGCAGGATTTCGCGTACGCGTGCGACCAGATCACTCATACGTTCAGAGCGTCTCGAGGATCGCCACCGCTGCGGCGGTGTCACCCTCGTGTGTCAGCGATACGTGGATCACCACATCGGTGAGGTGTTCGGCGATCTCACCGGTCAGCCGAACCTTAGGGCGACCCCACATATCGGTGACTACCTCGATGTCGCGGTAAATGGCCTCCGGCAGCATGGGGCGCTGGGCGAACCGTGAGCTGGACCACGCTTTGATGACGGCTTCTTTGGCAGCCCATCGGGCGGCCAGATGCCGCGCGGCCAGCGAGCTTTTATCGGCAGCGTCGCGGCGCTCGCCCGGGGTGAACGTCTCGGAGAACACCGTGCCGGGCTGGTCTACCTGCTCGGCGAATTCCGGAATGGACACCAGGTCGATCCCCACGCCCACTATCGCCACGCCGCGACTCTAAACGTTGTAGGTCCCGTCGTCACCCAGGCGCGAGGCCGGATCGAGCAACATGGCCGCCTCTTGCGGCTTCTCCGGCCCGTCATGGCCGAATCGACGGTCAGCGGGCCGCTCGTACATCGGACTCCCACCAGCAATGGCCGACGCCAATCGGCGCTGACCGGCCAGCACCCGCGCGTCGGCTCGCTTAGCGTAGGACTCGCGCTCCTCGGCGCTGAGTGTTGCCAGGAACGCCTGCGGATGCACCAGTGCGACGAGTCCGGACACGTGACCGAAGCCGAGGCTGGTGACCAGACCCGCCTTCAGCGGGAACCGGCTGCCCAGCCGCAGCGTCTCCCGCGGCCAGACGAAGTGAGTGGAAACAGCGAGTTCGTCGTCAATGCAGTCCAGGCTGCGATTGGGCGGAATGACGCCGTCCCGCAGAACCTGGCAGAGGCCGAGCATCTGGAACACCGCAGCGCCGCCCTTGGCATGACCGGTCAGTGTCTTCTGCGACACCACGAACAACGGGGCGCCGGCCGAGCGGCCGAGAGCGTCCGCGAGGCGCTCATGTAACTCCGTTTCGTTCGGGTCGTTGGCCAGCGTGGAGGTGTCGTGCTTGGAGATCACCGCGATGT
This sequence comes from Mycobacteriaceae bacterium, assembly GCA_037138615.1. Lineage (GTDB taxonomy): Bacteria > Actinomycetota > Actinomycetes > Mycobacteriales > Mycobacteriaceae > Mycobacterium. The sequence continues at coordinate 20,208 of JBAXIA010000033.1, read as the reverse complement.
CGTCAGCACCCACTCCGAGACGGTTCAGTGAGCGCGCCAGAACGGAGTCACGTCCGCCGCGGCCAGCACCCAACGCACCGAGTCCCGGAGCCGGGATCGAAGTGTGTACACCGTCGGCGAAGCTCTGCGCGTAGCCGACCACAGCGAGCACGGGCAGACCCATTTTCAGCGCGAGGTCGCCGCGGGCCAGCAGGATGGTGCCGCCGCCCTGAGCCTCGAGGAAGCCGAGCCGACGCCGATCGTTGGCGCGGGAGATCTTCGAATCGCTGATGCCCCTGGCCCGCATCATCTCGGTGTCGGCGGTGGCCGCCATGTCACCGAAGCCGGTGATGGCATCAGAGGTCATATCGTCGAAACCGCCGGCAACCACCAGTTCGGCCTTACCGAGCCTGATCTTGTCGACACCCTCCTCAACCGACACCGCCGCGGTGGCGCAGGCACCGACCGGATGGACCATCGCGCCGTAGCCGCCAACATAGGACTGCATCACATGTGCGGCAACGACATTCGGCAGCACCTCCTGCAGGATGTCGTTCGGTTTGGTGGTGCCCATGAGGTTGCCGTGGAACATCGTCTGCATGCTGGTCAAACCACCGATGCCGGTGCCCTGGGTGTTGGCGACCAGGCTGGGATGCACCCAGCGCATGAGTTCGGCGGGGGTGAACCCGGAGGACAGGAACGCATCGACGGTGGCGACCATGTTCCACAGCGCCACCCGGTCGACGGATGCGGTCATATCAGCGCTGATGCCCCACACCTTCGCGTCAAATCCAGTGGGGATCTGACCGCCGACGGTTCGGGACAGTTTCACCTTGCGCGGCACCCGGATCTCGGTGCCCGCCTTGCGGATCACCTCCCAGTCACCGGAGTCGGCAATCGGGCGCACCACGGTGCGCTCGGGGTCTGCATGCTCAAATGCCCGGGCTTCAGCCTCCGAGGACACGACGAATTGGAAGTCGCGATCCAGGAAGACGCTGACGAGCAGTTCGGCGCAGTGGTCGGCGTGCAGGGCGCCGTCGGCGACGAATTCGCGAATGCCACACCGCGCGACGACAGCATCGTGATACCGATCGACGATGTCGGCCTCGTCGATCAAATCACCGGTCGCGGTGTCATACCAACCCGGCTTGGGATCGTCCTCCCATGTGAGAAGCCCTGTGGTCCATGCCAGTTCGAGCACTCCGGCGGCCGACAGTTCGTTCTCCACTTCCATTTCGAACCGGGTGCGCGATGAGCCGTAGGGGCCGAGTTCGGCGCCGCCCACGATGACCACCAACTCAGCCGGATCGATATCGAGATCGGCCCAGGCCGGTGGCAGAGACCCCCGGTGGCCGCGCGGCGGGGACGGCAGCGCGGCGATGGTGCCGACCGCGGGCCCGTCCTCCTCGGTCGCACTACCGGAATCCTGTGTCATCTCCTCGCGAGCTTTGGCGGCCAGTTCGGCCATATCGAGTTCGACGTCACCCAGTCCGCCGGTGAGGTCGACCTTCAGCGGCTCTGCGGCAGCAGCCACCTTGGCCTCGGGTGTGCACAACCCCAGCAGCATCGCCGCCATCTGTTCGGTGGTGTAGGTGGTCACGCCGGCAGCCTCGACAGCATCGACGATGGCGTCGTTATGTCCCATGAGTCCGGTGCCCTTGGTCCAGCCGATCAGGGCGTGGGCGAAGGTGACCCGGGCAGCCCAGGACGACTCCGCACCCCAGCGGGTCACCACCGCGTCGAGAGCCGACTTGGACTCGCCGTACGCGCCGTCTCCGCCGAACATGCCGCGGTTGGGCGAACCGGGCAGCACGACATGAAGACGCGAGGCGATATCGCGTTCGGCACCGATGGCCGACAATCCGCCGACGAGCCGTTCGACGGCCCACAGCAGTACCTTCATCTCCATCTCGGAGCGAGATCCCGCCTCGGAAAGATCGCCTGCCACCCGGGGCGCGGCGAATGGGAACAGCATCGTGGGAGTCTGGGCATCCTTGATGTGGATCGCCTGCGGCCCGAGGTTTTCGCTCTGATCGTTGCCGACCCACGACACGAGTGCGTCGATATCGGCGTAGGAGGCCATGTTGGCCGGCAGCACCCACAGCGCCGCGCCGAAGCGGGCGTGATCTCGGTACAGCGACTTGTAGAACCCGAGCCGATCGTCGTCGAGCTTGGAGGTGGTGGCGATGACGGTGGCGCCACCGTTGAGAAGTTGGGCCACCACCGATGCGGCGATGGACCCCTTGGATGCGCCGGTGACGACGGCGATCTCATCCGCGTAGCACCCGGTGTCGGGACTCTCCGCGCCGGAAGCAATGCGCGCATACAGCTCGGCGTGGATGAGTCGACCCTCGGCCAGAGCACGGCCGCGCCACCAGTCGGCCTGGGTGGCCACGGTATGACCGGATCCTTCGAAGGCTTGCGATAGCGTCGCCCAATTCGCATTGATGTCGTCTTCGTCAGCAAGCCACAGCTTGACCAGATCCTCACGGGCACTTGCCCAGCGATCATCAAGCAACACAGCCTTTTTCGCGTCGAACGCCGGGGCGACAAGTCGCGGCCAGTCAGAGCCGAGTTCAGAGGTGATCAGGTCGACCAGCTCAGCGTCTGAGGCTGACGGAGGGACACTGACCGGATTGTCCAGGCCGAGTTGCCCCAGCATCAGTCGTGCGGCCGATGCCAGCACGCCACTGGGACCGGTGACGGTTGCAGCGAACTCATCCAGCGCGGCCGAGTCGACGACACCGCCGCCACCGTCACCGCCGGCCGAGGGCAGCGACACCGCGATACCGTGGCGTGCCGCAACCGCGGCGACCGCGCCGTCGATGGCCTTATCCACCGCTGCCGCGTCAGGAAGTGCGCCGTCATGGAGCCCGCCGAGCGCTCCGCCGCGGACGCTACTGCCCTCCCGGGTACCCAGCACAAGTTCCACGGTGACGTGTTTGACCCAGCCCTGGCCGAGCTCCCACGTCTTGGTGACCCTCTCGGAGATCGCGGCGGGCCGTTTGCCCGACGGGCCGAGAACGCTTCGCAAGGAATCATTGATGGCATCCGATAGCACCGGACCGAACGGCTTGTAGGTGCGGGCGAGTTTGGTGACCTGACCGCGCAGGGCGGCGAGGTCGGCTTCGGCGGCGCCGTCGATGGCGCCGAGGTTCAACTCCGAGCCGAGGTCGACGAGCAACTGGTTGCGCCGCGAGGACGCACCATCGGTGATCGACTCGATCGAGTCCAGTGGCTCGATCTGATCGATGCGCATCTTGGCGGACAGCGCGATCATCGCCACGGTGGCGTCGGCGGCGCCGAACGCAATGTCATCGGGCCGGGCCGCACCGGAGGCGGCCACCGGTGCCGCGGCAACCGCAGCGGGAATCACTTCGGCCGACGTCTCCGCGACCGGAGCCGGGGTTTCCGCCTCCGGCTCGGGATCGGTATCGGTGGCGAATAGAGCCGCGGCATCGCGCTCCACATTGAGCACTTGCACTGTGCTGTAGGCATATTCAGGAAGTTTGAGGGTGTTGTTGGCCAGGCCGGCAACCGTCGGAGCGGACTTCACCCCGATCTCGACGAAACGCTCGACGCCCAGGCCGCCAGCGGCCCCTTCGGTGAACAGCAGGTCCTGGGTCTCGATCCAACGCACCGGGCTGGCGAACTGCCAGGCCAGCAGTTCGATAATCACCCGGCGGCCCACCTCGTCGGGACGCTGGGTGATCCAGGTGTCGTAATCGGCGAGGATATCGTCGAGTGGCTCGGCGGGAACCAGATCGCGGATCTCCTGGATGAAGTCGCGATCCAGGCTGAACAGCCGAGGTACCAGATTGGGGATGTAGCGGCCGACGAGCGCTGCCGGATTGGCATCGCGCGGCATGATCCGCTCCAGCGACCGGCGGAACTCGTCGACTCCGACCCGCAGCACGTCGGAGTGGAACGGTACGTCGATGCCGGGAACCATAATGAAAGCCCGCTTGCCGCCGGTGATCTCCAAGCGTCGAGTGACCTCGGCTTCGAGAGCCTCCAGTCCACGCACCGTACCGGCGATCGCGTACTGCGAGCCGCGCAGGTTGAAGTTGACGATCTGCAGGAATTCGCCGGTGCGTGCGGCGATTTCGGCGACGAATCCCTTGACGTCAGCGTCATCGAGGTCCATCTGCGACGGACGGATTGCCGCCAGTCGGTAATTGGAACGGCCCTGCTCATCACGAGGCACGATGTCGTGCATCTTGCTGCCGCGGTGGAACACCACCTCGAGGAGGCCCTCAAGTTCGTAGACCCCGGTGACGCACGCCAACGCGGTGTACTCACCGACCGAATGCCCACAGGCAATGGCGCCCTCGACGAAGGCACCCTGCTCGCGCATCTCGGCGACCTGGGCGGCCGCCACCGTCGCCATGGCAACCTGGGTGAACTGCGTCAGGTACAGCACACCGTCGGGATGCTGATAGTGCACACCGGCGGCAATCAGGCTGGTTGGATTGTCACGCACCACATGCAGCACCGAGAAGCCCAGGGTTGCCCGGGTGAACTTGTCGGCGCGGTCCCACACCTTGCGTGCGGCCTTGGACCGAGCGCGCACCTCCATGCCCATGCCCTTGTGCTGGATACCCTGTCCGGGGAATGCGTACGCCGTTTTGGGGGCGGCAAGCCGGGCGGTTGCCGACATGACGAGCTCGCCCGCTGTGCCAGCCCCCCCAGTCGCTGCGCTCCCGCCCCGCCGGGCCTTGGCGGTGATCTCCAAAACCTCTGCACCCAAATCGATTCCGACCCGATCCACCCGGAAGTCGATCTCGTCACCCGGTTTGACCATGCCCAGGAACCGGGCGGTCCACCCCACCAGCTTGCCGGGGGGGACGGGCTTACCGTCCGTGGCGGTCACGATGTGCTGGGCGGCGGCCGATAACCACATGCCGTGCACGATCGGTCCATCCAATCCGGCCAGCAGCGCCGCGGTCCGGTCGGTGTGGATGGGATTGTGGTCACCGGAGACCATCGCGAACGGCCGCATATCAACCGGGGCGGTAATGGTGACGTCGCGGCGGCGTCGGCGCGGGGTGTCAGTGGCGTTTTCCGACACCGCTCCCCCAGCCCGCACCGGATCGGTGAGCTCGACTGGGCCGGTGCGGCCCCGAATCGCGAACCGCTCCTCGAGCACCGCCAGAACCGTCCCGGCTGCATCGCTGACGTTCACCGTGACCGGCACCACACGACCGACCTCGGTGTCGACGGCGACCGAAGATGTTGCGGTGATGACTAATTGAGTCCTATGACGTGGGAGCGGCTTGAGAAGCCGGGCCGCATGATCGAGGTGCACCAGGCTCAGCAGACCCTCAACGACCGGGAACCCGATGTCGGTGGCCGCGTCGCCGATGGCGGCGAACACCGCCGGCCAGCACCGGCCCACCAGGGCATCGGGAACCGTTGAGAGGGTGGGGGCCAGGGGCGAACCGAAGGTCGCGGTGACGCCGGTGTGGTCGGCGACCCGTTCGGGATCCCAATCCACCGTGACGGTCGTCGAGCCGCCGACGAGGGCGGGAAGGTCATCAGGGCCATCAACACCGGCCGCAATGGCCAGCACGGCGCGCATCGCCGCGGCGGCATCGGGAGTGAGGACCACCGGTGCCCCGCCATCGACCACGGTAGCGGGGAGCGTGAAGGCGATATCAATCCAGGTGCCCGACAGCGGAACACTCAGAATCACCCGGTCTGCGGACACGGCCTCGAGGCGGGCGCCGGTGGAATGGCTTGTCGCGCTTAAACATTCCCGGGTCGCTGCGCTCCTGCCCTCCGAACGATCACCATGCACCTGCCACTGCGATGACGGCGCCAACCGGTGCACCGGATTGATCGCGGTTCGTCCAGCCCAGAGCACGTCCGGGCAGTCCAGCACGATGCCAAGCGGACCGCTGACATCGGCTCGTACCTGGAGCCGGGAGGCGACCGGCTGCGGCCGGGCGCCGGCGGCGAGCACATCATCCACGGCGGCCTTCTCGAAGCGGTCCAGCAGATCGCCTACCGGTTCATCGACACGGGTGATCCCCGCGACAGCGGCCGTACCCGGAATGATGCACACCTGATCTGCGGTGTAACGGGCATCGTGGGCCTGCCACAGCGAATCACTGCGCCACCAACGGCGAACGTCCTTGTCGATCACCGGCACGAAGTTCACCGGCTTGCCGAGGGTCTTGCACAAGTCCACGAAGAACGGCACATCGGCGGGATGCAGCAGGACCGTTCCGGCGTCGGCGTAGCGGGCCAGCAGTGCATCGATCGCCCGCTGGGGATCTTCCAGGATGTCTTGGGCCTCGGCGGTGCCGAACAGTGTCGGAATCGTGCCGTTGTCTTTCTCATTCAGCCGGGCCTCGGCGCGCTGCAACATCGCGGCGAAGCGATCCCGCCAGGTGACGTCCAACCAGGGCGAATCAGGCCGCTTCGTGTCGGCCGTGCTGTCACCATCGCCGATCGCCAGTTCGACATAGCGATGCAACCACTGCAGATAGGTCATCTCGCCCACATCGCCGAAGTAGGGCTTGGCGGTCAGCGCCATCGCAGCGACGATCTCGTCGCGACGCTCTGCCACCGCCTCGGCGTCACCGGCGACGTCATCGAGCAGTCGACCGCATCGCGATGCGGCGTTATCAATCTCGTGAATGTCGGCGCCAAGCTGACTGCGCCCAGACGCCATGCCACTACTGGCTTTTCCGGCACCCACCCAGTGCTCGGTGCCGACCGTGTCGACGAGGAGCTGCTTGACCGCGTTCGAGGTGGTGGCCTCCAGACAGGCCATGGTGGCGGTGCCGAGGAGGATTCCGTCAACCGGCATCAGCGGATAGCCGTAGGCGCGCGACCAAGTCCCGGTGAGATATTCGGCAGCGCGCTCAGGCGTGCCGATTCCACCGCCCACGCAGATGGTGATGTTGGACTGCGAACGCAATTCGGAGTAGGTGGTCAGCAGAAGATCGTCGAGATCTTCCCAGGAATGGTGACCACCGGCACGACCACCCTCGATATGGGCGATGACACTCTTGGTGGGCGACTCGGCGGCGATCCGGATGACAGCGCGGATCTGTTCGACGGTGCCGGGCTTGAAGCAGACGTGCGCAATGCCGACGTCGTGAAGCTCGTCGATCAACTCGACGGCATCCTCGAGGTCGGGCACCCCGGCGCTGATGACCAGACCGTCGATGGGGGCGCCGGACTGACGAGCCTTCTGCACCAGACGCTTACCGCCAACCTGCAGCTTCCACAGGTAGGGATCCAGGAACAGGGCGTTGAACTGGATCATCCGGCCGGGCTCCAGCAGCGCACCCAGTTCGGCCATGCGACGCTCGAAAATCTCCTCCGTGACCTGGCCGCCGCCGGCGAGCTCGGCCCAATGGCCGGCATTGGCGGCGGCGGCGACGATCTTCGCGTCCACCGTTGTGGGCGTCATCCCGGCCAACAGGATCGGTGAGCGGCCGGTGAGCCGGGTGAACTTGGTCGACAGCTTGACCGAACCGTCCGGGAGGCTGATCACCGACGGTGCGTAACTCGCCCATGGCCTTCCCACCTCAGGTGCGGCGCCGACGGTGAACAGGTTGCGCTGACCGCCCCGGGTCGCCGCCGGCACGATGCCCACCCCGAGCCCGCGGATCACCGGCGCGGTCACCCTGGTCAGGATGTCGCCAGGGCCGAGGTCGAGAATCCACCGGGCACCGGCATCGGAAATCTCCGTGACCGCGTCAACCCAGTCGACCGGCTGCACCAGGATGGCATCGGCCAACTCGCGGGCCATGTCGACGTCGAGTCCCACCGCCTCCGCCCAGCGGCCGACGATGTCCACACCATCGGCCAATTGCGGCGTATGGAAGCCGACCTCGACCGCCACCGGATCGAATATGGGCGAGAACACCGCGCCGCCGCGCAGTTTGTTTTTGCGTTCGGCGGCCTCGGCCTCGGCGATCTGTTCGCAATACAGCTCGAAGCGCGACAGCTGTTCGGGCGTTCCGGTAATGACGACGGAGCGGCGACCATTTCGGATGGACAGCACCGGAGGTTGCACCGTTCGTACATCGGTGGCGAACTCCGCGAGGAGTCGGCTGATGCGCTCAGGCTCGGCGTTGGTCACCGACACCATCGGCGGACGTTCGCCGAGAGCGACGATGCCGCGACGCCGCGCCACCAACGTGCCGGCGGCACCGAGAAGTTGGGCCAGCGCGAGCAGTTCCACATCCTTGGCGCCGCCTGCTTTGAGCGCCTCGACGGCGAGCACACCCTGGGAGTGGCCGGCCACGGCAACGGGCGGTGCGCCTGCCAGGTCCAAGCCCTGGCGGTCCAGTGCCCGGATCGCCGCGATCTGGCTCAGCAGAACACCGGGCAGCGACACAGCAGCCGACGTCAGGTGGCGCGCCGAGGGTACCTGCTCACCGGCGGCAAGCTCCCGCACCCACCGCAGCGGCTCGAAGCCGATCGGCCGCACGACGACGAGCTCGTCGGCAACCGGTTCCAGCAGTAGTTCGGCCTCGCCGACGAGCGTGGCCAACTCCGACTCGATACCGGCCGTGGTGACGAGTTCTTCGAGGCTGGCAAGCCACGAGCTGTTGCCCTGCCCACCGAAGACGACGGCATACGGCTCACCGCCATTGAGACGGTCCACGAGCGCTTGGAGACTGACGCGGTCGGCATCATCGGTACGCAGCCTGTCTTGCTCGTGGATCGTCACCGGTGTCCGTCTCCCTCGAAAGCTTCTGTCGCATCAGCTGGCGCAGATGAGTACCGCTGCCAATAGGCCCAACACTCCCATAGGAACGGTGCCTATTTCTCGGCCGATATTGGTTACTGACGAGTTCTACGCACGAGTAACACGACAATGAGTAACAGCGGATCAATTGGGTGCCAGAACCGGCCGGGTCAAACGTCCTGCGTGTAGGTGGTTACGGTCGGGTAGCCACAACATAGCTGTTCAACGCCTAATTGTTATGGAATCGTTACCTGTGAATTTTCCGTCGGCCGTCCCGCTCGCCGGGTCGCAACCAAGCACGTGCCCGAAGTTTCAGTCGACAATTGTTCACCGAAATTGTATTCAAAAGTTTGCTGGCAATAACCTACTTTGAAGTAGGTTATTGCCCGAATTCGGTCAGTCCCACCAACCGAATTGCGGCTGGCTGCCAGAAGTGGGAGCCCGACCCGTCCCACACAGCACACCGTTCGGCCACTGCCGCAACAGCCGACAACGGCGCGCCGATATCCGTACTATCCACCCATGCCTTCGGGGAGTGTCGCGTCGGCGCCCCGCACTGACCCGGCGCCCTCGGTGAATCCCGCTGCCGGTGTTGACAATCCGCAGATCGAACTGCGGGGCGTTCGGAAGGTCTTCGGTGACGGCCGAAACGAGACGATCGCGGTCGAGGGTGCGAATTTCAGCGTCGGCGACGGCGAATTGTTCGCCATCCTCGGCCCGTCCGGCTCCGGGAAGACGACGGTACTGCGGATGATCGCCGGCTTCGAACAGCCGAGCGCGGGCACAATTCACCTCGGTGGCCAGGACATCACCGCGTATCCGCCGGCACAGCGGGACACCAACACGGTGTTTCAGGACTATGCCCTGTTCCCACACATGACGGTGGCCCAGAACGTCGAATACGGGCTTCGGGTCAAGGGGGTGGGCAAAGCGGAGCGCCGGGATCGTGTCGGGCAGGCCCTGGAGATGGTGCAGCTGTCGGCTCAGGCCACTCGCAAGCCCATGCAGCTATCCGGCGGTCAGCAACAGCGGGTCGCCCTGGCACGCGCCCTGGTAGGCCGTCCCAAGGTGCTGCTACTTGACGAGCCGTTGGGCGCACTCGACCTCAAGTTGCGTGAACAGATGCAGGTCGAACTCAAGGCGATCCAACGCGAGGTCGGCATCACCTTCGTGATCGTCACCCATGACCAGGATGAGGCGTTGACACTGTGCGACCGGCTCGCGGTGTTCAATAACGGCCGCATCGAGCAGATCGGCGGAGCGCGCGAGGTCTACGAGAACCCGGCCAACCGATTCGTGGCCGATTTCGTCGGCACCTCGAATGTGTTCGACGGGGCAACGGCTGAGGCGTTGCTGGGCAGACCTGGCAGCTACGCGATCCGGCCCGAACGGATCATTCTGGTGTCCCCTGGTGAAGCAGTGCCCGCCGGAATGCGCAGCGTCACCGCTGACGTCGCCGAGGTGGTGTACGCCGGGCCGATCACCCGCATCACCGCCGACGCCGCGCCCGGGGTGCGCCTCACTGCCGCAGTGCTCAGTGCCGATACCGACACCGACATCAGCCACGGCGCACCGATCCTGCTGGCCTGGCCGGACAATGCGGTCCGACGCTTGAGTTCTTGAATCCCCGACCCATGCAGAAATAAAGGAGTACGCCATGAAAATCACCACCCGTCGCCTGGGCGTCACACTCACCGCCTGCGCCGCCCTGGTCGCCGCGTGTTCAAGCCCCACCAATTCCGGTGGCGGCACTTCCGCGCCCGCGCCGTCGCAGCAGGAACCGATGGCAAGTCTCGGCAATGGCGAAGGACAGCTCAACCTCGTCTCGTGGCCGGGTTACGCCGAGGACGGGTCCAACGATCCGAAGGTCGACTGGGTGCACCCGTTCGAGCAGCAGACCGGCTGCAAGGTCAACATCAAGATCGGCAATACCTCCGACGAGATGGTGCAACTGATGCGCACCGGACAGTACGACGGTGTATCGGCATCCGGGGACGCGACGCTGCGGCTGATCTACGCCGGTGACGTAGCGCCGGTCAACACCGCGCTGGTTCCGAACTACGACACGATTTCGGCGTTCCTCAAGGGCCAGGAATGGAACTCGGTGGACGGAAAGATGTTCGGTATTCCGCACGGCTGGGGTGCCAACCTGCTGATGTACAACACCGATGTCGTCAAGGACGCGCCGGACTCCTGGGGCGCGGTTTTCCCCGGCGCACCCGAATACAAGGGCAAGGTCACCGCTTACGACTCGCCGATCTACATCGCCGATGCCGCGCTGTATCTGTCGAAGACCAAACCCGAACTGGGCATCAAGAATCCCTACGCCCTGACCTCGGAGCAATTGGATGCCGCCACCGAACTACTCAAAGCTCAGCACGGGAACATCGGTGAGTACTGGTCGGACTACACCAAAGCAGTCCAGGCCTTCGAGTCCGGTACCTCAGTGATCGGGACCAGCTGGCAGGTGATCGCCAACATGCTCACCAGTGACAACAAGATCAAGATCGCCACCGTTTTGCCGAAGGAGGGTTCCACCGGCTGGTCGGACACCTGGATGGTCTCATCGAAGGCCGCCCACCCGAATTGCATGTACAAGTGGATGGACTACATCACCTCGCCGGCAGTCAACGCTCAGGTCGCCGAGTACTTCGGCGAGGCACCGGCGCAGACCAAGGCATGCGAGTTCACCAGCGATAAGAACTTCTGCGCAACCTTCCACGCCACCGACGCGGACTACGCGAAGCGGATCAGCTACTGGACCACACCGCAGAAGAAGTGCGTGGACGGCAGCGGCGACAACTGCACGGCCTACAGCGAGTGGGTCGACAAGTGGCAGCAGATCAAGGGGTGATCACTGCGGGCCGATCCTCGCATCGGTTCCGCTCCAGGCTTTCCTTGGCGTTCCTGCTGATCCCGCCGCTGGCGTGGCTGGTCGTCGTATATCTCGGATCACTAGCGGTACTGCTGATTTCAGCCCTGTGGAGCACCAATTCGTTCACCGGCGCAGTTGTACGCACATTCACCGGTGACAATATTGTGCGGGTCATCACCGACGCGGTGTTCCGTGCTGCCACGCTAAGAACGGTCGGCATCGCGTTGGCCGTGACGCTGATCTGCATCACGCTGGCCGTGCCGCTGGCGCTGTATATGGCCAAGGTGGCCTCGCCGCGGGTGCGGCTGGCACTGGTGGTGGCGGTGACCACTCCGCTGTGGGCGAGCTATCTGGTCAAGGCCTACGCATGGCGGATGCTGCTTTCAGGACAGGGCCCGCTGGCCTGGGTCGCGGGGTACACGCCGGGTTACGGCCTGGTCGCCACCGTGTTGACGTTGACCTATCTCTGGTTGCCCTACATGGTGATTCCGGTTTTCGCGGCCTTTGAGCGGGTACCGGAGGACTTGATCGACGCGAGCTCCGATCTGGGCGCTTCCGGATGGACGACCCTGCGGACGGTCATGACGCCGCTGGTCTTTCCCGGCATCGCGGCGGGGTCGATCTTCACGTTCTCGCTCTCGATGGGCGACTACATCGCAGTCACCATCGTCGGCGGAAAGACGCAGATGCTGGGCAATATCATCTACGGCCAACTGGTGACCGCCAACAATCAGCCGTTGGCGGCGGCGCTGTCGCTAATACCACTATTCGCCATCATCGGATACCTGTTGGCGATGCGGCGCACCGGCGCCCTGGAGAACGTCTGATGTTGCCGGCCTCGATTCGCCGCCTGACCCGGGCCTGGACCGTCCTGGTCATCGTCTTCCTTTATGCACCACTGCTTCTCGTTGTCGTCAATGCCTTCAACTCATCGAAGACCTTCGCTTTCCCGCCCACCGGTTTCACCCTGCGATGGTGGTCCGATGCCTGGTCCAGCAGCGGCATGTGGAGAGCGCTGGGCAACTCGGTGGTCGTCGGACTATGCGCAACGGCGATCGCACTGGTGCTGGGCACCATGGCAGCCTTCGCCGTGCAACGCCACCGTTTCTTCGGCAGGCAGGCGATCAGTTTCCTTGTGGTGCTTCCCATTACGCTACCGGGCATCGTGACGGGCATCGCGTTGAATGCAACTTTCACCTCGGCCCTCGGAGCCACTCTCGGCCTTGCCACCGTCATCATCGGCCACGCGACGTTCTGCATGGTCATCGTCTTCAACAACGCTCAGGCCCGGCTGCGGCGACTCGGACCCCGCCTGGAGGACGCCTCGGCTGATCTGGGCGCCTCGAATTGGCAGACATTCCGCTACGTGACATTCCCGATGATGCGGGGTGCGATTGTTGCCGGCGCCATCCTGGCGTTCGCCTTGAGTTTTGACGAGATCGTTGTCACGACCTTCACCTCGGGCCCAACCATTCAGACTCTGCCGATCTGGATCTTCGGCAACCTGTTTCGGCCGAATCAGGCACCCGTCATCAACGTTGTAGCGGCAACCCTGACTCTGGTCGCGGTGATTCCGGTGTGGCTGGCCCAACGGTTCGGCGGTGACCCTGCTACCACGCGGGTCTGAGGGCTTACTGATCGCCGCGTGGCCTGCCCTGGTTGTCGAAATCCAGCGCCGACTCGAGCAGCAGGCGGCGTTCGGCCGCGGCCACGATGCGCCGGGCCTGATCCGCGGCATCCGGTGAGACCGAGATTGAGGTAATGCCCATCCGGACGAGGTGTTCTGCGAACGCCGGTTTGGTTGAAGGAGCCTGACCACACAGCGACGCGGTAACACCGAGTCGTCGCGCGGTACCGATGATCTGGCCGATGGCATCGAGGACGGCCTCATCGGATTCGTCGTACAGCTCGGCGCACAGATCGGAGTCGCGATCCACCCCGAGGATCAGCTGGGTCAGATCGTTGCTTCCGATTGACACTCCGTCGATGCCCATTCCGACGTACTCGGGCAGCCAGTGCACCACAGAGGGCACCTCTGCCATCACCCAGCGGTGCAGCCCGCGCTGACGGCCGAGCGGGCTCGCATCCACCAGCGCGAGGCACTCTTCGAGTTCCCACTTGGTCCGAACGAACGGAATCATCAGGTGCAGGTTGGGATTCTGTTCGCGCACCCGGGCCAATGCCTTGAGTTCCAGATCGAACAGATCGGGATTCTTGACGTATCGATAGCAGCCACGGAAACCGATCATCGGGTTGTGCTCTTCGGGCTCGTACTGCTCGCCACCGGCAAGATTGCGGAACTCATTGGTGCGAAAATCACTCGCGCGGTAGATCACCGGACGAGGGGCGAACGCGGCAGCAACCCGGCCAACCGACGCGGCCAGTTTGTCCACCAGAGTGTTCTGCTCACCCTTGGCGATCAGATCGCGCGGATGCCGGTTGTCCAGCGCATCGGTGAGGATCGTCTCGGCGCGCAGCAGACCGACACCGTCAACGTCCTGGGCAGCAGCGGCTTCCGCAGAATCAGGCAGCAGGATGTTGACGTAGATCTTGGTGGCGGTCACCGGGCCGGCGATCATCACCTGCTGCGGCGCTGCGGCCACCGGTGCGGTCTGGGCGCCGCCGCCAACTCGCCCGGCCAACACCCGGCCGTGTGTTCCATCGATTGTCACGACCATGCCGTCGGAGAGGTCCCGGGTCGAGGTGCGCGCGCCGACGATGCACGGGATCCTCAGCTCCCGAGCGACGATCGCGGCGTGACACGTCATCCCCCCGGTGTCGGTCACCAGGGCCGAGGCCCGCCGCATGGTGGGCAGCCAGTCCGGATTGGTCATCTTGGCCACCAGAACCTCGCCGTCCCGCAGTCGGCCACCGTCGCCGACGTCGTCGAGCACCCGTACGACTCCGGATGCCGCACCGGGCACTGCGGGAAGGCCCTGGATCAGCACCTCATGACTCTCGGGTGCGGGCTTACCGGCTCGGCTCAGGGTGGTGATCGGCCGGGTCTGCACGATGTAGGTCACGCCATCGGCAATCGCCCACTCGGTGTCCTGCGGGCTGCCGGCATGTTGTTCACTGCGGATCGCTATCGCGGCGATCTCGCGCACCTCGTCATCATTGAGCACCTGCGCCCCGGCCTGAGCCTCGTCGAGTTCGACGCGTTGATCCCCACCATCGGGCCCTCGGATGATCTTGAACGACTTCACACCGAGCCGACGGGAGAGGATTTCGCCGCCGTCCTTGGCGACGACGTAGGTGTCGGGTTCGACCGAACCGGACACCACCACCTCACCCTGACCAAAAGCGGCCTCAACGACAACCCGGTCGGTGGCGTCGCTGGTCGGGTCGGCGGTGAATGCCACGCCGGAACGCTCGGAGGCGATCATCAACTGAACCACCACCGCCATCGCCGGGTCAGCCGTAAAGCGCCGACTGGCCCGGTAGGCCACCACCCGTGCGCCGAACAGCGATGCCCAGCAGTTGACTACCGCATCGATGAGGTCCTGTTCGCCGCGCACATTGGTGAATGTCTCGTTCATTCCAGCGAACGATGCATCGGAACCGTCCTCGCCGGTGGCCGAAGAGCGAACCGCAACAAAGCAGTGGGGACCCATGGCTCGATAGGAGTCCAGGATCAGCTCTCGTACCTCGTCGGTCATCCCGGCGTTGTGCACAAGCGCCTTCATCTTCGCGCAGATCTCATCGAACCGAGTGGGATCACCGGCATGCAGCATGGCCTCGCGGTGGGCGATATTAAGTTCGTCGGCGACCCCGGCGATCTTCATCGACTCCAGGAAGCTGTCACGCAGCACCACGAAACCGGGTGGAACAGGTAGCTTGGCCGCCACCATCTCGCCCATGTTGGCACCTTTGCCGCCGGCTTCCTCCGCATCGGCCATTCCCAGGTTCGCGATGTCTTCGACAAATCTGGCCATCGGGCTCCCCCCCAAACTCACGCCACGTGGTCCCGATCATGCACCCGGGTCCGAAGAAAGGGGAAGCAGTCAGGGCCTCTTGGTGACTTACGGCCCTGCCGTCTGGCCGGTACCGACCTATCGTTGAAACAAGACAGTGGAAGCGGTGTTGTGACCATGACCAAGACAATGATCGATCCCCGAATGCTGGCCAGTGCCGTGGAATTGGCCTGCCGTGCCCCGTCGGTCCACAACAGCCAGCCGTGGCACTGGATCGCCGAGGGTGGCGAACTACGACTGTTCTTCGCACCCTCCCGCGCACCTCATGCCACCGACCGAACCGGCCGGGAGGCTGTCATCAGTTGCGGTGCGGCTCTGGATCACCTAAGGGTAGCTGCGGCGGCGACCGGCTGGCAGGCCACGATCTCCCGCTTCCCCAACCCCAACGATCTCGACCACCTGGCCACGATCAGCTTCAGCCCGATGGCGTTCGTGACCGACGCCGTTCGTGCCCGAGCTGATGCGATCATCCGCCGCCATACCGACCGGCTACCGTTCGCGGCGCCGGCGGCGTGGGCAGCTTTCGTGCCCGTGTTGCTCGAGACCGTTGACATTGAGAAAGCCACCGTGAAGGTACTGCCCGACACAGTCCGGCCGCAGCTGGCCGAAGCCTCCCGCCTCACGGAGTCTCTGCGTCGCTACGACTCGTCGTATCACGCCGAATTACAATGGTGGACTGCCCCTTTCGAAAAGACAGACGGTGTTCCCTACAGCGCACTGGTCTCAGCTTCCGAAAGTGACCGGGTCGATATCGCACGGAAATTCCCGACCGGTGAGCACCCGGACCGTCGCCCGGAGGTGGACCGCGACCATTCGGTGATCGTGGTGCTGTCCACTTACGGCGACACCCGACGCGACGCGTTGGGTTGCGGTGAGGTGCTCTCCGATGTGTTGCTGGAGGCCACCCTGGCGGGCCTGGCCACCTGCACATTGAGCCATCTGACCGAACTGGAGGCCAGTCGCACCATCATCAGAGCGCTCACCGGCGGTTCCGGCAACCCACAATTGCTGATCCGCATGGGGGAGGTTCCGGCACTCGGCGACCAACCGCCTGCGACACCGCGACGGCCGCTGGCCGAGGTGCTGGAGATTCGCGAGGCGGCCGAAGGTGGCCGAGGATGACTCGGAGCACAGGCCTGCGCCGCCAGCATCCACGCCGGGTATTCAAGGACCGGCGGGAGGCCGGTCAGGTTCTCGCCGGGCTGCTGGCCCCCTACCGCGGTAAGCCCGATGTGGTCGTGCTGGGGCTGGCCCGGGGCGGCGTGCCGGTTGCCTATGAGGTGGCCAAATCGCTGCGGGCGCCGCTGGACGCCTTCATCGTTCGCAAACTCGGTGCACCGGGACACGAAGAGTTCGCCTTCGGTGCGCTGGCCAGCGGTGGACGGGTGGTCATCAACGACGACGTCGTGCGCGGGTTGCGGATCAGTCCGCAGCAGTTACGCGAGATCACCGAACGGGAGGCCGCAGAATTGGCCCGCCGAGAGGTGACCTACCGAAGCGGACGCCCTCCACTGAACGTCGCCGGTAAGACAGTGATCCTGGTCGACGACGGACTTGCGACAGGATCGTCGATGATGGCCGCCATCCAGGCGCTGCGCGAGTCGGAACCGGCCGCGATCGTGATCGCGGTGCCCGCGGCACCGGAATCGACCTCGCGGGAATTCGCCGGGCTCGTCGACGAGCTGGTGTGCGCGTCGATGCCGACACCGTTCCTTGCGGTAGGTGAATCGTTCTGGGACTTCCGTCAGGTCACCGACGACGAGGTACGCGAATTGCTGGCTACACCAACCACCGGGTTCACACCGGTCACCGTGGCGCCGCGGCCGGCCGAGTTGGTGGCCGCAGCCGCCATCGATGCACCGGGCGGGGTACCGCCCCGGGAGGTCCTCGATGACCTGATCGGTGATGCCCGCGTGGTGCTGATCGGCGAGAGCTCGCACGGAACCCACGAGTTCTATGCCGCGCGGGCGGAGATCACCAAGTGGCTCATCGAGGAGAAGGGCTTCACTGCCGTTGCGGCCGAAGCCGACTGGCCCGACGCCTACCGGGTGAATCGCTATGTCCGCGGCCTCGAATCGAATTCGGGCGATCACGATGAATCGCCGGAACAGGCTCTACGCGGATTCGAGCGGTTTCCGGCCTGGATGTGGCGCAATACGGTGATGCAGGATTTCGTCGGCTGGCTGCGCTGGCACAACGGCCGCTGCACAGCCGACGGTAGACGCGCGACCGGCTTCTACGGCTTGGACCTCTACAGCCTGCACCGCTCCATGCAGGAGGTCGTCGGCTATCTGGAGACCGTCGACCCCGAGGCTGCGGCCCGCGCGCGTTCCCGCTACGCCTGCTTCGACCACTCCGCCGGAGAGGACGGCCAGGCCTACGGTTACGCCGCCGCGTTCGGCGCCGGACCCAGCTGCGAGCGACAGGCTGTCGAGCAGCTGATCGAGTTGCAGCGCAATGCTGTGGCCTATCTGGCTGATGACGGTCAGCTGGCCGAGGACGAACTGTTCTATGCCCGGCAGAACGCCCTGACGGTGCGCAATGCCGAGGAGTACTACCGCGGCATGTTCGCAGGCCGGGTCACATCGTGGAATATGCGAGACAAGCATATGGCTGCGACACTGAACGCGCTGATCGAACACCTCGATCACCACAGCGGTGCCGAGCCGGCCCGAATCGTGGTGTGGGCGCACAACTCTCATGTCGGCGATGCCCGCGCCACTGAGGTGTCCGCCGACGGCCAAGTGACAATCGGCCAACTGGCCCGCGAACTGTACGGCTCACAATGTCGGCTGATCGGTTTTTCCACCTATCGCGGCACCGTCACTGCCGCCAGCGACTGGGGCGGTGTCGCCGAACGCAAAGTGGTGCGCCCGGCATTGGCCGGCAGTATCGAGGAGTTGCTGCACCAGACGGGCAGAGCGGAGTTCTACATCCCCATGCATGACGGCTCCCCCGCCACCCGCGAGCTTGATGTGGTTCGTCTTGGCCGCGCCATCGGAGTGATCTATCTGCCGCAGACTGAACGCCAGAGCCACTACTTCCACGTGCGGCCGGCAGATCAGTTCGATGCGATGATTCATATCGACTCCACCACCGCGCTGGAGCCGTTGGAGATGACCAGCGTCTGGGCGGCGGGGCGCAACCCGGAAACCTATCCGACGGGCTTGTGAGCCAGCGTAAGAGAAGGATGTCGAATTTGGATTCGCGCCGATGAACTCTGCGGCCGGGCAACGGATTGTCACCCTCTGCATGAATCCCGCCCTGGACATCACGACAAGCACCCGGGTGGTGCGCCCAACGGACAAACTTCGCTGCACTGCGGCCCGGTATGACCCGGGCGGCGGGGGTATCAACGTCGCACACGTCGCGCAGGTGTTGGGCGCCGCGGCAACGGCGGTGTTTCCGGGCGGTGGGCCAACCGGTGAAATGGTGGACAACCTGCTGGCGGCCGAAGGCCTCACAACTGAACGCATCACGATCGGCGGGTCCACCCGGGAGAGCTTCACCATCGACGAACTCGACACCGGCCGGCAGTACCGCTTCGTGGTGCCCGGACCCCAGTTGACCCTGGCCGAGCAGACCGAATGCCTGCTGCGGCTGCGCCACGCGGCGACCTCGGCTGCGATCGTGGTGGCCAGTGGCAGCCTGCCCCCCGGGGTACCGGAGGACTTCTATCAACAGGTCGCTGACATCTGCCTCGACCTCGACGCGCTATTCCTGCTGGACGCCTCCGGCGGCGGGCTCACCCACGTCAACTCCGGGGTGTTCCTCCTCAAGCCCAGTCTGCGCGAGCTGCGGGAGGCCGCGGGCCGCGAGCTGACGACCGACGCCGAACAGCTTGCCGCTGCCCGGGAGCTCATTGACCGGGGAGCTGCCCAGTACGTTCTGGTATCGCGGGGAGCCGAGGGAGCCCTGCTGGCAAGCCGAGCAGGCGGGCAGTTGTTCGCGCCCGCGACCGTTCCGTCGGGCAGCGGGGTGGGTGCCGGGGATGCGATGGTGGCCGGTGTTGCCGTGGGTCTCACCAGGGGCTGGCCGTTGGTCGAGGCCGTTCGGCTCGGTATCGCCGCCGGGGCAGCCATGTTGCTCACCCCGGGCACCGCACCGTGCACCCGCGCAGACACCGAGCGACTTTTGGAGCAGACTGAGAACCCCGCCGACGTCGAACCGGTCGCCGGGTAGGAGCCCGCAATGTCTGAACAGTTCGCCCTGCCGTCGATAGTGGTCGGCATCGACGGATCCCGGAATGCGGTGCACGCCGCACTCTGGGCTATCGATGAAGCCATCAGCCGGGAGGTACCGCTGCGCCTGGTGGCCGCCGCGGAGACCACCGATGAGCAGACCGATGCCGAGGCGGCCCTTCGCTCCGCGGCCGCGGCCGTGACGGCCACGGGGCGGCCAGTCAGTCTTGAGACGCAGGTGATCGTCGGCGCGCCGATACCCGCGCTGCTACAGGCCTCCGGGGCGGCTGCGATGCTCTGCGTCGGCGCGGTGGGCATCAAACATTTCGACCGCCACCGGGTCGGTTCCACGGCCGGAGCGCTGGTGGCGTCCGCGCACTGCCCGGTCGCGTTGGTCCGCGGCTCCGCAGCTGCTGCCGATGACAACCCGAGCTGGGTGGTCGTGGAACTCGACGAAACCACCGACAGTGCCGCGGTGCTGCAGTC
>JBAXIA010000032.1:0-24958 GCA_037138615.1 Mycobacteriaceae bacterium | reverse complement strand
TCGGTGTGCTGGCCCTGCAGGGCGACACCCGCGAACACCTCGCCGCACTGCGCGCAGCCGGGGCGCAGGCGTCCACGGTGCGCCGCCGCACCGAACTCGAGTCCGTGGACGCACTGGTCATTCCCGGCGGTGAGTCCACCACCATGAGCCTGCTGCTGCGGGAATTCGATCTGCTGGAACCACTGCGGCAGCGCCTCGCCGACGGCATGCCCGCCTATGGTTCGTGCGCCGGAATGATCCTGCTGGCCAGTGAGATCCTCGACGCCGGTGAGCCGGGTAGGCAGGCCTCCGCGCTGGGAGCCATCGACATGACTGTGCGGCGCAACGCCTTCGGTCGCCAGGTCGACTCGTTCGAAGACGATATCGAGTTCGGCGGTCTCGACGGACCCATCCGGGCGGTATTCATCCGGGCCCCCTGGGTTGAGCGGATCGGGCCTGGCGTGGAGGTCCTGGCCCGGACCGGCGAGCACATCGTCGCGGTACGTCAGGGTCTGATACTCGCCACCGCCTTCCACCCCGAGGTGACCGGCGACCTCCGTGTCCACAGGCTATTTGTCGACATGGTTACCGGCCCGGCATAGCGGCGCGGCAGAGCCACGTAAACTCATTACGTCACGATCCGGGGGGAAGAGAACCCGGGAAAGATGAGCGGGAGACCATGAGCGGCCATTCCAAGTGGGCTACCACCAAGCATCAGAAGGCCGTCAAGGATGCGCGCCGTGGCAAGGAATTCGCCAAGCTGATCAAGAACATCGAGGTAGCAGCCCGCACCGGCGGTGGTGACCCGAACGGTAACCCCACCCTCTGGGACGCCATCCAGAAGGCCAAGAAGACCTCGGTACCCAACGACAACATCGAGCGGGCCCGCAAGCGCGGTGCGGGCGAGGAAGCCGGCGGTGCCGACTGGCAGACCATCATGTACGAGGGCTACGGCCCCAATGGTGTTGCCGTGCTCATCGAATGCCTGACCGACAACCGCAACCGGGCCGCCGGCGAAGTCCGCGTCGCGATGACCCGCAATGGCGGCAATATGGCCGACCCGGGCTCGGTGGCCTACCTGTTCTCCCGCAAGGGCGTGGTGGTGCTGGACAAGAACGGACTGTCCGAGGATGACGTTTTGCTGGCGGTGCTGGAGGCGGGTGCCGAGGAGGTCAATGACCTCGGCGACAGCTTCGAGGTGGTCTGCGAGCCCACCGACCTGGTCACCGTGCGCACGGCACTGAAGGACGCCGGCATCGAGTACGACTCCGCCGATGCCACTTTCCAGCCGTCGATGAGCGTCGAGGTCGATCTGGAGACCGCCCGCAAGGTGCTCAAGCTGGTCGACGCCCTTGAGGACAGTGACGACGTCCAGGACGTCTTCACCAATATCGATATCCCCGACGACGTCGCAGCCCAGCTCGACGAGGACTGACCGGTCGGGCGTGTCTTTCGCGCCCGTCGTCCCCACCCGCCGCTAGGCTATCGAACAACTGTTCGTAGGCGAAAGGCGATTCGTGCGGGTGATGGGAGTCGACCCCGGGTTGACCCGGTGCGGCCTCTCGGTGATCGAGAGCCGCGGTGGCCGCCAGGTCACCGCCTTAGACGTCGATGTCGTGCGGACTCCGGCCGGTGATCCGTTGCAACTGCGGCTGCTGGCCATCAGCGACGTGGTCGAGCATTGGCTGGACACCCACTGCCCGGATGTGATCGCCATCGAGCGGGTGTTCGCCAATCACAACGCCAACACTGCGATGGGCACCGCGCAGGCCGGCGGGGTGATCGCGCTCGCCGCTGCCCGCCGCAACATCGACGTCCACTTCCACACCCCCAGCGAGGTCAAGGCGGCTGTCACCGGAAACGGCAATGCCGACAAAGCTCAAGTCACCGCAATGGTCACCAGGATCCTGCAGTTGCATCAGAAACCGACACCCGCTGATGCCGCCGACGCACTGGCGCTGGCGATCTGCCACTGCTGGCGCGCGCCGATGATCGCCCGGATGGCCAAGGCCGAGGCAATGGCCGCCGAGCAACAACGGGTCTACAAGGCCAAAATCAAGACCGCCCCCCGGCAGACAATGCGGGGTGTGAGGTGATCGCCTCGGTTCGGGGTGAGGTGCTCGAGGTCGCGCTCGACCATGCCGTTATCGAGGCTGCCGGGGTTGGCTACAGAGTGATGGCGACGCCGTCGACGCTGGCCACGCTGCGCCGCGGTGCGGAAGCCCGCCTGATCACCGCGATGATTGTGCGTGAAGACTCCCAGACGCTCTACGGCTTCGCCGATAATGACGCACGAGATCTCTTCCTGACACTGCTCGGGGTATCCGGGGTGGGGCCGAAAATCGCGTTGGCCACCCTGGCGGTTTACGACGCCACCGCACTGCGCCGGGCATTGGGCGACGGTGACGTCGCCGCGTTGACCCGGGTGCCCGGCATCGGCAAACGCGGTGCTGAACGGTTGGTGCTGGAGCTTCGAGACAAGATCGGCTCCCTGCCGAGTGCCGGCGGTACGGTCGCGGCGGTCGGGAATGCGGTACGCGGTCCGGTTGTGGAAGCCCTTGTGGGACTTGGCTTTGCGCTGAAACAAGCTGAGGACGCCTGTGACAAGGTCCTGGCCGATGAGCCCGATGCCACGACCTCGATTGCGCTGCGCGCGGCGCTGTCGCTGCTCGGGAAGAAGTGACTGATGAGCCGCTTGCGCGAAGAACAGATTATCTAGTGGGCCGCTTCGAGGACGACGATGTTGACGAACCCGACCGGGACGTCTCGCCGGCGCTGACCGTCGGCGAGGGCGATATCGACGCCAGCCTGCGGCCGCGCTCGCTGGGGGAGTTCATCGGTCAGCCCCGGGTGCGCGAGCAACTCCAGCTGGTGCTCGAAGGCGCCAAGAACCGTGGCGGCACGCCGGATCACATCCTGCTCTCGGGTCCACCCGGGCTGGGTAAGACCTCGCTGGCGATGATCATCGCCACCGAACTCGGTTCCGCGCTACGTGTCACCTCGGGCCCGGCGCTGGAGCGCGCGGGCGACCTCGCCGCGATGCTGTCCAATCTCGTCGAGGGTGATGTGTTGTTCATCGACGAGATCCATCGCATCGCCCGGCCCGCCGAGGAGATGCTGTATCTGGCGATGGAGGACTTCCGGGTCGACGTCGTAGTGGGCAAAGGCCCCGGGGCGACGTCGATTCCATTGGAGGTCGCTCCGTTCACCCTCGTCGGCGCCACCACCCGGTCCGGTGCGTTGACCGGACCGCTGCGTGACCGCTTCGGGTTCACCGCGCACATGGACTTCTACGAGGCGGCCGAACTGGAGCGGGTGCTGTCCCGTTCGGCGGGGATCCTGGGCATCGAACTCGGTGCGGATGCCGGTTCCGAGATCGCCCGCCGCTCGCGTGGCACCCCGCGAATCGCCAACCGGTTGCTGCGCCGGGTGCGCGACTTCGCCGAGGTTCGCGCCGACGGCGTCATCACCCGAGACATCGCCAAGTCGGCGCTGGCCGTGTATGACGTCGACGAACTGGGCCTGGACCGGCTGGACCGGGCGGTGCTGTCGGCACTGACCCGAAGTTTCGGTGGCGGGCCGGTCGGGGTGTCCACGTTGGCCGTGGCGGTCGGTGAGGAGGCCGCCACTGTCGAGGAAGTGTGCGAGCCGTTCCTGGTTCGTGCCGGCATGATCGCGCGGACACCTCGTGGCCGGGTCGCCACCCCGCAGGCCTGGACGCACCTCGGAATGACGCCGCCGCCCGGGGCAGGCGGATTCGGGCAGCCGGTGTTGTTCGAGTAGGGGACCGGCGCCCACAACCGCCCTCAGATACCGGCGAGGATCTCCGCGAGTACATCGAGGCCCTCGAGCAACAACTCGTCGCTGATGGTCAAGGGCGGCAGGAAACGCAGCACATTGCCGAAGGTGCCGCAGCTGAGCACCAGCACGCCCTGTGCGTGCGCCAGCGTGGTCAAGGCCTTGGTGAGATCCGGATCCGGTTCAGCCGTGCCCGATTTCACCAACTCGACGGCAATCATGGCGCCGCGTCCGCGAACGTCGCCAATGCGATCGTCGTCGGCCTGCATCCGATTCAGCTTGTCCTTCATCAACGTCTCGATCCGCTTGGCGCGATCGAGCATGCCGTCGAGTTCGATGGTCTCGATGGTCGCCAGCGCGGCAGCGCACGCCAGCGGATTACCGCCATAGGTGCCGCCTAAACCGCTGACATGAGGCGCGTCCATGATCTCGGCCCTACCGGTCACCGCCGAGAGCGGCAGACCGTCGGCTATGCCCTTGGCGGTGATGATCAGGTCCGGCTCGATCCCCTCGTCCTCACAGGCGAACATCGCTCCGGTGCGGGCGAAACCACTCTGCACCTCATCAGCGATGAACACCACATCGTTGTCAGTGCACCACTGGCGTAACGCGGGCAGGAATCCCGGTGCGGGCACGATGAATCCGCCCTCGCCCTGAATGGGTTCGATGATGACGGCAGCCAGATTGGCCGCACCGATCTGCTTATCGATCACCGTCAGCGCACGCTCAGCGGCCAGTTCACCGTTGGTCGCCCACTCCTTGTCGATCAGACCGTCCCGATAGGGGTAGGACATCGGGGCGCGATAGATCTCGGGTGCAAACGGACCGAAACCGCTCTTGTAGGGCATCGATTTCGCGGTGAGCCCCATCGTCAGGTTGGTCCGGCCGTGATAGGCGTGGTCGAACGCGACCACCGCGGTGCGACCGGTGTAGGACCGGGCGATCTTGACGGCGTTCTCGACCGCTTCGGCTCCGGAGTTGAACAGCGCGGAACGTTTTTCGCCGGAGCCCGGTGTGAGCCGGTTGAGGTGTTCGGCAACCGCGATGTACTCCTCGTAGGGCGTCACCATGAAGCAGGTATGGGTGAAGTCGGCGACCTGCTCGCGGACGGCGTCGACCACCCGTGGCGATGAGTTGCCGATCGTGGTGACGGCGATGCCCGAGCCCAGGTCGATGAACCGGTTGCCGTCGACGTCCTCAATGATCCCGCCGCCGGCGCGCGCGACGAATACCGGCATGGTGACGCCGACGCCGCGGGAGACCGCGGCCACCCGACGCTTAGACAGTTCGGCCGAGACCGGTCCGGGGATCGCGGTGATGAGTTTGCGACTCTGCTCGACGGCGCTGAGTTCCATGGTGCTCACGGGTGTTCTCCTGACTTTCTCTCCAGATCAGAGCGTAGTCGGCCGATAACGTGACGCAAGCGAAACCCCGGTGCGACACCGCGCCCGCAGGCAGATCACACGGCGGTCCCGTCGACGCGATCCACCGTCGCGAAGTGACCGACAGGTGCACGGCGCAAGCGCCGGGGCTGTCGCACCGGATGGCCCAGGGCGATCGCGGCGGCCAACGCATACTGCTCCGGGGCGCCGAGCAGTCGCTTGACCTCCTCCTCCTGGCGGACCAGCATCGTGGTGAGTACGCCGCCCAGTCCTTCGGCCTGGGCGGCGAGCAGGATGCTCCACGCGAATGGGTAGATCGACGCTCCGCCGGCGAAGGAGTAGCGGTCGAGGTCGCGATCGACTGCGGCCAGTGCCGTCAGATCGGCGAATACGACCAGCAGCACCGGAACCTGGTCGAAGTGAGCGGCGAACCCCTGAGCAGCCGCGGCCAGGACAGCGTCTGGGGCCGCCGCAACCGCAGCGACCTCGGCGGCGCGATCGTTGCCCGGTGCCCACGGCCGTAGGCCGGCAGCGCCCATCGCCAGGTAGTCACGCCAGCCCGGAAGGTACAGATCGCGAAGCCTCGTCCTGACCTCAGGATCCTTGACCAGCACAACGTGCCAGGCCTGGGCGTTGGCACCGCTGGGGGCGAACCGCGCGGTATCGAGAACACGCGCCACGACATCGTCGGGGACCTGCTCGTCAGTGAATTCCCGCACCGTGCCGGTGGTTCGCAGGGTCTCGATCAGGTCCATCTGGCCTCCATAGCGACCATTGTGGTCGGGTGTTACCGGTGCAGGCAAAGCGATGGTTCGGCAGTGCCGGAACAGTGCCGCCCTGGCAACTGGCACACTGGTCAGTCGTGGGGCCGGTTCTCGCCGGTCTCGCATCGGCCATCTGTACCCGAGACGAAAGATGCGTGCCGCCATGGAACTGCTCAGTTTCCTGCCTCTGATCATCATCATGGGGGCGTTCATGTTCTTCGCCTCGCGTCGCCAGCGCAAGGCTGTGAAGGCCACCATCGACCTGCAGGAATCGCTGCGAGTGGGGGACCGGGTGCATACGACTTCCGGTCTGCAGGCGACCATCGCCGGGATCGGTGAGGACACCGTGGACCTCGAGATTGCGCCGGGCGTCGTGACCACCTGGATGAAGTTGGCGGTTCGCGACCGGATCGTGTCGGCGGCACCGGAAATCGGCGGGGCGCACGCCACCGAACAGGCCTTCGAACTCAGCGAGACCGACGGGGACCGCCTGTCCAGAGAATGACCACCGGTCTCGCGCCGTACCCTTTGCGGGGGCGCAGACGACCGCCAGGCCGATTCGCGCCATCTGACGCGGCAGACAACTAGGAGAATCAACAACGTGGCATCGTCTTCGGCGCCGGTGCATCCCTACCGCTACCTAGCTCTGTTCTTGGCACTGCTGGTCGGCCTGTATCTGCTCGTATTCCTGACCGGCACCAAGGCGGCCAAACCGAAACTCGGCATAGACCTTCAGGGCGGCACCCGGGTGACGCTGACCGCCCGTACTCCGGACGGTTCAAAGCCCACCCGCGACGCTCTCGACCAGGCGCTCCAGATCATCAGTGCTCGGGTGAATGGTCTTGGCGTCTCCGGTTCCGAGGTCGTGATCGACGGTGACAATCTGGTCATCACCGTTCCCGGCAACGATGGCAACGAGGCCCGCAACCTCGGCCAGACCGCCCGGTTGTTCATCAGGCCGGTCATCGGCCAGCCGATCCCGGTCGAGGCGGTCAAACAGAAGTCGCAGACTCCCGCACCCGGTACGCCGGGAGCGGGCGCGCCGCCGGCCGGTGCGCCGCCGGGAGCCGCTCCGGTTCCTCCCAGTCCGGCACCGGCAAGTCCCGCACCGGCAAGTCCGGCACCGCAGCCGCGCCCGTACCCGCTCGAGCCCACACCCTCGCCTGCCCCGCCGACCGATACCGCCCAGCCGTCCAGTCCCGCACCGCCGTCCGCGCCGCCTACGCCGGGATCGGGTCAACCGACCCCGCCCGGCCAGTCGACACCCCCCGCGACCCCGGGTGCGCCCACGCCGCCGCCCGGGCCCCCGGACCCCCGGCAGGACCTGGCCGCGCGGATCAAGTTCGAGAAGGAACTGCGGCAGAGCACCAACCAGAACCTGTTGCTGATCTCGGTGCAGTACATGGCCAGCCGCTGCGATCAGGAAGACATCCTGGCCGGCAACGACGACCCGAACCTGCCGCTGGTCACCTGCTCGCAGGACCACAAGTACATCTACCTGCTCGACAAGTCGATCATCAGCGGTGACCAGATCAAGGACGCCACCTCAGGCTTTGACCAGCAGAGCGGGGCCTATGTCGTCGATCTGGAGTTCAAAGACGATGCCTCCACCACGTGGGGCGACTTCACCGCAGCCAATATCGGTACCCAGACCGCCTTCACGCTCGACTCCACGGTCGTCAGCGCCCCGCAGATCCGCGAGGCCATCCCCGGCGGGCGCACCCAGATCAGCGGCGGCGATCCGCCGTTCACGGTGGACAGCTCGCGGCAGTTGGCCAACGTCCTCAAGTACGGCTCGCTGCCGCTGTCCTTCGAATCGTCGGAAGCTGAAACCGTCTCGGCCACACTGGGTTTGACATCTCTGCGTGCCGGGTTGATCGCAGGCGCGATCGGGCTGGCGCTGGTGCTGTTGTACTCGCTGCTCTACTACCGTGTGCTGGGTATCCTCACCGCACTGTCTCTGGTGGCATCCGGGGCCATGGTGTTCGCCATCCTGGTGCTGCTCGGCAGGTACATCAACTACACACTCGACCTGGCCGGTATCGCAGGCTTGATCATCGGCATCGGTACTACAGCCGACTCGTTCGTGGTGTTCTTCGAACGCATCAAGGACGAGATCCGCGAGGGTCGATCGTTCCGGTCGGCTGTGCCTCGGGGCTGGGTGCGGGCCCGCAAGACGATCCTCTCGGGTAACGCCGTCAGTTTCCTCGCCGCGGCGGTGCTCTACTTCCTCGCTGTCGGTCAGGTGAAGGGATTCGCGTTCACCCTGGGTCTGACCACCATCCTCGACGTGGTGGTGGTGTTCCTGGTGACGTGGCCGCTGGTGTACCTGGCCTCGAAGTCGCCCACCATGGCCAAGCCCGCATTCAACGGTCTGGGTGCCGTCCAGCAGATCGCCCGGGAGCGCCGCGCGTCTGGGGAGTCCGAAACTGTCGCTGCGACGGGACGGGGATAGTCCGATGACCGATAACACCGACGATGTCGCTGTCTCCGAGACGACCGACCTCGAGGCAGGCGAATTCGAGGCTATTGAACTCGAACCCATCTCCCTGGACGCGGGCGCAGGGACTGCGGTGCCCCGGCACGGTTTCTTCACCCGGCTCTACACCGGGACCGGGGCCTTCGAGGTGGTTGGCCGCCGCAAGCTGTGGTTCGGGATCAGCTTCCTGATCGTCGGCATCGCGATCGCCAGCATTGTGTTGCGGGGCTTCACCTTTGGCATTGACTTCCAGGGCGGCACCAAAATGTCGTTCCCGCGTGGTGATGCCAGCGTCACCCAGGTGGAGGAGACTTTTGCGCAAACCATCGGTAAGAACGCCGAGTCGGTGGTGGTGGTCGGCAATGGATCGACATCCACCGTTCAGATCCGGTCGGAGACGCTGACCAACGACCAGACTGCCAAGTTGCGCGAGGCCCTGTTCACCAGATTCCAGCCCAAGGGCCAAGATGGCAAGCCCAGCAAGCAGGCCATCAGCGATTCGGCGGTGTCGGAGACCTGGGGCGGTCAGATCACCAAGAAGGCGCTCATCGCGCTGGCGGTGTTCCTGGTTCTGGTCACCATCTACATCACCCTGCGCTACGAGAAATACATGGCACTGGCGGCCCTGGCAGCGCTGGGCTTCGACTTGATCACCACCGCCGGGGTGTACTCACTGGTGGGCTTCGAAGTCACGCCTGCGACGGTTATCGGACTGCTGACCATCCTGGGCTTCTCGCTTTATGACACGGTCATCGTGTTCGACAAGGTCGAGGAGAACACCAAGGGCTTTGAACACACCACCAGGCGGACCTTCGCCGAGCAGGCCAACCTGGCGATCAACCAGACGTTCATGCGTTCAATCAACACCAGCCTGATCTCGATCATGCCGGTGGCATCCCTGATCGTCGTCGCGGTCTGGATTCTCGGTGTCGGCACGCTCAAGGACCTGGCGTTGGTTCAGTTGGTGGGCATCATGGTCGGCACCTACTCGTCCATCTTCTTCGCGACCCCGTTGCTGGTGACCATGCGTGAGCGGACTGAGTTGGTGCGCGCCCATACCCGGCGGGTGCTCAGCCGTCGCAACCGTTCTGCCGCGCCGAGTGAGGTGGCGACCGACGTCGCAGAAGAGTCGGTGGAAGCGACTGTCGGGGCTCCGGCAGACAAGCCCGCGCCCGGAGCGCGTCCGGTTCGGTCGCGGCGGCACGCCGGCAAGCGCGAACGATAGGTCGCTGTGGCTCTCAGGCCTCGCCGCGCGACCGCTGCCTGCCTGGCGGCCGTAGTGACCGTGCTGGCTCCGACCGTTCTCACCGCCTGTTCCGAGGGTGTGGCCGAACAGGTCAACTACGCCGTCGACGGCGTCCTGAGCACGTACAACACCAACACCGTCAATGGCGCGGCTTCCGCCGGTCCGCAGGCGTTCGCCAGAGTGCTCACCGGGTTCAGCCTCCACGGACCTGACGGGCAGGTACTGGCAGACCACGACTTCGGCTCGGTGTCGGTGATCGGCCGGGAGCCACTGGTACTCGACTATCAGATCGCCGACGACGCGGTCTACTCCGATGGCAAACCAGTCACCTGTGACGACATGATGCTGACCTGGGCGGCCCAGTCCGGACGGTATCCCGGCTTCGACGCCGCCAGTCAGGCCGGTTATCTCGACATCGCCGGAATCGAGTGTCAATCGGGTGAGAAGACGGCACGGGTCGATTTCTTCCCGAACCGCGGCGTCGTCGACTACACGCAACTGTTCACTGCCACGGCGCTCATGCCCTCACATGTCATCGGTGACGCACTGGGACTCGACGTGACCGCCGCCCTGCAGAGCAGCGATCCGATCGCGGTCGCCCGGATCGCGGACGCGTGGAACACCATCTGGGACCTCAAGCCTGGTATCGACATCACACAGTTTCCGTCGGCGGGTCCGTACAAGATCGACTCGGTACTCCCGGACGGTTCCGTGGTGCTGATCGCCAATGACCGGTGGTGGGGTGCAAAACCGGTGACCAAGCAGGTGACGGTATGGCCGCGCGGCGTCGACGTCCAGGACCGGATCAACAATGGCAGCTTCCACGTCGTTGACGTATCGACCGGATCCTCGGGAACCCTCACGACACCGGATGGCTACCAGCGCAGCGACATTCCGTCCGGCGGTATCGAGCAGCTCATCTTCGCGGCCGGAGGCCCGCTATCGACACCGCCGGCCCGCCGGGCTGTCGCGCTGTGCACGCCGCGCGATGCGATCGCCGCCAATGCCGGGTTACCGATCGCCAACGCCCGCCTCGACCCGGTCAATGACGACTCCTACAGCGCAACCGAAGCCGCCGCAGAGGCCGGGCAGTTCAGTGCGGCGAATCCTGACGCGGCCCGGGCAGCTATCGCCGGCCAGCCGCTGACCGTGCGGATCGGCTACCAGGCGCCTAATCCCCGGCTGGCCGCGACCATCGCGGCCATCACCAAGTCCTGCGCCGCCGCTGGTATCACGGTGCAGGACGTGACATCAGACGTCACCGGCCCACAGACGTTGCGGGACGGCCAGATTGATGCGTTGTTGGCCAGTACCGGTGGTGCGAGCGGTAGCGGATCCACCGGATCATCCGCGTTGGACGCCTACGCACTTCACACCGGCAATGGCAACAATTTATCGGGCTATTCCAACCCCCAGATTGACGGCATCATCTCGGCCTTGGCCGTCACCACCGACCCGGGGGAGCAGGCGCGACTGCTCAGTGATGCCGGGCCCCTGCTCTGGGGAGATATGCCGACCCTGCCCCTGTACCGACAGCAGCGCATCGTGATGGCCGCGAAGAATATGTTCGCCGTCGTTGCCAACCCCACCAAGTGGGGGGCCGGCTGGAACATGGACCGATGGGAACTGAAGTCGTGAGCCCCGCGGTCGGCGGGGAGGCCGGCGCGGGCGCACAGGCTGTTGCAGACCTGGTCGCAGCCCTGACCCGCGAGGTGCCCGACTTCCCGCAGCCGGGCATCGTGTTCCGGGATCTGACTCCACTGTTGGCCGACGCCCGCGGCTTCGCCGTGGTGACCGACGCGCTTGCTCAGATCGTTGACGGGGCTGATCTGGTCGCCGGGATCGATGCGCGCGGCTTCCTGCTCGGGGGCGCTGTCGCCCACCGGCTGGGACTGGGGGTACTGGCAATCCGCAAGGGCGGCAAGCTTCCCCCGCCTGTGCACAGCCGGACCTACACGCTGGAATACGGCACGGCCACTCTGGAGATCCCCGCGGACCGCCTTGAACTGGCCGGGCGCCGAGTTGCCATCATCGATGACGTCCTTGCCACCGGCGGTACGCTCGCCGCCGCCCAGGACCTGTTGTCCCACGTCGGGGCGAATGTCGCGGTGGCTGCGGTCGTGGTGGAACTGTCGGTCCTCGGCGGACGCGACCGGGTCGAACCGCTCCCCGTGCACAGCCTGCAGCTGGTCTGAAGCGATATCCTCACTAGACGATCCTCAACACGGGGAACCGGAGGTGATGATGGCGGAGGAATCGGGTCCACCGCTGCCGGTGGCTGAGCTGCCTGAGCTGCGCTCTGAGCCCTCGAAGTCCACGATCAGTGCGTCCCGGCGCGTGCGGGCCCGGATCGCGCGGCGCATGACCGCACAACGCAGCGCCATCAACCCTGTTCTTGAACCATTGGTCGCCGTGCATCGGGAGGTCTACCCGAAAGCCGACCTGGTGATGCTGCAGCGCGCCTATGAAGTGGCCGAGGCCAAGCACGCCACCCAATTGCGCCGCTCCGGAGATCCCTACATCACCCACCCACTGGCGGTGGCGAGCATCCTCGCCGAACTAGGCATGGACACCACCACACTGGTCGCCGCGTTGCTGCACGATACCGTCGAGGACACCGGTTACACACTGAATGCGTTGACTGCCGAATTCGGTGATGAGGTGGGACACCTGGTCGACGGGGTCACCAAACTGGACAAGGTGGTTCTGGGCACAGCTGCCGAGGGTGAAACGATCCGCAAGATGGTCATTGCGATGGCCCGTGATCCCCGAGTGCTGGTGATCAAGGTCGCTGACCGGCTGCACAATATGCGGACGATTCGTTTCCTGCCGCCCGAGAAGCAGGCCCGCAAGGCCGGTGAAACACTGGAAGTCATTGCGCCCCTTGCCCATCGGCTTGGTATGGCTACGGTCAAGTGGGAACTTGAGGATCTGTCGTTCGCAGTCCTGCATCCCAAGCGCTACGAGGAGATCGTGCGGTTGGTGGCTGACCGGGCACCGTCGCGCGATACGTATCTGGCGAAGGTGCGGGCGGAAATCGGTGCGGCGCTGAGCGGAATGAAGGTCGGCGCCACGGTTGAGGGCCGCCCAAAGCACTATTGGTCGATTTATCAGAAGATGATCGTCAAGGGTCGCGACTTCGACGATATCCACGACCTGGTCGGCATCCGAATACTCTGCGATGAGATCCGCGACTGTTACGCGGCGGTCGGCGTGGTGCATTCGCTATGGCAGCCGATGCCCGGTCGATTCAAGGACTACATCGCCCAGCCTCGGTTCGGCGTGTACCAATCCCTGCACACCACGGTGGTCGGGCCGGAGGGTAAGCCCCTTGAGGTCCAGATCCGGACCCGCGATATGCACCGCACCGCGGAATACGGCATCGCCTCGCACTGGCGCTACAAGGAAGCCAAGGGCCGCAACGGCGTTCCCCATCCGCACGCCGCGGCGGAGATCGACGACATGGCTTGGATGCGTCAGCTCCTGGACTGGCAGCGTGAGGCCGCCGACCCCGGTGAGTTCCTCGAATCGCTGCGTTACGACCTGGCCGTGCAGGAAATCTTCGTTTTCACCCCCAAGGGCGACGTCATCACCCTGCCTGCCGGGTCGACCCCGGTCGACTTCGCCTACGCGGTGCACACAGAGGTGGGCCACCGATGTATCGGCGCACGGGTCAACGGTCGGCTGGTCGCCTTGGAACGCAAGCTCGAAAATGGCGAACTGGTCGAGGTGTTCACCTCGAAGGCGCCCACCGCCGGCCCGTCGCGGGACTGGCAGGGATTCGTGGTTTCCCCGCGGGCCAAGGCCAAGATCCGGCAGTGGTTCGCCAAGGAGCGCCGTGAGGAGGCACTCGAGGCCGGTAAGGACTCGATCACCCGGGAGGTCCGCCGAGGCGGGCTGCCTCTACAGCGACTGGTCAACGGCGAGGCGATGACCGCGCTGGCGCAGGAGCTGCGTTACGTCGATGTCTCCGCGCTGTACACCGCGGTCGGGGAGGGCAACGTATCGGCGCGCCACGTCGTGCAGCGACTGCTGGCTCAACTCGGTGGTGCGGACGGCGCCGAAGATGAGCTCGCGGAGCGCTCGACCCCGGCCACCATGCTCGTGCGACAGCGCAGCACAGAGGACTCCGGTGTCGCTGTTCCGGGTGCGCCCGGAACGCTGACAAAGTTGGCCAAGTGTTGCACCCCCGTTCCCGGCGACAACATCATGGGGTTCGTCACGCGCGGGGGCGGAGTGAGCGTGCACCGGACCGACTGCACCAACGCCGACGACCTCCGACTGCAGTCCGAACGCATCATCGAGGTGTTGTGGGCGCCGTCTGCGACGTCGGTGTTCCTGGTAGCCATCCAGGTGGAGGCCCTTGATCGGCACCGGCTGCTCTCCGATGTCACACGGGTGCTGGCTGATGAACGGGTGAATATTCTGTCAGCATCGGTCACGACCTCCGACGACCGAGTTGCCATCAGCCGCTTCACCTTTGAGATGGGCGACCCCAAACATCTCGGGCACGTACTCAACGCGGTGCGCAATATTGAGGGTGTCTACGACGTCTACCGGGTGACCAGCGCCGCCTGACGGTATCGCGGTATGCGGCGCAGTGGCGTGATAGCGCGGGATGCCCGCCCCGCCGGGGTCTGAGGATTCTCGGATGACTCGCGCCGCCCAAGCGAACAGCAGCGTTCCGGCCACCAGAGCCACGATCGTTGCGATCGTCACCACGTACCCGATCACCAGACCCGCGATGGCCAATCCGCGGCCGTCCTCGCCGGACCGCCTGATCTGTGACAGCGACAGATGGCCGAACACGATGCCCAACGGGGCGAAGAGAAACGCGCACACCAGTGACGCGATTGCCAGGGCATTGGTCTGTGGCGGGATGTACGGGTGCCCCGGGTAGGGATATGCCGGGGAAGGATATCCCGGGTAGGGCGGTACCGGCGGTTGGGTCGCCCAGTAGGCCGGCGGGGGCTCGTGCGGTGGCGTAACGCTCATGTCGGGCTGCTAGTCCAGCAGAACGGACTTGACTTTGACCTCGGTGGCCGGCTTGCCGTCGTCCTTGCCGCCTGCGACACCGTTCTGCGCGATCTTGTCCAGTGTGGCAAGTCCGGTCGCGTCGATGGTGCCGAATACCGTGTAGTCCGGTGGTAGTTGCGAATCCTTGTACACCAGGAAGAACTGACTGCCGTTGGTGTCCGGCCCGGCGTTGGCCATTGCCAGCGTTCCGCGGGGGTAGAGCACCGGCTTCTGCAGGGCTGGATCATTCTTGGGGTACTGGTTGGTCGGGTACTCGTTGGCGAACTGGTACCCCGGGCCGCCAGAGCCGGATCCGGTCGGATCACCACACTGCAGGACACCGAGCGACCCGGCGGTAGTCAGGCGGTGGCAGATCGTGTCGTTGAAGAACCCCTTCTGGGCCAGGCTCGCGAAGCTGTTGACGGTGCAGGGTGCCTCGGCGTTGTTGAGGATCAGCCCGACGTTGCCCTGGTCGGTGGACATGCTGACGCTGATCGTGGCCGGGTCGGTGGGCACCCTGCCGGATTTGGGGGCGTCGACACCCCTGCTGGCTTTCTGTGCAGCCGGGTACTGGCAGTTCGCTCCTAGATCGGCGGCAGCCTTGAACACGGGCAGTTGACCTTCGCCGCCGCGGGGCGGCGGGGCCGTTGGCGCCGCCGATGTCGAGGTAGCGCTGCTGGTGGTCGAACCCTTGTCGTTGATCACAAACGTGAAGATCGCCGCGGCTGCGGCGGCAATGGCGACAAGCGCTCCCGCCACGGTGAAGATTCGCCGCTGCTTGTCTTTCTGAGCGCGGCTCTCCAGCTGCTGCTCGAGCTTGCGTTTGGCTGTCTCGCGTCGTTCTTCATTGCTGGGCACCGCGGTGTTCCTCCAAGGTATTACGTCGTCACTTGCCGGGCGGATTACCGTCGGCGAAGCCAACTCAGTCGCTAATCGAGTGTGCCAGCCGAACATGTGAGCGGGGGCTGCGACCCTCCCGAGTTATCGGATGGGACACTGGTGATCGTGTTACTCACCGGGTTCCCAGCCGGATTGCTGGCCTGTAACTGCTACGTGCTGGCGCCGCATGCGGGGGCTGACGCGATCATCATCGACCCCGGTCAGCGGGCGATGGGAACCCTGCGCCGGATTCTCGACGAGAATCGCCTGACCCCGGCGGCAGTGCTACTCACCCATGGGCACATCGACCACATCTGGTCGGCGCAGAAGGTGGCCGACACCTACGGGTGTCCGAGTTTCATACACCCCGCGGACCGTTTCATGTTGGCTGACCCAATCAAGGGCTTCGGGCCGCGGATCGGTCAACTTGCCTTCGGTGCGATGTTCCGCGAACCCAGGCAGGTCATCGAACTCGACCGGGACGGCGACAAACTCGATCTCGGTGGCATTGTCGTCGCGGTGGATCACACCCCGGGGCACACGCGCGGATCGGTGGTCTTCCGAGTGTCCGACACCGATGTTTCCGCCGCCAACGGGGAGTCGGGGCGCGGCGAATTGGCCTTCACCGGCGATACATTGTTCAAACAATCCGTCGGCCGCACCGACCTGCCCGGTGGAAGTGGGCGAGATCTGATGGATTCGATCATCACCAAACTTCTGGTGCTCGATGACGACACCCGGGTCCTCCCCGGCCACGGCGAGTCCAGCACGATCGGTCTCGAACGCAGAACCAATCCATTTCTTCAGGGTCTTCGGCTGTGAGCGATTTCCAGGCCCCCAAGGGGGTGCCGGACTATCTGCCGCCGGATTCCATCGCCTTCGTCGCGGTACGCGAGGGACTGCTGGCGGCTGCCCGGCTGGCCGGGTACGGCGACATCGAGTTGCCGATCTTCGAGGACACCGCGTTGTTCGCCCGCGGGGTGGGGGAGTCCACCGACGTCGTGTCCAAGGAGATGTACACCTTCGCCGACCGCGGTGACCGATCGGTGACGCTGCGCCCGGAGGGAACCGCGCCGGTGATGCGTGCGGTGATTGAGCACGGTCTTGATCGCGGCGCGCTGCCCGTCAAGCTCTGTTACGCCGGACCGTTCTTCCGGTACGAGCGGCCACAGGCCGGACGGTACCGCCAGCTTCAGCAGGTTGGTGTCGAGGCCATCGGCGTGGACGATCCGGCGCTGGACGCTGAGGTCATCTCGATCGCTGATGCGGGTTTCCGCGCACTGGGCCTGAACGATTTCCGGTTGGAGATCACCTCGCTGGGCGATGACACCTGCCGTGCGCAGTACCGGGAGTTATTGCAGGAGTTCTTGTTTGACCTAGATCTCGACGAGGCAACCCGGGCGCGCGCAACACTCAATCCGCTGCGGGTGCTCGACGATAAGCGCCCACAGGTACGCGAGCTGACCGCTGCCGCGCCGGTGATGCTGGATCATCTCTCCGACGGCGCCAAGCAGCACTTCGATACGGTACTGGCCCACCTCGACGCATTGGGCGTGCCGTATGTGATCAATCCACGACTGGTGCGCGGCTTGGACTACTACACCAAGACAACCTTCGAGTTCGTCCACGATGGGCTGGGCGCGCAGTCCGGTATCGGCGGCGGTGGTCGCTACGACGGACTCATGGCTCAACTCGGCGGCCAGGACCTCTCCGGTATCGGCTTCGGCCTCGGGGTCGACCGCACCCTGCTGGCGCTGCGCGCCGAAGGCAAGACCGTGGGTGACGCCAGCCGCTGCGAGGTATTCGGGGTACCGCTCGGAGAGCAGGCCAAGATCGAGATCGCCCGGGTGGCCGCACAACTTCGGGCAGCCGGCATCCGGGTCGACCTCGCCTACGGTGACCGCGGAATCAAGCCCGCGCTGCGAGCAGCCGACCGCTCCGGCGCGCGGATCGCCCTGGTCGCCGGGGACCGCGATATCGAAGCAGGCACCGTCGGCGTCAAGGATCTGTCGAATGGTGAGCAGGACGATGTGCCGATCAGTTCGGTAGTTGCCGAGGTCGTGGCCCGGCTGTCCTGAATGGGTTTGCTGGCGCGACGCGAAGGCTCACTGAATTCTTAACCTTGCCGGGGAACCGCTCGTCGACGTCGAGGCGTTGTCCGATCATGAACACGTTGATTGAGGAGTATCTCCGCGCCAGGGGTGTGCGGTATTTCCGCGGCCATCACGACGACGAGTACTTCTTCCTCGTTGATTTCCTGGCGGACTTCTCTCTGGATTCAAGTCACGGCCGTCTTCACGTGCACCTTGAGATCAGTGGTTTGCTGCGCGACAACGTACTGCTGAGCATCACTCCGGATCGTTTCTATCCGGCGGATAAGCGTGACCTGTTCACCAGTCTGTCGACCCGATGGACGGCCGGCAGTGGCGGTGCCGAGGCGGTGGTGCACGACTCATCTGATCCGACGCTGGTCGGGATCACCGTTGTGGACCGGTTCCGCCCGACCAGCGGTGCCGGCCTGGCCTACTTCGTGGACCAGTCGATCGCCTCGTCAATCGAGTTGTTCGAGCAGGTCACCGCCGAGGTGCTGCCAGCCCGGGAGGGACCCGAAATGTTGCGTGACGCGGGCTGACGTCGGCGAGTAACGCCGCAACGACCTCGTTCGATATGCCGAATATGCGACACCTGACAGCTTTGGGCGTGGCGGTGCTGGCTGGCGCCGCCACAGCCGTGTGGTCGGCTGGGGCCGACCCGACCGGCCCGCACCAGGTCACCTATACGGTGACCACCACCAGCGATCTGACCGCCAACATCTACTACGTGACCGCGGATCCGCCCAGCCAGACATCAGCCAACGATCCCCAGTACATGCCACTGGCCCGAACCGGCGTGGGACCGGGCGCGCCGTGGGTTTTCCAGACCACCCTGAACAATCCCACCCAGTGGGCGTTCATCAGTGCCAGCGGAGGATTGCGGGTGAACCCTGAGTTTCACTGCGAGATCGCCGTCGATGGTCAGGTCGTGGTCTCCCAGCAGGGCGGCAGCGGCGTGCAGTGTTCCCTGCGCCCGTGGTGAACGTGTCAGCCTGAGGTTGGTTTCTAGTTCAGATTAGCTGCGTTGAAGGTGTCGCACTTGTTGGGGTCACCGGTCTGGTAGCCCACGGTGAACCATTTTTGACGTTGCTCAGAGGAGCCGTGTGTCCACTTCTCGGGGTTGACCCGACCGGTGGCCTCTTTCTGGATCCGGTCATCGCCGACCGATGACGCCGCGGACAGCGCGTCGGCGATGTCCTTGTCGCTCAACGGCTCCAAGAACGTCACATCGGTTCCCTGCTGCTTGGTGATTGCCGCATAGTGCGCCCACACCCCGGCGTAGCAGTCGGCCTGAAGTTCGGAGCGCACCCCGCCGCCGGTCGCGCCTTGCGCGCCCTGCTGGGCGCGGCCGAGATCACCGAGCAGGTTCTGGACATGATGGCCATACTCATGGGCCACCACGTATTCCTGGGCCAGCGGCCCGCCGCTGGACCCGAACTGAGTCTGGAGCACCTTGAAAAAATCAGTGTCGAAGTAAGCGGTCTGATCCGGCGGACAGTAGAACGGACCGACATCACTGCTCGCCGGGCCGCAGCCGGTCTGTACCTGGCCCTTGAACAACCGGAGCTTGGGGGGCTTGTACCCGCGCAGCAGCTGCTGCCACACCCCGTCGACAGAGTTGCCGGTGGCCACCACCCGGCATTCAACGAAATTGTTGGCATCAGCCCCGGTCCGACACTTAGTCAGGTCGAAGCCGGGTTGCGACGCGGTGGCGGGCCCCATCGGTTGCTGGTTGAGCATCGGGCCGGGGTCGACCCCGAGGAATAGCGCCAGCAGTATCACCACCAGGCCACCGACGCCACCTCCGATCGCGATGCCGCGACCGCCACCGCCACCGGTACTCGAGGTGTTGCTCGTGTCGATCCGCATACCTTCGTTGAAGGTCATCTGCGCTCCTTGATGCTGCCGCTGCCCGCCGGTGAACCGCCCCATCAAGCTTGCCACAACTGCCTTTGCCGGTGTTGGTCGTCGCCCCATTCGGCGCAGTCCATAGACTCGCCCTGTCCGTTCCCCGTTTCCTAGGAGTGTCAGTGCTGCGCAGTCATGCCGCCGGATCGTTGCGGGCCTCCGATGCCGGTCGTCAGGTCACCCTGGCGGGCTGGGTGGCGCGCCGCCGCGATCATGGCGGGGTGATCTTCATTGACCTACGTGATTCAGCTTCCAGCGAGCGCAGCGACACGGGAAATGCGCCGAGCATTGCCCAGGTGGTTTTCCGGGACACCGACGTGCTGGATCAGGCGCACCACTTACGTGCGGAGTTCTGCATCGCTGTCGAGGGCGTTGTCGAGATCCGGCCCGAGGGCAACGCCAATGCCGATATCGCCACCGGCGAAATCGAGGTCAATGCGACGTCGTTGACGGTGCTGGGGGAGAGCGCGCCGCTGCCCTTCCAGCTCGATGAGGTGGCCGGCGAGGAAGCGCGGCTGAAACATCGTTATTTGGATATGCGCCGCGAAGGTGGGCCCGGTGACGCACTCCGGCTGCGGTCGCGGGTCAACGCGGCCGCCCGGTCAGTACTGGCGGCGCGCGACTTCGTAGAGATCGAGACACCCACGCTGACCCGTTCCACACCGGAAGGTGCACGGGACTTTCTGGTGCCGGCCCGGCTGCAACCCGGCTCGTTCTACGCGTTGCCACAGAGCCCACAGCTGTTCAAGCAGCTGCTCATGGTGGGCGGGATGGAACGGTACTACCAGATTGCCCGCTGCTATCGCGATGAGGATTTTCGCGCTGACCGTCAGCCGGAGTTCACCCAGCTCGATGTTGAAATGAGCTTCGTAGACACCGACGATGTGATGACCGTCGCCGAAGAGATCCTGACCGCACTGTGGGCGCTGATCGGTTACGAACTGCCGCGGCCGATCTCGCGGATGACCTATGCCGACGCGATGCGTCGATTCGGTTCGGATAAGCCCGATCTGCGGTTCGGCGTCGAACTCGTCGAATGCACCGAGTATTTCGCAGATACGCCGTTCCGCGTTTTCCAGGCGCCGTACGTGGGGGCGGTGGTGATGCCGGGCGGTGCGTCA
Organism: Mycobacteriaceae bacterium; assembly: GCA_037138615.1. Lineage (GTDB taxonomy): Bacteria > Actinomycetota > Actinomycetes > Mycobacteriales > Mycobacteriaceae > Mycobacterium. The sequence continues at coordinate 4,293 of JBAXIA010000032.1, read as the reverse complement.
CAGCCGCGACGGACTTTGGACGGCTGGCAGGACTGGGCCAAGCAGCGTGGGCACCGCGGACTGGCCTACGTGCTCATCGAGGAGGACGGCACGTTGGGTGGGCCGGTGGCCAAGAACCTCTCCGATGCCGAGCGTGCCGGGCTTGCGGCGCACGTGGGCGCCGTACCTGGTGACTGCGTGTTCTTTTCGGCGGGTCCCGCCAGGCAGTCGCGGGCACTGCTGGGTGCCGCGCGTGGTGAGATCGCCCGGCGCCTGGACATGATCGACGCGGGCGCATGGGCGTTCGTGTGGATTGTGGACCCGCCGCTGTTCGAGCCGGCGGACGACGCGACTGCGGCCGGCGATGTCGCCGTCGGATCCGGGGTGTGGACGGCCGTGCACCACGCGTTCACCGCGCCCAAGCCCGAACATGCCGACATCATCGACACCGATCCCGGTGCGGTGCTCGCCGATGCCTACGACATCGTCTGCAACGGTCACGAAATCGGTGGCGGTTCGATCCGCATCCATCGTCGGGACACCCAGGAGAGGGTCTTCTCGGTGATGGGCATCGGCTCGGGCGAGGCCGCCGAGAAGTTCGGGTTCCTGCTCGACGCCTTCACCTTCGGTGCCCCGCCGCACGGTGGCATCGCGTTCGGCTGGGATCGCATCACCGCGTTGCTGTTCGGCGCCGACTCGATCCGGGACGTGATCGCATTCCCGAAGTCCGGCGGTGGTGTGGATCCGCTTACCGATGCCCCCGCACCGATCACCGCGCAGCAGCGCAAAGAATCCGGGATGGATCACCGGCCCGAGAGGTAAGGCGCCCACGCTTACCATTGGAAGCGTGGATAACACGCTCGACTACATCGACCAAGCGTCCTTCCTTGGCTTGCGTGCACTCGGCCACGGCCCGGTGATCCAGTTCACCTGGATCTACACCCGCGACGTCGATCTCGACGGGCTCCGGCGGTTTCACCGCAACCTCGGACATGGTTTGCTAGGCCGCCGTATCGAACGATCGCCGTTACCGTTCGGCAGGCATCGGTGGATCGCCTGGCCGGGTCCGGCCGATATCGACGTGGCCTCATCGGCGCGACCGCGCAGTGAGGTCCAGATATGGCTCGATGAGCAGGCCGCGCTGCCAATCGACCCCGAGTTCGGGCCGCCGTGGCGCCTGACGGTGCAGCCGATTACCGGAGGCGGCGCCGCCGTGAGCCTCGTACTCTCGCACACCGTGGCAGACGGAGTGGGGGCAACCATCGCCGTGGTGGAGGCGGCCAACGGAGCGAACCGGAATCTCGGTTATCCCGCCGCTGTCCGATCATCGAAAATTGCAGCACTGCTTGCTGATTCGCGTATTTTCGTCCGTGATATCCCATCGATGTTCAGAGCGGCGATTGCCGCTGCCCGTGTTGTCCGAAGCCAGGGGGACGCAATCTCCACTTCTGTTCGGGATTCGAAAATCAAGGAAGCCGGATCAGACCAGCCGGTCACTATCTCGATGGTCACCGTCTACGCCGATGCCGAACTGTGGGACAGCCGGGCGGCCGAACTCGGTGGCACTCCGACGTCGCTGTTCATCGGTCTAACCTGCCGGCTGGGTTGGCGGTTGGGCTGGCTCAACGACCAGGGAGTCGTGGAGATCACCGTTCCGGTTAACGACCGGACCGACGGCGATACCCGAGGCAACGCACTGACACAGGTCTCAATGACAGTCGACCCCGCCGAGGTCTACACCGATCTGAGCATGGTCCGCGCCGACCTCAAGACTGCGCTGACCACCCTCGGCGACGTCCGCCACGAACTGCTGACGCCGTTGCCACTGGTTCCACTGGTGCCCAAAGCCGTTGCCCGGCGATTGGAAGGCATGATCATCAGCACCGGCGTCATCGGCAGTTCCAATCTCGGCCAGTTCGACCCCGCGGCCAACCGTCCGGACGGTACCGACGCAGACTTGTTTGCCGTCCGCATGGCCGAGGCTCTGACACGGGCGGATGTGCGCCGCACCGGGGGATCCTTCTTCCCGGTGGTCACCGGTCGTGTCAATGGACGGATCTTCATCAGCGTCGGCTACACCAACGCCGACGACACAACCACTCGGGCGGATGTGACGAAGTGGGTCCGCGAGACGCTCGAGGATTTCGGGCTCACCGCCCGCATCGAATGATGGCCGACTTCAGCTGTGTCCGCGCGAATACATCCTGGCGTTACCTAACATGACGCAGGTGGACAACACGATCGATTACATGGACCAGGCTTCCTTTCTGGGCCTGCGGGCGCTCGGCCATGGTCCGGTGATCCAGTGGATCTGGATCTACAGCCACGAACTTGACTTCGACGGACTGCGCCGGTTCCACCACAACCTGGGTCGGGGTCTGCTCGGGCGGCGGATCGAGGTCTCGCCGTTGCCGTTCGGTAGACACCGATGGATCGCCGACCCCCAACCTGGTGACATCGAGATCGCCCCGGATGCCATACCGCGTGCAGACGTCCCGGGCTGGCTCGATGCGCGGGCATTGCTGTCGATCGACCCTGAACGCGGTCCGGCCTTCCGCCTGTCCGTGCAGCCACTGACCGAGGGCGGTGCTGCGGTCACACTGGTGGCCTCGCACACAGTGGTCGACGGGGTGGGTCTGGTGATCGCCGTCACCGAGGCTGCCGGTGGTGTTACCCGCGATCTGCCCTATCCTCCGGCTGAGTCACGTGCGAAACGTCAAGCGCTCAAAGAGGATTGGCGAGCCTTCTGGCGATGTGTTCCGGAGATGGCGCGGTCGGCGGCCGCGGCGATTCAGGTGGCTCGCAACAATCGTGACTCGCTTGCGCCGAGCCCCCGAAAAGCCGCCGGTCCCCAGCTGGGTGATCCCGACCGTGTGGTCACCGTGCCTGCGGTCACCGTTCACATTGATGTGGATCAGTGGGACCGACGAGCTGACCTGCTCGGGGGGACACCAAACTCACTGTTTCACGGTTTCACCGCGCGGTTGGGGCACAACCTGGGTTGGGTGGCCGCTGGCGGTTCGGTGAATCTAGTGGTCCCCGTCAACGAGAGGCGGCCGCACGACGACAATCGGGGAAACGCACTCACCGGTGTGACGATGGCCGTCGATCCTGAGCAGGTCACCGCTGACCTGACGGGTGTGCGCGCCGCATTCAAGACCGCGTTGGCAGGGCTCGGTGAAGCCCGTCATGAGTTGCTCGCGCCGCTGCCGCTGACACCGCTTGTGCCCAAAGGTTTGGCCCGACGGCTGGAGGGTCTGGTTCGTGGGGACCGGGTCGTCGGGTCCTCGAACGTCGCCGACATGGACCCCATGGCCAACCGACCCGATGGCACGGATGCGGAATGGTTTGCCGCACGGATGGCCGAGCGTCTCACCGCTGCTGATCTGCGGCATGCGGACGGGGTGTTCTACCCGGTAGTCGCGGGCCGCATCAACGGCCGGGTTTTCATGACCATCGGCTACTCCAATGCCGAGGCATCCACAACGCGCGAGCAGTTGATGGACACCGTCCGGCGCACCCTCGACGACCTGGGGCTATCGGGGACCGTCGAGTAACCTGCGGCGATCTCATGACACTCGTCACACAGGGTTCATGTCCTGGGACTGTTAGCACTACTATGTAGAAGTGCTGGTCTTGGTCGCGGGGATCCACCGCGCGGGAGCGTTCAGTGCGGAGGGGAGCAGGCCGTGACTGTGGACAGCCCGGCCGGCGCATCGACGCACCAACCGGCCACGCAGGGGACCGGGGCGGTACAGCCTCCGGTGGCGACGTCGAGAAAATCACGAGCTCGCTCCGTCGACCGTAAAACCCCGCGTCGCAGCCTCGCCTACTGGCTGGTGCGGGGCCTGCGCCGCGCTTGGATGCCACTGGTCATCCTGCTCGTGGTGGTGGTGGCGGCCTTCGCCGTGGACCGGCTGCACGGGATCTTCGGGAAATCCGAACTGACCCGTCCCGGCAGTGGGCTGGCCGATGACCCCGCGCCGTTCAACCCCAAGACCGTCGTCTACGAGATCTTCGGCCCCCCGGGCACTGTGGCCACCGTGAATTACCTCGACCTCGACGCCGAACCGCAGATCGCCCGTGACGTGACGCTGCCGTGGACCCTCGAGTTGAGCACCACCGCGCCAGCGGCGGCCGCCAACATCGTGGCCCAGGGTGATAGCGACACCATCGGCTGCCGGATCACCGTCGACGGCGTGATCAAGGATGAGAAGACCTCGACCGGCGTCAACGCTCAAACCTTCTGCATCGTCAAATCCGGATGATCACGCTGTCGAGGAAGCTGCAGCCGGAACCCAGTGAGCGCCCGGC
>JBAXIA010000031.1:0-25567 GCA_037138615.1 Mycobacteriaceae bacterium | reverse complement strand
CGGAGGCCGAGGACGCCGTAGAGGCCGACGCCGAGGAAACCCCGCTGGAGGAGATCGAGGCGGAGGATGCCGGGATCGCCGACGCCGAGACCGCCGAGGTCGCCGAGGAGCAGTCCGAGCCTGACGAGTCCTGACCCCGGGCCGATCCGGCTCCGGTTCGATATCGCCTACGACGGTACGGATTTCAACGGGTGGGCGGTACAGGACGGTCTTCGCACCGTCGCTGGTGTGCTTGATGATGCGTTGTCGACGGTGTTCCGGTCGCGGCTGCGATTGTTCGCCGCCGGGCGCACCGATTCCGGCGTACATGCCACCGGCCAGGTAGCTCACGTCGATGTTCCCGCCGACGTCATCGGCAACGCCTACGCCCGTGGCGGGCCCGGCGACGACCCTGAATTCGCCGCACTCGTCCGCAGGCTCGCCGGATTCCTTCCCGAGGACGTCCGAGTGCGCAAGATCGTCCGGGCACCGGCGGGTTTCGACGCCCGGTTCTCGGCACTGCGCCGCCACTATGCCTACCGGCTTTCGCTGGCACCGTTTGGCACGGAACCCCAGGAATCCCGCTTCGTCACGCCGTGGCCCCGGCCACTGGACATCGACGCAATGGCGCAAGCGTCGCGGTCACTTCTGGGGCTGCACGATTTCGCCGCGTTTTGCCGACACCGGCCCGGCGCAACGACCATCCGGGACTTGCAGCGGATGGATTGGGTTCGCGATGGTGATGCGGTTACTGCCTATGTGACCGCGGATGCGTTCTGTTGGTCGATGGTGCGTTCACTGGTGGGGGCGCTCCTCGCGGTAGGCGAGGGTCGCCGCGAATCTTCCTGGTGTGTAACACTATTGGATGCTAGCGCACGTTCGAGTGATTTTTCTTCCGCGCCGGCTCGTGGGCTCACATTGGTGGCGGTCGACTATCCACCGGATGATCAGATGGCCGCACGCGCAGCGGTGACCCGCGACCGGCGCGACCGAGACTAGAGTCGCGCTACGACGAAGTCCGCGGCATCGTTGACGAGGCCGGAATCGATATAGGCCGGTTGCCAATGTCCCGGAAAGTTATTGATGAAGGCACCGATATCGGGAAAGCCGTTGCAGATCGGGTCGATCTCAGTGCACACGTCGATTGTCTTGCCGCCGTATTCCGGACTGACGTCCGCCACCCGCCCGAACACCGCTTGGGTTCCGTTACCGAACAACGCCACTGCGGCGATGTGGTCGTTCATGGCCGGCGGCAGGGGATTGTTGTAACCGAACATCGACGAGGGGGCAGCCAACACGATGTCGGTGACCGCAGCGCCCAGCGAGTAACCGCCGAGGACCAGCCTGGTGTTGGGGCAGTTGGCGGCCATGTACTGAATGTGCTTGCTCATATCGTTCGCGCCTTGGATGACTTCGGTGTCTGCCGGGTAGTCAACTGCGTAGACGCCCACGCTTTTATCGGTCTTGGCACGTAACGAATCGACGAATGCCACTCCGATGCCTCCAATACCCGGTGGTTCGGTTCGGCCGCGGGCGAAGATCACCTCGACCTGGGGGCAGTCGGCTGCATGTGCCGGCGGGGCGAGCAACGTTGCCGCTACCGCGGAAATCACCGACACCACACTGCTCACCCGTCTCACCAGCATCAGATCATGGTAGCCCGAATCGCACTGGCGCTGCCACGTGCGGTTTCCCCGGGTTAGAACATCCCCGATACGAAGCCTGCTGCTTCGCCGACCAGAGGGGTCTTCTCGTAACTGGTATGGGCGAACGGGTTGCGGCCCTGAGAGCAGATCGGGTCACCGTCATTGCAGAGATCGATTCCCTTGCCCGCGAACGGCACCATCGCGGCTGACACCGGGATGCCGAACTTCGTTGAGGGATTGCCGAACACCGCCACCGCGGCGACCTTATCGGCGAGGCTGGCCGGCAGCGGGGGAGCCGAGCCGACGTCACCGACCTTGTTGCCCAGCGGTGGGATCCCCACCAGCATGTCGACCACCGCTGCACCCTGCGAGTAACCGCCGAGAACGTAGCGGGTCGCGGGACACTGCTGCGACATCGCTGCGATGCGGTTGGTTGCATCGGTGGCACCGTCGGCGGCAGCCAGGAAGTCATAGGTAGCCGGATAGTTGACGCCGTAGACGCCGAGACTGCGGCCGCCGAGTTGGGCCGCCAACTGATCGGCCAGGGCCTGTCCCACGCGGCCGGCGCCGGCCGGTTCACTGGTGCCGCGGGCGAAGATCAACTCCACATCCGGGCAACCTGCCGCGTGGGCGGTGGGCATTGCCGCCAGTTGCGCCAGCGGCGCGGCCACGGCGACCAATGCGGTCAAGATTCGCATGCGACCAATACTCACATATCGGCGATGCCGGTGCGAAAACGTCCAGTACAGACGGCTAGAGCAGATTTGCCACAAAGGCGGCCGCCTGATTGGTGAGCCCGTCGGGTCCGTAGCTGCGGTGAGCGGGAACGTTGTTGCCGTCTGAGCACACCGGGTCACCGGAGTTGCAGAGGTCGATCGCCCGGGTTCCGTAGACCGGACTGGATGTCAGCGGCAGGCCGAGTTTGGCGGTGGGGTTTCCGAACACCGCCAGTGCGGCGACCCGGTTGGGCACGTCTGGCGGCAGTGGGTTGGTGAACCCGATCGCGGGGAAGGGCACCGAGGTGATGATGTCGATCACCCCCGCGCCCTGTGAGTAGCCACCCAGCACCAGTTTGGTGTTCGGGCAGGTGTTGATCACGTTCTGGATGTAGGCGCTCGCGTCATTGGCTCCATCGGCGGCGGTCAGAAAGTCATAGCTGGCAGGGTAATTCACCCCGTAGGCTCCGACGCTGCGGTTGCCTACCCTGGCCCGAAGATCGTCGACGAACGCATCTCCGACGCGCCCGAGACCAGGGAGCTCACCGGTGCCCCGGGCGAACACCACTTCAATGTCGTTGCAGCCCATCGCATTGGCGGTCGGTGCTGACTGGGTAACGGTCAGGGCGGCGCCGACGACGATCACGGCCGTCGCGGCGTGCAGGTATTGGGACATCCGGCTAGACCTCATGCCGGGATTGTTACAGACTCACCTGCGGTCGACCCACCGGCGTTCGCACGGCGCGCCGATCGGGCACGTAGTACGCCGGCGCTGCCTGTGGATCGTGGGCGCGCGGCCCCGCCCGCCGCCTCTAACGTCAGGCGATGCCGACGGTATTGGAAGTCGGCCCCGAGACCGTGCGCCTGCTTCGGGGCCGATCAGGCAACCGGCCGGGCGACGCGACCGTAGCGGCGGCTCTCGGCGGTATTGACGACGCGGTCGCACTGATCGACGAGCGACCTGTCGATGTCCGGAATTTGTGGCGCGTGCTCATTGCGTCAACCCTGGGTGAGAGTCGCGGCCCCGTGGTGGTTCTGCACCCATCCTGGTGGCCGGGGGCGCGGTTGGACCGGGTCGTCGAGGCGGTCGTCGCGACGGGTCGGCGGGTCGCCGTGATGAGCCGATCTGAACTGATCATCAGCGACCGGCCCGCCGCGACGGTGATCGAAATCGCCGCCGAACTCGTCGCCGTGTGCGGCGGTTCTTCCGTGCGGGTTCTCGACTGCGGTGATAGTGAAACGGTCGCCGATGTCGCGGCGGAGTTGGCTGGAACCCCCGAGGTTCTGCTTGACATCGGAGTTGCCGGTGACGCCCAGAGTGCGGAAGAGATTCGACACGCGCTGTGGCGGCGAGGAGTGGTGACTGGCGAGGTCGACGTCGCTGCGGTCGCCGCGAGTGCTTTTACGGCGCGCTGGCGGCCGCTGCGGACGGTCAAGGCGTTCGTCGTCGCGTCGGCGGTGCTACTTGCCCTCGCCGGTGGCGTCGTTGTTGCCGGGCGGATCGCGGCGGGGCGGGCGAAGGACATCGCGCCGGCTGCGGATGCACAGGCCGGGAGCCTGGTGGAGGGCCGGATCGCCGTTGCGATTCCGTCGGGCTGGATCGTCGAACGGGTGACGGGCGGGCCGGGATCCCGACGGGTACAGGTCCGCTCGCCGGCCGATGCGGATCTCGCCCTGCACATCACCCAGTCATATGCGCCTGAAACGACGCTGGCTCAGGCTGCCGAGGTGCTCGGACGTGCCCTCGCCGATCAGGCACCCGGGGTTTTCCTGGACTTCAGTCCGGCCGACCAGGTAGCCGGCCGTCCCGCGGTGACCTATCGCGAGGTCCGGGTCGGACGGGTTATCGGCTGGTCGGTGGTGCTGGCCGGCTCGACGCGGATCAGCATCGGCTGCCAGAGCGCACCGGGCCGGGAGGACGGCATCCGGGCCGATTGTGAGCGGGCGGTGCGGTCGGCGCACGAAGTGGGAACCGCCGCGCCGGGTTGAGCGTCGAACCTGGTGTCACCCTGAACCGCCTGCTGTGCGACTTCCGTGGAGGAGAGCCACCGAGGACCGCACAGCAGGCGGATCAGAGGCGTTTTGACCTGGTCGGATCGCCGCAGGTAGGCTGAGCACTCGGCATGCGGTACATCGCGGGTTCGCCCGTGGTGTAAGCCGGGATCTCGGGTCAGTGCTGGTCGCCGGGAATTCCCCGACCGTCGATGTCCGTACCGGCACCCGGGTCACCCGGGATCCACCCGAAACAGGAGAGGTAACCGCTGTGTCTACGTACACGCCGAAGGCCGGTGACACCACGCGATCGTGGTACGTCATCGATGCCACCGACGTGGTGCTCGGCCGACTCGCCGTTGCTGCAGCCAATCTGCTGCGCGGCAAGCACAAGCCGACATTCACGCCCAACGTCGATGGGGGCGATTTCGTCATCGTCGTCAACGCCGACAAGATCGCCATCGGAGGCGACAAACTCAATAACAAGATGGCTTACCGCCACTCGGGTTATCCCGGCGGCCTGCGTTCGCGCACGCTCGGCGAGGAGATCGCCAAGCACGCCGATCGTGTGGTCGAGAAGGCGATCGTCGGCATGCTGCCGCACAACAAGCTGAGTCGGCAGGTTCAGAAGAAGCTGAAGGTCTACACCGGCCCGGATCATCCGCATTCCGCACAGCAGCCGATTCCGTTCGAGATCAAGCAGGTGGCCCAGTGACCGAAGAGAACCAGAACGAGACGATCGACGTGGCCCCCGAGGAAACCATCGCGGACAGCGTCGAGGACACGGCCCAGGAAGCGGCCCAGGACACCGCGGACGCAACCGCCCAGGTACCCGCGGCCGCAGAGCGCAAGCGCCGCGAACCGGTGGTCCTGGATCGTGTGATCCAGACCGTCGGCCGCCGCAAGGAGGCCGTGGTGCGGGTGCGACTGATGCCCGGCACCGGGCAGTTCCACCTCGACGGCCGCACACTGGAGACCTACTTCCCCAACAAGGTGCACCAGCAGCTGATCAAGGCACCGCTGGTGATCGTCGACCGGGTGGATAGTTTCGACATTCACGCCCACCTCGACGGGGGTGGCCCCTCGGGTCAGGCCGGCGCGCTGCGCCTGGCTATCGCCCGGGCCCTGATCCTGGTGCAGCCGGAGGATCGGCCGGCATTGAAGAAGGCCGGCTTCCTGACTCGTGACCCGCGCGCCATCGAGCGCAAGAAGTACGGCCTGAAGAAGGCCCGTAAGGCGCCGCAGTACAGCAAGCGCTGATCGGGTACCCGGATGGGTCGACTATTCGGTACCGACGGTGTGCGAGGCGTCGCCAACCGCGAACTGACCGCAGAGCTTGTTCTGGCTCTCGGTTCGGCTGCGGCTCGGCGCCTCGCTACACCGCGCGCCGCCGGCCCCGCGGGGCGGAGCGTCGCGGTCGTCGGCCGAGACCCGCGCGCCAGTGGCGAAATGCTCGAGGCCGCGATGATCGCCGGACTGACCAGCGAGGGTGTTGATGCGCTGCGGGTAGGAGTGCTGCCGACACCCGCGGTGGCATATCTGACCGCCGCCTACAACGCCGACTTCGGCGTGATGATCTCCGCATCGCACAACCCGATGCCCGATAACGGCATCAAGATCTTCGGCCCCGGCGGCCACAAACTCGATGACGACGCCGAGGACCGCATCGAGGAGTTGGTGGCTCAGGGGCCAGGCGTGCGACCGGTCGGCGCCGAGATCGGCCGGGTGCGCAAGGCGGCCGATGCCCTTGACCGCTATCTCGATCACATCGCAGCCGCCGTCGGTAGGCGCCTTGACGGGCTGACCGTCGTGGTCGACTGCGCCAACGGCGCGGCATCCGTGGCCGCTCCGCGGGCCTACACCGCAGCAGGTGCACAGATCATCTCGATCAATGCCGAACCCGACGGCCTCAATATCAACGAGGGTTGCGGCTCGACTCATATGGAGCAGTTGCAGGCGGCGGTGGTTGCCCACGGTGCCGATCTGGGGTTGGCCCATGATGGCGACGCCGACCGATGCCTGGCGGTGGATGCGGCCGGTCAGGTGGTTGACGGCGACGCGATCATGACGGTGCTGGCCCTGGCTATGCGGGAGGCCGGCGAGCTCATCGACAACACCTTGGTCACCACGGTCATGAGCAATCTGGGACTGCACCTGGCTATGCGGGAGGCCGGGATCGACGTGCGGACCACGGGTGTGGGGGACCGTTACGTTCTCGAGGAGTTGCGGTCGGGCAGGTACAGCCTCGGTGGGGAACAGTCCGGCCATATCGTGATGCCCGCCTTCGGGACCACCGGGGACGGCATCCTGACCGGACTGCGGATCATGGCTCGGATGGCGCAGACCGGTTCGTCGCTGGCTGCGCTGGCCGCACCAATGCAGTCGATTCCGCAGGTGTTGATCAATGTCGAGGTCGCCGACAAGGCCACCGCCGCCCAAGCCCCCGCGGTGCGAATTGCAGTGGCCGAAGCCGAGGCGGAACTGGGCGCAACCGGCCGAATCCTGTTGCGGCCCTCAGGAACCGAGCAAATTGTTCGTGTCATGGTCGAGGCTTCCGACGAAGACACCGCGCGTCAGGTGGCCAATCGGGTCGCGAAGTCGGTGAGTGCCGAGGGCTGATTGCCCGCTTGGTGGAACCGTCGACGGCGTCACTGCGTCTGATTCGGTATGGGAACAGCATCGGTAGACCCTGCCGCGTTGCTGGTGGCGTCGCAGCGTATGGATACCGCGGCCGATATCGTGCTCGCTACTCTTCAAAGCCGACTCGTCAGCCTGCAGTTCGATGGTTCGGTGGCTGGGCGCACACACGCGCCGGCCGGTGACGCGGTCCGAACCGCGGTTGACCGGGTGGTGGCAGATGTAGCGCGCTGGGCCAGCGCGGCCAGGGAGACGGGCGCGGCACTACGGACCGGTGCTCAGGTGTACGCCGATGGTGAATCGCGTTCAGCGGCGGTCCTGCGGTGACCTTCGATGTTCGGGGCCGGCTGGCGGAGGGTGCCGGGGCGGTCGCCGGTCAGCCTCAGCCGATCCAGGAGTGGTTTTACGCTGAAGATGGGCTGCGCCTGGATGCGCTGGACTTCGATAGTGCAGCCCTGGCGGCGGCGGCGGTGAATTCGGAGGAGGCCGCACGCGTCCAACGCGAGGCGCTCGATGCGTTGACGGCGGGTTGGCATGGCGGGTCTGGTTCCCGTGCTGTTGAGTTCCTCGCCCGGCACTGTGAGTCGTCCGATCGTGTCGTCGCGGCGTTGCGAGACGGTGCCGCGGAGTTGACCGCCCTGAGCGAGAAGCTGGGGCATGTGGTGGATGCGAAGGTCGATGCGGCGCTCAGCGGCGATTGGGCGGCGTCGCGCTCGCCGGATGATTCAACGACGGCCTTTGACACGGCTGTCAATCGGCTCGGGGAGCTTCCGGTGCCTCGATTCGAGACTCCATTGGTGCCGACGCCGCCAACGCCGCCGACATTCGATCCCATGGTGCCTGTCACCGGGATGGTGCCCGATCCGAGCCGACCGGCACCATCGCCGATCCCGCCGCAGCAGGCCGCGCCGGGTTGGGATCCGGGTCTTTCGGGCGTCGGGCTCCCCAATCTCGGCGGCTCGCTGGCAGGGCTCATCAATCAGATCGCCCAGGCACTGGGTCCCTACTCGGATACCCCCGTGTCCGATACCTCCCAGTCTGATACCTCCCAGTCTGATGCCCCGCCGAAACCGACCAACGATTCGGTCGCTGACGTCAAACCGGTTGCGCCAGAGCAGCAATCGCCAGTTGATGCCGCACCGCCAGTCGATGCCCCGCTGGCTGCCGAGGTTACGTCCCCGGCAATCACCGCCGTTCAACCGTCGGCCACACCGCCCATACCGCCCGCACCGCCCGCACCGCCCGCACCGCCGGCGGAGCCTGCCGCCACCGATGACACCGCCACCCCGTGCGAGATCGCCGCCGACGAACTGCCGCAGGTCGGTCAGTGAGTTCGCGTCAGCCCAGCAGCTGCTGCAGTTGTTCGACGAAGTCGATGTACTCGGCCGGGTCCGCGGTGACCGGAGTGGCCAGCAGTGTGGTCACACCTGCGTCGGCGAAGGCGGCGATGCGCTCCTTGACGTAGCCGCGCGGTCCGATCAGAGAGATGTTGCGCACCAACTCATCGGGCACCGCCGCGATCGCTTCCGCTTTGCGCCCCGACAGATACAGATCCTGAATGTGATCGGCGACCTCACCGAAGCCGTACTGGGTGGCGACGTTATGGTAGAAGTTCTTTCCTTTGGCTCCCATACCGCCGATATACAGCGCCAGTTGGGGTTTGGCCCAGTTCAGTCGTTCTTCCACGTTGTCCCCGATGGCAACAGATACGCCCACCATGACATCAAGGGAGCCGAGTGCGGGGTCCCGCTTGGCGTTGCCGGCCCGCAGAGCATCACCCCAGACGTGATCGGCTCGCTCCGGGTAGAAGAACACCGGTTGCCAGCCTTCGGCTATTGCTGCGGTCAGTTCGACATTCTGCGGTCCGAGTGAGGCGATATGGATCGGGATACGTTCGCGCACTGGGTGATTGATCAGGCGCAGCGGCTTACCGAGTCCGGTGCCGCGGCCCGGCGGCAACGGGATCTGGTAGTTCTTCCCCTGGTGCGAAACCTTCTCGCGACGCCACACCTGCCGGCAGATCTCGACGACCTCTCGCGTGCGGCCCATCGGAGCATCGAACGGCACACCGTGGAAGCCCTCCATCACCTGTGGGCCCGATGTCCCTATGCCCAACCGGAAGCGACCGTCGGAGACGTAGTCAAGGCCGGCGGCGGTCATCGCCAGCAGCGTCGGTGTCCGGGTGTAAATCGGGAACACGCCGGACCCCAGTTCGATGGTCGACGTCTTAGCCGCCAGGTAGCCCAACTGACTCACCGCGTCATAGGAATACGCCTCAGCGACCAGCGCGAGATCGACACCCTGTTTCTCGAGTGTCGCGACCTGCTCGACGGCCTCGCGGAAGCCGCCGGAATAGGACAGGAATACTCCGGTTCGCATGTATCGGTTATATCGGGTCAGCGAAACAGCGCGACAATGCGGTCCTCGTGCGTCACCGGAGGAGCCTCGGGATCGGGCGAGTCGGTACGCGGCAACGTCGCGTCAGGTTCGGCGAACTCGCGATAGGTTTTGTCGCCGGTCAGGTGGAACAGGAAGAATCCGGTCAGCAGCGCTCGCACTGTCTCCCTTGTCTTGCTGCTCGACCCAGGAAGCCCCAGCAGCCCCAACAGGTGTCGTCTTTCGGCCAGGCCCGTCGCGCTGGCCTTCTTGACGACCCGCAACACAGCGCCGTCCCAGCGCTGGGCGACCTCGAGGGCATCGGTGCGCAGTGACTTCTGATCGTCGGGGGTGGCGAGTACCAACCCCGGCACCGTCAGTGCGGCGGCTTCCTGCTCGGCCGACGGCTTGGTGACCGACGGGAAGATCGCCGCCACCGCTTTCGCCCGGGTCCGAGCCGCGGCGAATACCGCCGCCGCACCGCCGAATCCATGCCCGGCCAGGCCCAGCTTGTTGGTATCCACACTGATATCGCCGACGCCCAGTCGCACCCCTGAGATCACCTCCAGTGTGGCGCCCAGATCGGCGGCCAACGTGAGCACTGAGGGGGCCGGGCCACGCTGGGTGTCCGGAGCGGCGGTAACGATGCCCCAACTAGCCAGATGCTCACAGGTGCCGGCGTAGTGAGCGGCATCGGTCAGCCAGTCGTGACCGAAGGCCACGCCGGGCAGGTGTAAGCCCGCGGCGGGTGTGTAGACGATTCCCGGAATGCCGGCAAAACCCAGGTCACCGCGCAGAACGCGGTGCGGACCGGGCCGGGTCAGGGCGGCGAAAAGTTTGCGTGTGCGGGCCACCCCCCGACGGTAGCCGACAGGGCCGCGCCCCTCGGGCGGACTACCCTTGACAGATATGTGCGGAATCGTGGCGTATGTGGGGCATCGGCCTGCCCGCGACGTCGTGGTCGACGCTCTGCAACGGATGGAGTACCGCGGTTATGACTCCTCTGGGCTGGCCGTGCTCGATGGTCACGGAGGCCTGACGGTCCATCGCCGAGCCGGACGACTGGCCAATCTCGAGGCCGCCCTGGCGCAGACCGACGCCGAGGCGATCAATGGGACCGCCGGTATCGGTCATACCCGGTGGGCCACCCATGGTCGGCCGACCGACCGCAACGCGCACCCGCATCGCGATGCCGCCGGAAAGTTCGCCGTGGTGCACAACGGCATCATCGAGAACTTCGCCGCACTGCGTGCCGAACTCGAGGCGCACGGCGTGGAGTTCGCCAGTGACACCGATACCGAGGTGGCCGTGCACATGGTGGCCCGCGCCTACCAGCACGGTGCGACCGCCGGCGACTTTGTCGCCTCGACCCTTGCCGTCCTGCGCAGGCTGGAGGGTCACTTCACACTGGTCTTCGCCCACGCCGACGACCCCGGCACCATTATCGCGGCGCGCCGGTCCACGCCGCTGGTGATCGGGATCGGCGAGGGTGAGATGTTCCTCGGCTCTGATGTCGCCGCGTTCATTGAATACACCCGCGAAGCCGTTGAACTCGGCCAGGATCAGGCCGTGGTGATCACCGCCGACGGCTACCGAATCACCGATTTCAACGGAAATGACGACTCCGCCAATGCCCGCCCCTTCCATATCGACTGGGATCTCTCGGCCGCGGAGAAGGGCGGCTACGACTACTTCATGCTCAAGGAGATCGCCGAGCAGCCCGCCGCGGTCGCCGACACACTGCTGGGCCATTTCGTCGACGGCCGCATTGTCCTCGATGAGCAGCGGCTCTCCGAACAGGAGCTGCGCGAGGTCGATAAAGTGTTCATCGTCGCCTGCGGCACCGCGTTCCACGCCGGCCTGTTGGCCAAGTACGTCATCGAGCACTGGACCCGGTTGCCGGTAGAAGTCGAGCTGGCCAGTGAATTCCGTTATCGTGACCCGGTTTTGGACCGCGGCACACTGGTGATCGCTATCTCGCAGTCCGGTGAAACCGCCGACACCCTTGAGGCGGTGCGGCATGCCAAGGCGCAGAAGGCCAAGGTGCTGGCCATCTGCAACACCAATGGAAGCCAGATACCCCGCGAGGCCGATGCCGTCCTCTACACCCGCGCCGGACCGGAGATCGGGGTGGCGGCCACCAAGACTTTTCTGGCGCAACTCACCGCGAACTATCTCGTTGGTCTGGCACTGGCACAGGCCAGGGGAACCAAATACCCAGACGAGGTGGCGCGGGAGTACCGCGAACTGGCGTCGATGCCCGCTCTGGTGCAGCAGGTGCTCGGTCATCTGGACTCGGTAGCCGAACTCGGTCGTCGGTTTGCCGACTCCTCAACCGTGCTCTTCCTCGGCCGCCACGTCGGCTATCCGGTGGCACTCGAAGGCGCTCTCAAGCTCAAGGAACTGGCCTATATGCACGCCGAGGGCTTCGCGGCCGGTGAACTCAAACACGGCCCGATCGCGCTGATCGAAGACGGCCTGCCAGTCATCATCGTCATGCCATCGCCCAAGAACGCCGCGATGCTGCACGCTAAGCTGCTGAGCAATATCAGGGAGATCCAGGCCCGCGGGGCGATCACCATCGTCATCGCCGAGGAGGGTGATGACACGGTGCGTCCCTACGCCAACCACATCATCGAGATACCCTCGGTGTCAACGCTTTTCCAGCCACTGCTGTCGACTGTTCCGCTCCAGGTGTTCGCGGCCTCGGTGGCCCGTGCCCGCGGCTACGACGTCGACAAGCCGCGGAACCTCGCCAAATCCGTCACGGTCGAGTAGCGGCTGATGCGGTACTACTACACCGCTGAGCAGATCCGCGCTGCCGAAGCTCCTCTGCTGGCCGCCCTGCCTTACGGAGCGCTGATGCGTCGCGCCGCAACGGCTTTGGCGAACGCAATCGCAGCCGAACTGCGTCGCCGCACCGGATGTGTCACCGGGCGCCGGATCTGTGCTGTCGTCGGCGCCGGTAACAACGGTGGTGACGCCCTGTGGGCGGCTACTCTGCTGCGCCGCCGGGGTGTCGCGGCGTCGGCCATCCTGCTCAACCCGGAGCGCACCCATGAATCGGCGCTTCGCGCATTCCGGTCAGCGGGCGGACGGGTGGTGCAGAACCTGCCCGCCGCAACCGATCTGGTGATCGACGGGGTGGTCGGCATCTCCGGTCAGGGTCCGCTGCGACCGGCCGCGGCCGCAGTGTTCGCGGCTGTCGAGACCGCCGGTATCCCGGTTGTCGCCGTGGACATTCCCAGCGGTGTCGATGTGCAGACCGGGGCGATCAGCGGCCCGGCGGTACGCGCAGCGCTCACAGTGACCTTCGGTGGGCTCAAACCGGTTCATGCCCTTGCCGATTGCGGGCGAGTCGAACTCGTGGATATCGGCCTGGATCTTGCTCCTACGGATCTTGTCGAGTTTGAGGCCGATGACGTGAGGGTCCGCTGGCCGACTCCCGGGCCGCGCGACGATAAGTACACCCAGGGCGTGGTCGGCGTCCTTGCCGGTTCAGCGATCTACCCCGGTGCGGCCATCCTGTGCACCGGGGCCGCGGTGGCAGCCACCTCGGGCATGGTCCGGTATGCCGGGCCCGCCGCGGCCGAGGTGGTGTCGCACTGGCCCGAGGTCGTCATCGCGCCCAGCGCGTCGGCGGCCGGCCGGGTTCAGGCCTGGGTTGTCGGCCCCGGCCTGGGGACTGATGAGGCGGCGCTCATGGCGCTGACGTTCGCACTCGCCAGTGATCTCCCGGTGATCGTCGACGCCGACGGGCTCACCGTGCTCGCCGCACATCCGCACCTTGTCACGCGGCGGGACGCCCCGACCGTGCTGACCCCGCACGCCGGCGAATACGCGCGGCTGGCAGGGGCGTCACCCGGGGAGGATCGGGTTGCCGCGGCCCGACGCCTCGCCGACGCATTCGGCGCGACCGTTCTACTGAAGGGCAATGTCACCGTGATCGCGGGATCAGGTATCACGTTTCTCAATCCGGCCGGCGCCTCCTGGGCGGCCACTGCCGGCTCGGGCGATGTGCTGTCGGGGATCATCGGTGCACTGCTCGCGGCCGGCCTTCCGCCTGCCGAGGCTGCGGCGGCCGCGGCCTTCGTCCACACCCGCGCCGCCAACGCCTCAGCCGCGGATCCGGGGCCGGTGCCGGTGCCCACCTCGGCGTCACGCATCCTTACCCATATTCGCCACGCGATCGCCAACCTGTGAACCCGAAGGACAGTCCATGCCGCATGTGAAATACCGCTCACCATCGATCGCACCGGCCTACACCGGGCGGCTTTCCACCAATCCGATCCCTTCGCTGCGGTTGCCGGACGATGCGATGGAACCGGCGGCAGCGTACCGGTTCATCCATGACGAGCTCATGCTCGACGGCAGTTCGCGGCTGAACCTCGCGACCTTCGTCACCACCTGGATGGATCCGGAAGCCGAGCGGCTGATGGCGGAGACGTTCGACAAAAACATGATCGACAAGGACGAGTACCCGGCGACCGCCGCGATCGAATCACGCTGTATCGCAATGGTCGCCGATCTGTTCCATGCTGAGAATTTGCGCGACGACGATGCCGCCACCGCGATCGGTGCCACCACGGTGGGTTCATCAGAAGCGGTAATGCTGGCCGGACTGGCGCTGAAGTGGCGGTGGAAGCAGCGTGTTTCCGCCCAGGACAAGGACGCTTGGAAGACCCGCACACCCAACCTGGTGATGGGCTCCAACGTGCAGGTGGTGTGGGAGAAATTCTGCCGCTATTTCGAGGTCGAGCCTCGGTATATCCCGATGACCGAAGACTGCTACGTGATCACACCCGAGAAGGTGCTCGACTACGTCGATGAGGACACCATCGGGGTGGTGGCGATCCTCGGCACCACCTACACCGGCGAGCTCGAGCCGATCGCCGAAATCTGCGCCGCCCTGGACAAGTTTCAGAAGGATGAGGGCCTCGATGTTCCGGTCCACGTGGACGCCGCCAGCGGCGGGTTCGTCGTTCCCTTCCTGCACCCTGACCTCAAGTGGGATTTCCGGCTGCCGCGGGTGGCGTCGATCAATGTCAGCGGCCACAAGTACGGGCTCACCTATCCGGGAATCGGATTCGTGGTCTGGCGCAATGCCGATCAACTGCCCGAAGACCTGATCTTCCGGGTCAACTATCTCGGTGGCGACATGCCGACCTTCACGCTGAACTTCTCCAAGGGCGGCAATCAGGTCGTCGGTCAGTACTACAACTTCCTACGGCTGGGCCGGGCCGGCTACACCACGGTGATGCAGTGCCTCTCCGACACGGCCAAATGGTTTTCCGGCAAGCTGGCGGAGTCGAAACACTTCGACGTCATCTCCGACGGTTCAAAGATCCCGGTGGTGGCATTCAAACTCACCGGCGATTTCGGCTATACCGAGTTCGACGTATCGGCGTCGCTGAGGTCTTATGGGTGGCAGGTACCCGCGTACACGATGCCGCCGGGTGCGGAGAACATCTCAGTGCTGCGGGTGGTTGTGCGCGAAGGCTTCTCCGCGGACCTGGCCCGCTCCCTATGGGAGGACCTGCACTCGGTGCTGGGCCATCTTGATGCGACGCGGCCGGCGGGTCACTTCACCCAGGAACACTTCGCGCACTAGCCGCGAACTCGATCATTGGCGGGGTCATAGATCGCCTTGAGTGACACCGTGATCGGATAGATCTCGCCACCGACGTTGACGGCGTAGTTGCCGACCCGCACCCAATCTGCGGTGACTACCGCGCCGTCGGCGGCGCGGACGTACCCCAGTCCGACGCACGCGCCGACCGTCGCACCCCAGGCTGCCGAGGACACCTGCCCGGCCACCGTGCCGTCGCGGAGGATCAGCTCACCGCCCCACAGCATGGGCTCGTCCGAATCGACCGCGAAGCTCACCAGCCGCCGCCGCGGCCCCTCGGCCTTGGCCCGCTCCACTGACCCGCGGCCGAGGAAATCGATATCGGTGCCGAGCTTGCAGGTAAACGACAGCCCGGCCTCGATCGGACTGTCGTTGGGCGTGAGCTCGCGGCCGAACGCGCGATACCCCTTCTCCAGACGCAGCGATTCGATCGCGTAGTAGCCACCGCGGGCCACACCGAGGCGCTCGCCGGCCGATAACAGATCCTCGTAGACACCCACGGCGAACTCGGTGGGAACATAAAGCTCCCAACCGAGTTCACCCACATAGGTGATACGCGTGGCGCGAGCGGTCGCATAGCCCAGTGAGATCAACCTGCTCGTGCCGAATGGAAATCCGGCGTCGGATAGGTCGGCGTCGGAAAGGCTGGCGAGAAGCTCGCGCGACTTGGGACCCATCACCCCGAATACCGCCATCGCGGAGGTGAGGTCGACGATTTCGGCGCGTGTCCCGGCCGGCATGTTCTTCCGGATGTGATCCCTATCCCGCTCGGTCGACGCCGCGCCACTGACCATGAGGAACTCGTGGGTCCCGGTGCGGGTGACGGTGACATCGGCCTCGTAGGTGCCGCGCTCGTTGAGCATTCCGGTGTACACAGATCGGCCCACCGGGACGGCGATGTCAGCGGTGCACAGCCATTGCAGCCCCTGCTCGGCGTCGGGGCCGCTGATGAGGTACTTGGAGAACGACGTCTGGTCGAACACGGTGACGGCTGTTCGGGTGTTGATCTGTTCGGTGGCCGACCACGCCAACCAGTTCTGCTTACCCCAGGAGTAGTCGATGACGGGTTCGTGTCCGCTTGGGGCGAAGAAGTTGGCCCTCTCCCAGCCCATCCGGCTGCCGAAGTTGGCGCCCGCGGCGACAAGCAGGTGATGTACCGGCGAGCGGCGAAACGGTCGCGCGGTCGTGAGTTCCCGATTGGGCCAGGGGATCTCGTAGTGCACGCCGAGGATCTCGGCGACCCGGTCATGCAGCCATGCAACGTTGCCGTTGAACGGCGCGAAGCGCCGGATGTCCACCCCGGTGAGATCGGAGGTGGGCGATCCATTGACGATCCATTCGGCCAGTGCCCGCCCGGCCCCGCCCGCCGAGGCGATTCCGACCGAGTTGAAGCCGGCGCCAACGAAGAAGTTCGCGCACTCCGGTGCCTCGCCGAGGATGAACTGGTTGTCCGGTGTGAAACTCTCCGGTCCGTTATAGAGCTTTTTCAGCCCGGTGTGTTCCAGGGCCGGGATCCGCAGCAGTGCGTTGGTCATCAGGATCTCGAAGTGTTCCCAATCCTCCTCCAGGAGTTGGAATTCGAATGGGTAGGGGATGGCATCCGGTGCCACCCAGGGTTTGGCCTCGGGTTCGAACCCACCGATGACCAGCCCGCCGACCTCCTCCTTGAAGTAGGTGTAACCATCCGGATCGCGCAGGATCGGCAGGTCCGTGTGCACGCCGTCGATGGTCTCGGTAACCACATAGAAGTGCTCGGCTGAATAGAGCGGAACGTTCACCCCCGCCATCGCGCCGACCTGTTTGGCCCACTGCCCGGCGCAGTTGACCACAATCTCGGCTTCGATATCGCCGGCGTCGGTGCGAACACCGACCACCCGGCCGTCGGCGCACAGGACGTCGAGAACGCGGACGTGCTCGAACACCCGGGCACCGCGCTGTCGGGCGCCTTTGGCCAGCGCCATGGTCAGGTCGGTGGGATTCGCCTTGCCGTCGGCGGGCAGCCAGATCGCGCCCACCAGGTCATCGGTCCGCATCACCGGGTAGTGCCGGAAAGCCTGCTCCGGGCTCAGCAGCTCGCACTCGAGGTCATAGGCCGCGGCGCTGGCGGCGGTCCGGCGAAGTTGGATCATCCGGTCCTGTGTGCGGGCCACCGTGACGCCCCCGCACTGCTTGTAGCCCGCGCTCAGTCCGGTCTCAGCCTCCAGCTCGGCGTACAGCTGCGTGGAGTACTGCACCAGGCGGGTGCCACTCTCCGAGGCGCGCAATTGGCCGACCAGGCCCGCGGCGTGCCAGGTCGTACCGCACGACAGCTGCCCCTGCTCGAGCAGCACCACATCACCTCTGCCGAGTTTGGTCAGGTGATAGGCGACACTGGTGCCCATGACTCCGCCACCGATGACGACGATCTGAGCACGCTGAGGCAACGTTGGGGTCGACATCGTTCTCCTAGTATGACGCCTGGGCGTCGATCAGCAGTCGCGAGAAATCTGGACTGCGGAACTCAGCAACGGCGGACTCGTACCGTTGCATCGCCCAGTCCCAGAAATCGAATTCCAGAGTGCTGGAACCATTCTGAATGCATCCCCACAGCGTCCAGCCATACATGCCGACGATTCCCTGGAGGCGGGCCCGGGCCGTCTTATGTCGCAGTGAGCGCCCGTAGTACAGGGTGACGAGTTCAGTGAGCTGGTCGTCCGACAACCCGCATTCGCCCCAGATGTTGCCCAGTTCGAAGCAGGGGTCGTTGTTTCCGGAGTACTCGTAGTCGATCAGCCACACCTTCTCGCCGTCGTCGATGAAGTTACCGGCCAGCAGGTCGTTATTACACGGCACCGTGGTCTGATCACCTGCGTCGAGGACGCGTCGGATCTCAGCGAAGTGCCCGGTGAAGTCGAGATAGTCGGCCGGCATTCGGAAGCCGTTGTCGTGCACTGCCTTCAGATAGGCCGGTTGGCGTTCAAACATATCGAACCGATCGCGGAACCGGGGCCCACCGTGCAGTGCCCGGCAGCCCTCGGCTATCCGGGCCAACACCCCCGGACGTTGCATATCGGCATTGGTCAGTGTGGTTCCCTCCAGGAAGCCGACCAGCAGAATTCCGAGATCGGGGCGGTAGTCGATAACGGGTGCTCCGACGCCGGCCTGTTCGGCGGCGCAAGTGTTGAAGTACTCGTTATCGCGGTCGATGCCCAGCAGGTTCTTGGTGTTGATACTGCAGCGGGCGACATAGGTCCCGGTCGCGGTGGTGATCTTCACATTGCGGTTGGTCAGACCGCCTGGCAGATCCTCGAGTCGACGGGGCTGTCCGGCCAATACCGGAATCTGGTCCAGCAGTGGATCCAGTTCCTCATCGGACAGCGACGGCATCGGCCGACTCTACCGGCAGCCCGGTCAGGAGACGTGGGACAATCGGCGGTGGTGACATGACGATGCAGACCACACCGTCGACTCCGTCGACGCAATCGCAGACCCCGGTGGTCAACGGCGAAGCCGTCGTCGACCTCGGTGCCATCGCCCACAACGTCGGCGTTCTGCGCTCCCATGCCGGCCCGGCTCAGGTGATGGCCGTGGTCAAGGCTGACGGTTACGGCCACGGTGCCACCGCGGTTGCCCGCACGGTACTGGCGGCGGGGGTCGCTGAGCTCGGGGTCGCCACGATCGCAGAGGCGCTGGCTCTGCGCGCGGACGGTATCACCGCTCCGGTGCTGGCATGGTTGCACGCGCCGGGCACCGAATTCGACGCCGCACTCAACGCCAATGTGGGAATCGGTATCTCATCATTGAGACAGGTCGAGGATCTGCTGGCTGCCGTTACTCGCACCGGCCGCACGGCACAGGTCACGGTCAAGGTCGAGACCGGTCTGAATCGCAGCGGAGTCGGCCCGGCCGAGTACCCGGCGGTGCTGACTGCGCTTGCACGTGCCGTCGCAGCCGACGCGATCCGGGTGCGGGGCATCATGTCGCATCTGGCCTGTGGCGACGAACCGGACCATCCACTCAATGATCTTCAGGCGCAACGGTTCACCGCGATGCTCGCCGAGGCGCGCAATCACGGAGTCGATTTCGAGGTGGCGCATCTGTCGAATTCGCCGTCGGCGATGACGCGGCCCGATCTCGGCTTTGACATGGTGCGACCGGGTATCGCGATGTACGGCCTCAGTCCGATCCCGGAGCGCGGGGATATGGGTCTGCGCCCGGCTATGACACTGAAATGCCCGGTTGCGATGGTGAAGTCGGTGCGGGCCGGCGAGGGCGTTTCCTACGGCCAAACCTGGATCGCGGCTTCCGACACCACCGTCGCACTGCTGCCGATCGGGTATGCCGATGGCGTCTACCGGGTGCTGAGTGGACGACTGGACGTGTTGATCAACGGTCGACTGCGGCGCAATGTCGGCCGCATCTGCATGGACCAGTTGGTTGTCGACCTGGGCCCCGGCGCCATCGATGTGGCAGAGGGCGACGAGGCGATCCTGTTCGGTCCGGGAACATCCGGTGAACCGACCGCGCAAAACTGGGCTGACCTGGTGGGCACGATCCACTATGAGGTGGTCACCAGTCCGCGCGGCCGGGTGCTGCGCAGCTATGTCGAGACCGGCTCCGATGGCGGGTAAGCCCGATCGCGAGTCACGGGGCAATCCCATCCTCGGTGTCGGCAGGAGGGCCGGACTGATGGCCGGCGTGGCCGGACTCAGCGCGGTCGCCGGAGTAACGGCCGCAAAGGCACTGCGGCAGCACCGGCTCATCGAAGACGCCTACGAGGGCGAGGACTTCGCCCTTCTCGACGCCGACCGTGGCTGCGTCGTCACCACCCAGGACGGCACCCCGCTGGTGGTGCGGGAGGTCGGTCCGGTGACCGCGCCACTGACGGTGGTGTTCGCGCACGGATTCTGCCTGCGCATGGGGTCGTTTCATTTTCAGCGTGCCGCGCTGGCGCAGCGCTGGGGTGACCAGGTCCGGATGGTGTTCTACGACCAGCGTGGGCACGGGCAGTCCGCCGAGGCCCCGATCGACACCTACAGCGTGGAGCAGTTGGGCCGGGATCTGGAAACCATTCTGCAGGTGATGGTTCCGAGTGGGCCGGTAATCCTGGTGGGCCATTCGATGGGCGGGATGACGGTGCTGTCCCATGCCCGCCAGTTCCCTGTGCATTACGGTCCGTGCGTCGTCGGCGCTGCGTTGATCTCCTCGGCAGCTGAGGGGCTGCCCCGTTCACCGCTGGGTGAGATCCTGCAGAACCCTGCTCTGGAGGCGGTCCGGTTCGCCACCCGGTATGCGCCGGCGCTCATCCACCGCACCCGTGGCGCCACCCGTTCGGTGCTGCGGCCAATTCTGCGCACCGCGTCCTTCGGCGGCGATGACGTCAGCCCCAGCGTCGTTGAGTTCTCCCAGGCGATGATCTACGGCACCTCGATCGACACCCTGGTGGAATTCCTGCATGCACTCGAGGTTCACAACGAGAGCGCGGCCCTGCCGGTGCTGGCGCGGATCCCAACGCTGATCGCCTGCGGTGACCGCGATCTGCTCACCCCGGCGAAGCACTCTGAGGAGATGGCCGCGGTGCTGCCCGATTCGGAGCTCGTGATCGTTCCCGGCGCCGGCCACCTGGTGCAACTCGAGCAGCCCGAGGTGATCAATGATGCGCTGCTTCGTCTGGTGGATCGAGCGACGGCGCGTGACTGAGCTCCGCCCAGAGCGCGGCACGGCGACCCTTCCGGGTGTTGATGACACCATCGCGCTGGGAGATCGGCTTGGCCGACAACTTCGGGCCGGCGACGTCGTAGTGCTGTCCGGCCCACTGGGCGCTGGAAAGACCGCTCTGGCCAAGGGAATTGCCCTCGGTATGGATGTCGAAGGACCGGTCACCTCACCGACCTACGTGCTGGCCCGCGTTCACCGCGCCAAGCACAACGGCCGCCCCGCGATGGTGCACGTCGATGTGTACCGATTGCTGGACAGCAGTGCCACCGACCTCCTTGCCGAACTGGACTCCCTGGACCTCGACACCGACCTTGAGAACTCGGTCGTGGTGGTCGAGTGGGGCGAGGGTCTGGCCGAGCGACTCTCGGCGCATCACCTCGACGTGAGGCTGCAGCGCCGGTCCGATAATGAGACCCGGACTGCGACCTGGCAGTGGAGCCGGCCATGACCCGGCTCGTCTTGGCCATCGATACCGCCACCCCGGCTGTGATCGCGGGCGTGCTGCGCCGCGAGGATTCGGGCGATATCGCCGTGCTCGCCGAGCGGATCACCGTCGATGCTCACGCCCACGCGGAACTGGTGACACCCAATGTTGTTGCTGCAGTGGCTGATGCGGGTCTGACGATGGACGATATCGACGCCGTCGTGGTGGGTTGCGGGCCGGGCCCATTCACCGGCCTGCGGGTCGGGATGGCCACCGCCGCCGCATTCGGGCATGCGCTCGATGTTCCGGTGTACGGGGTGTGCTCGCTCGACGCCATCGGCGGACAGACGACCGGTGAGGTGCTCGTCATCACCGATGCCCGCCGCCGCGAGGTGTACTGGGCCCGCTACCGCGATGGCGTGCGCATGGACGGCCCCGGTGTGGCTGCACAGGCCGATGTCCCGGCCGAAGGCACTGAATTGGTGGCCTTCGCGAGGCCGTCGCCGTCCGGACTGGTTGCCGCGGTGGGGGACTGGGCGGCGGATTCGGGGCCACTGATTCCGCTGTATCTGCGCCGCCCCGATGCCAAGACCCTCGCCGAGCGTGCCCGATGAGCGATGTGAACGTCGTCTATGACGTGTTGACACACAGTGATGCGACACGTTGTGCGCAACTCGAGGTGCTGCTGTTCGCCCGTGACGACCCGTGGCCTGAGGCGGCGTTCCTGCGCGCGGTGGGCGCACCGCACCTGCGTTATGTCGCCGCCCGGGTGAACGACCACCTCGTCGGCTATGCCGGTATCGCGCGGCTGGGCCGCACACCGCCCTTCGAGTACGAGATTCACACCATTGGCGTGGATCCGGCCTACCAGGGCCACGGGATCGGCCGCGGCATGATGGCCGAATTACTCGCATTCGGCGATGGTGTGATTTATCTCGAGGTGCGAACCGACAACGCGCCGGCCATCGCGCTCTACGAAAGCCTCGGATTCTCCACCGTCGGCCTACGCAAGCGTTACTACCGGCCCAGCGGCGCCGATGCCTTCACCATGCGGAGGGATCCGGCATGACGAGCCGCACCGTACTGGCCATCGAGAGCTCCTGCGACGAAACAGGAGTCGGCATCGCCCGCCTGGATGCGGACGGCACCATCACCCTGCTGGCCGATGAGGTGGCCTCCAGTGTTGATCAGCACGCCCGCTACGGCGGCGTGGTGCCCGAGATCGCCTCCCGTGCGCATCTGGAGGCGATCGGTCCGACCATGCGCCGCGCACTGGCCGCCGCCGGAATCTCTGGGCCCGATATCGTCGCCGCCACTATCGGACCCGGTCTGGCCGGTGCCCTGATGGTGGGGGTGGCGGCCGCAAAGGCCTACGCCGCGGCCTGGGGCGTGCCGTTCTATGCGGTCAACCACCTCGGCGGGCATTTGGCCGCCGACGTCTACGACCACGGTCCGCTACCCGAGAGTGTCGCCCTGCTGGTGTCGGGCGGCCACACCCACCTGTTGCATGTGCGCTCGCTGGCCGAGCCGATCGTTGAGCTCGGCAGCACCCTCGACGATGCGGCGGGGGAGGCCTACGACAAGGTGGCGCGGCTGCTGGGCCTGGGGTATCCCGGTGGGAAGGCGCTCGATGATCTGGCCCGCGACGGGAATCGCGACGCCATTGCCTTCCCCCGTGGAATGACCGGCCCGCGAGATGATCCGTACGCCTTCAGCTTCTCCGGACTCAAGACCGCGGTAGCCCGCTACGTCGAGTCTCACCCCGCCGCACACCACGGCGATGTCGCCGCCTCATTCCAGGAAGCGGTCGCCGACGTGCTGACCGCCAAGGCCATCCGCGCGGCCACCGAGACCGGGGTGTCCACCCTGCTGATCGCCGGTGGCGTAGCGGCGAACTCTCGATTACGCGAGCTAGCTGAACAGCGTTGTGCCGCAGCGGGTTTGACGTTAAGGATACCGCGGCTACGGCTGTGCACCGATAATGGTGCAATGATCGCCTCTTTCGCCGCACACCTGCTCGCCGCTGGCGCGGCGCCCTCACCGTTGTACGTCTCCACCGATCCTGGTCTTCCCGTCATCGCCGGACAGGTGACATGAGTGCCGAGGATCGGTTCGCGATCACCGACCTTGTCTACCGCTACGCCGAATTGATCGACGCCGGTGACTTCGACGGTATGGGCGCATTGCTGGCACGTGCCGAGTTCGGCGGAGCTAGTACGCCGACAATGCCCGGTGCGAATGTTGCAGGCCTGTTTGCGATGACCACCCGGCTGTTTCCCGACCACGAGGGTCCCGGGACACCCAAGACCCGACACCTGGTTCTCAACCTGATCGTCGAAGTCGCCGACGATGCCACGGCCGCGGCGCGGTCCACCTTCTGCGTCGTGCAGGCGACCGATCAGGTCCCGTTGCAGCCGATTATTGCCGGTCGCTACCGCGACCGGTTCGCTCGCGACGACGGCGGTTGGTATTTCACCGAGCGCATCATCGATGTCGAGATGGTCGGGGACGTTTCGGACCACCTGCTCATCGACCACCGGCAGTTCGACGGACCCCGTCAGCAGGGCTGATTCGGCCCACGGCGAATCGCAGAGGACCCCCCTTGAGTGCTAGCACTCTCAGGTATAGAGTGCTAGGTGGCAGGCGGCCAACCCCTGCGTCGGCACCCGCGATGACGGCGCGAGGGCACGGACGAATGCCGAACACCTGGTTAAACCGACCCGGTCCGGGGAACAGCCCCGGGCCACAGCCATAACAGTGGAGGGCTCCATCGTGGCGAGCGTGAAGATTAAGCCACTCGAGGACAAGATCCTCGTACAGGCCAACGAGGCCGAGACGACCACCGCGTCGGGTCTGGTCATCCCGGACACCGCCAAGGAGAAGCCGCAGGAGGGCACCGTTGTCGCCGTCGGCCCCGGCCGGTGGGACGAGGACGGCGAGAAGCGGATCCCGCTCGACGTCGCCGAGGGTGACACCGTCATCTACAGCAAGTACGGCGGCACCGAGATCAAGTACAACGGCGAGGAGTACCTGATCCTGTCGGCACGCGACGTGCTGGCAGTCGTCAACAAGTAGCAACCGTGAACCGCCCCGGAAATCCCGCGTCTACCGCGGTGGTTTCCGGGGCGGAACGCGCTTAAGCGAAAGCCAAGGAACGCAACACATGAGCAAATTGATCGAATTCAACGAAACCGCGCGTCGTGCGATGGAAGCCGGTGTCGACAAGCTGGCTGACGCCGTGCGCGTCACCCTCGGTCCGCGCGGCCGGCATGTGGTGCTGGCCAAGGCTTTCGGCGGCCCCACCGTCACCAACGACGGCGTGACAATCGCCCGCGAGATCGAGCTGGAAGACCCATTCGAGAACCTGGGCGCGCAGCTGGTCAAGTCGGTGGCCACCAAGACAAACGATGTCGCTGGCGACGGCACCACCACCGCCACCGTGCTGGCTCAGGCCATGATTCACAACGGTCTGCGCAACGTCGCGGCCGGAGCCAACCCCATCGCGCTGGGACTGGGCATCAGCCGCGCCGCCGATGTGGTGTCCGAGGCGCTGCTGGCCTCGGCCACCCCGGTCGCCGGCAAGACCGGTATCGCGCAGGTTGCGACGGTGTCCTCCCGTGACGCCGAAGTCGGCGAGATGGTCGGCGAGGCCATGACCCAGGTCGGTGGCGACGGCGTGGTCAGCGTCGAGGAATCCTCGACGATGAACACCGAGCTCGAGGTCACCGAGGGCGTCGGTTTCGACAAGGGCTTCATCTCGGCCTACTTCATCACCGACTTCGATTCCCAGGAAGCGGTGCTTGAGGATGCCCTCGTGCTGCTGCACCGCGACAAGATCGGCTCACTGCCCGATCTGCTGCCGCTGCTGGAGAAGGTCGCCCAGTCCGGCAAGCCGCTGCTGATCATCGCCGAGGACGTCGAGGGCGAGGCACTGTCCACCCTGGTGGTCAATGCCATCCGCAAGACGCTCAAAGCGGTCGCCGTCAAAGCGCCGTTCTTCGGCGATCGCCGCAAGGCGTTCCTCGACGACCTTGCCGTTGTGACCGGTGGACAGGTGGTCAACCCAGACGTTGGCCTGCTGCTGCGCGATGTCGGCCTCGAGGTTCTGGGCTCGGCGCGACGCGTCGTGGTCACCAAGGACTCCACCGTGATCGTCGACGGCGGCGGCACCCATGAGGCCGTCGCCGATCGGGTCAAGCAGTTGCGTGGCGAGATCGAGGCAACCGAGTCCGATTGGGATCGCGAGAAACTTGAGGAGCGCCTCGCCAAGCTGTCCGGCGGCGTTGCGGTCATCAAGGTCGGCGCCGCCACCGAGACCGCGCTCAAGGAACGCAAGCACCGCGTCGAGGACGCGGTCGCGGCAGCCAAGGCCGCGGTCGAGGAAGGCATCGTGACCGGCGGCGGTAGCGCGCTGGTACAGGCTCGATCGGCGCTGAAGGGCTTGCGCGACTCGGTCAGCGGAGACGAGGCG
>JBAXIA010000030.1:0-27058 GCA_037138615.1 Mycobacteriaceae bacterium | reverse complement strand
ACGACTTCGGGAACTTCGGAAACCTCCGCGACTTCCGCGACTTCGGTCTGGGCCTCAGTCGGCGTAGCTTCCACAACCTCGAGCACGCCGTCGTCGTAGGGCTCGTACATCGGTGAGCCGGTTCCCGGCGGGGCCGGGGTGTCGGAGTGCGCACCGCATCCGTAGCTGAAGTCGACTACCCGACCGTCTGCGGACATCTCGTTGCAACACACGCCGAACATCACGCCGAGGGCCCCGGCCAGCGGAGCCATGAACCCGCAGTCACGACACGTTCTCTTGGTTGCCCGTGCCATCGACGATCCGGGCCCATGGTCGCCGTCATGCCAGCGCTGGGCGGCGTCATCGCGACCATAGGCGCTCAGCACCCGGCGGCGACCGAAGCCGATCTCGAAGGCAACCTCATCGATCGCGGGGTCGCCGGTCGCCACGTAACCGGGCACCAGCCGCGGGTCGTCATGAAGCGGCGCCAGCAGATCGCCGGCACCGAGGTCGCCGGGGCGGACGCGCTCCTCCCACGGCAACCACTGTGGGGCAAGGAGCGCCGCCGGACCCGGAACCAGCACCACCTCACTGACCGTCGCCCGTTCGGCCCCGGGGTAGGCGGCAACCACCACGGCCCACTGCCAGCCCTGATAACCCGACATGGTGGCCAGGAACCGGTGGGTGGCCGCGGCTTCGTCCTCAAATGCGACGCCGAGGTAGTCCCCGACGGTGTCGCCGCTGAACTCGACGACCGCTTGGCGCGCAAGATCGGCCGCTCCGCTCAGGAGTGCAGCCACAGCGGCCGACGGCTCCGTCGCCGGGGCCGAGGGTTCCGCGGTGTCGATCTGGGTGTCCATCGGTGACAATCTTGCCTCACCGGGCATCGGCACAGCCACACCGGTCGGCTGCGCGCCTGCGATGTCCGCATGAGGGACAATCGTCACCGTGTCCGGACGACGGCGTGTGCATCCCAGCGCGGGGTCGGGACCAGACCCGGTCCGTCGCACCGTCCGCGCGCATCCCGGCATGGCGAATTATCCCAGTGACCATGCTTATCCCAGCGGCAAAGGCGACGATCGCAGCGTCGAGTACGGCCGGGGCGAGGACGCGATCAACGCCAATCGCTACCTGCCGCCCCTTGACACCGACCGCATTCGTGCCCAGAACCACTTCGACGATGAACCGGCCGACGGCAACGGACGGGTCACCGTCGGCCGCACGGCGGCTATGCGCAGCCGCGAGATGGGTTCGCGGATGTACGAGATGGTGCAGCGAGCCGCCACCGCCGATGGCGCCGACAAATCCGGCCTGACCGCACTCACCTGGCCGGTGGTTGCCAACTTCGCGGTGGACTCCGCGATGGCGGTGGCATTGGCTAACACGCTGTTCTTCGCTGCGGCGACCGGCGAGAGCAAGGGCCGCGTCGCGCTCTATCTGCTGATCACCATCGCCCCGTTCGCGGTAATCGCCCCGGTCATCGGGCCGGCCCTGGATCGGGTGCAGCATGGCCGCCGGGCGGCACTTGCGACGTCATTCCTCCTGCGCACCGTGCTGGCGGTGGTGTTGATCATGAACTACGACGGCGCCACCGGTGGCTACCCATCGTGGGTGCTCTACCCGTGCGCGCTGGGAATGATGGTGCTGTCCAAGTCGTTCTCGGTCCTGCGCAGCGCGGTGACGCCGCGAGTAATGCCCCCGACGATCGACCTGGTGCGAGTGAACTCGCGGCTGACGATGTTCGGATTGATCGGCGGGACGATCGTCGGCGGTGGTGTCGCCGCCGGCGTCGAATACGTCTTCTCTACCGCGTTTGAACTGCCCGGTGCGTTGTTCGTCGTCGTATTCGTCTCCGTGGCCGGCGCATCACTGGCGATGCGCATCCCGCGATGGGTGGAAGTCACCGAAGGTGAGGTTCCGACCACCCTGAGCTACCACGGCCGCAGACAGGGCGACTGGGACTGGCTTGACGACGAACCCACCGAGATCTCTGGATCGCCGCGACAGCCCCTGGGCCGCAACATCATCACTGCGCTGTGGGGCAACTGCACGATCAAGGCTATGGTCGGCTTTCTTTTTCTCTATCCTGCGTTCGTCGCCAAGGCTCACGACGCCAGCGGCTGGGTCCAGCTGGGCATACTGGGGATGATCGGAGCGGCCGCGGGTATCGGTAACTTCGCCGGCAACTTCACCGCTGCCCGCCTTCAGCTTGGCCGGCCGTCGGTGCTGGTCCTGCGGGCAACGATCGCGGTCACCATCGTGGCGCTGGCCGCCGCGGTGGGTGGCAACCTCATCGCGGCGGCGGTGGCAACGTTGGTGACCTCAGGTGCCAGTGCCATCGCCAAGGCGTCGCTGGACGCCTCACTGCAGGACGATCTCCCGGAGGAATCGCGGGCATCGGCCTTCGGCCGTTCGGAGTCGTTGCTCCAATTGGCCTGGGTGCTCGGCGGCGCGCTGGGAGTACTCGTCTACACCGAACTGTGGGTCGGCTTCACCGCAATCAGCTCGCTGTTGATCCTCGGCCTGGCACAAACCGTGATGAGCCATCGCGGCGCCTCGCTGATCCCCGGCTTCGGTGGCAATCGTCCGGTGGTGGCCTCACCGGAGGGCCGTTCCGCGGTGCCGCGAAGGTGAAGCGGCTCACCGGCTGGATCATGGCAGCACTGGTGGTGCTGGCTTCGGCCGGCGCCGGGGTGGGGGCGTGGCTGCTCACCCGCGACCACGGCACCGCGCTGCCGGAAATCAGCGCCTACTCCCGCGGCGAAACGATCCGGGTGGGCCCGTACCTGTACTGCAATGTGATCAACCTCAACGACTGCGCGAAAAGTGCTGCGCAGGGCGAGCTGTCGGTCACTGAGCGCGACCCGGTACAACTATCGGTGCCCACCGCGATAAGCCGCGCGCCCTGGCGGCTCTTGCGCGTCTACGAGGATGAGACGAACACCACCACGACGGTCTACCGGCCAGACACCCGACTCGCGGTGACCATTCCGACCGTCGATCCGCAGCGCGGCAGAACAGTCGGACTGGTGGTGCAACTGCTCACCCTCGTGCAGGACCAGAACGGCGAACTGCGCGATCTGCCGCACGCCGAATGGTCAGTCAAGTTGAACTGGAAGTGAGCAGCTACGAGTCCAGCTCGCGCGCGACCGCTTGCACCACCTCAGACACCCGTCGCGCGATCTTGCGGTCGGGATAGCGGCCCTTGCGCAGTTCGGGCTGAACGGCACCCTCCAGAAGCGTGATCATGGCCTCGACCATGCCGTGTAACTCATCGGGTGTGTGTTTGTGCTCTGCGGCGGCCGCATCCCGCCGGGTCCGCGTGAGACTCGGCGGCGGATCGATCAATGTGACGCTGAGCGCCTGCGGACCACGGCGGCCCGAAGCCAGGCCGAACTCGACCTTCTGGCCGGCCTTGAGGTCCTCGACACCGTCGGGCAGCGCCGAAGAACGAACATAGACGTCCTCGCCGTCCTCCTGAGAGAGGAAGCCGAACCCCTTGTCGGCGTCGTACCACTTCACCTTGCCGGTCGGCACTAGTTTCACCTGCTTGTCTCGCGGAGGCAATATGACGAGGCGTCCCTCCGGGAGGACGCGTGCAGCGATCCTACTCAACACAGGCCGGGCAAGTGGCCGCATGAAGTTCGGTAGGGTGACCTGACCCGACGGAGGTGACATGCGGCTGGTCCTCAACATCGTCTGGTTGCTGCTGCCCGGTCTGTGGCTGGCAATCGGACACATCCTCACCGCGGTACCGATGGCGATCAACGTCGCCGGAATCCCGCCGGCACCGGCGAATCGCACGATCGTCCCGTTCAGCCATGCGCGGGAACGTAGATGACCCTGATCACGCTCGGCCTACCGGCTTTCGGCGGCCAACCCGATCCCCTGCCGGATGACATGCCACGGCACGGTCCGCTGATCGACACCTTTGGTCGGGTGGCTACTGATCTGCGCGTCTCCCTGACCGATCGCTGCAACCTGCGCTGCACCTACTGCATGCCGGCCGAGGGGCTGGACTGGCTGCCCGGCGACGAACTCCTGACACCCGATGAGTTGGCCCGACTGCTGCGACTGGCCGTTACCCGGCTGGGCATCACCAGCATCCGGTTCACCGGCGGCGAGCCGCTGCTGTACCGGAGGCTTGAAGATGTCGTCGCCGCGACGGCGCAGTTGGAGCCGCGACCGGAGATCGCGCTGACGACCAACGGTGTGGGTCTAGCGGCTCGGGCGCACACACTGGCCGAGGCCGGCCTGGACCGGGTGAACGTCTCGCTGGACACCCTCGACCCCGCACACTTCGCGGCCATCACGCGACGCAACCGGCTCGACGAGGTGCTAGATGGCCTGGCTGCCGCGGCCGCCGCCGGGCTGGGTCCGATCAAAGTCAACGCCGTCCTCGATCCCGTCACCGGTCCCGGCGATGCAGTCGAGTTGCTGCGGTTCTGCTTGACGTTCGGATACCAGCTGCGCATCATCGAGCAGATGCCACTGGACGCCGGACAGCAGTGGACCCGCGAGACCACCGTGAGCGCCAGCGCAATCGAAGCGACGCTGCGTCGTGAATTCGACCTCCACGCCGATCCCGCCCCCCGCGGATCGGCGCCCGCGCGGCTGTGGCTGGTGGACGGCGGACCCGCGACGGTGGGCATCATCGCCTCGGTATCGGAAGCGTTCTGCTCGGCCTGCGACCGCACCCGGCTTACCGCGGACGGCCAGGTCCGCAACTGCCTGTTCGCGACACAGGAGACCGATCTGCGCCGACTGCTGCGTGGCGGTTCCGATGACGCGGAACTCGAGGCGGCGTGGCGTGCCGCGATGTGGCGCAAGGCCGCCGGGCACGGGATCAATGACCCGGGTTTCATCCAGCCGCAACGTCCGATGAGCGCGATCGGGGGCTGACTATGACCGACATCACCCCCACCGTGGAAGTGACGGTTCGGTTTTTCGCGGCCGCATGTTCGGCCGCGGGAACCGAGTCCGATGTCATGACGCTGAAGCCCGGGGCGACGGTCGCCGATGCCGTGCGTGAACTGTGTGGTCAGAGTGATGAATTAGCACTAGTGCTTCAGAAGTGTTCATACCTCTGCGATGGTGTTGCCGTCCGCGATCAGACCCTTGCACTGCTTCCCCATCAGACCCTGGACGTCCTGCCACCCTTCGCCGGCGGCTAGAAGTGATTTGAGTCACATCACGAATCGATCACGTCGTGGCCACGGCCTCATCACAAGGCCTCTTTACCTGCGGCAGCCCTGCGGTTTTAGAGTTTCTTTACTATTAGCCACCACGGGAAACGCACCTTCGCCGAAAAGGTGACGCACCCCGCGCCAGCCGATACCGTCTCTTCTGGGCCGCCCCCCTGGTGGGGGCAGGCCCGCCCCGCTTCTCGCGCCAAGCTCCATCCATTCGAGCGGGGAGAACCGCGAACATCGCCGGATTGCGATGGGGCAGGGCAGCCTCCCCCGCCCGCATCCGACAGCGGACCGCGCAGGCGCATTGCAGAGAGGACTCACACCATGGCCGGACGCCACCGCAAGCCCACGAACTCATCCATCAACGTCGCCAAAATCGCCGTTACCGGCGTCGTCATCAGTGGCGGCGCCATCGGCATGGCCGCCCAGTCTCAGGCTGCCACCGATGCCGAATGGGATCAGGTGGCCAGATGCGAGTCCAGCGGCAACTGGTCGATCAATACCGGTAACGGCTATCAGGGCGGGTTGCAGTTCTCCCCCGGCACCTGGTCCTCCCACGGCGGTGGTCAGTTCGCCCCGGCAGCCAACATGGCCAGCCGCGAGGAGCAGATCGCCATCGCCGAGAAGGTGCTGGCGACTCAGGGTAGAGGCGCCTGGCCGGTGTGCGGGCGCGGCCTCTCCGGCCCGACACCGCGCACGGTCAGCAGCGCACCGGCGTCGGCCGCCCCGGCCGACCCGTCGCAGCCACCGGTCGCCGCGCTGGACAACCCCGAGGGCCCCGTGGCACCGCAGAACCTACCGGCCGATGCGCCCGAGCCGGATGTGATCACCATCAGTGAGGACGTCGTGGTCCCGGACGACGTCATCATCGTCGGCATTGATCCGACTGCCGACAAGATCACCTCGATCGGCCTGCTGACCAACACCGACGACGCGCACATGATTCAGGCCGGCTGGAGTGGCGGGGCAGCGCAGTCCCCGGTGCTGACCGATCCGGCGGTGCCGCCCGTGGTGCCGACGACGGCAGCCCCGGTGCCCGCGGCCACCGGCGCGCCTGCCGATACCACGGCGACCGCGGAGAATGCGGTCGCCACGAGCACCGAAACCCCCACCACGGCCGCACCGATCGCGACAGTGACGGTGACCGGAACGGGCGGGGCAGCCGGACTCGCCGGGGCTGTCGGAACCGGCACCACCGCAGCGATCACGACCGCGCCTGCTGACGGTGTGCCACACCTGCCGAGCCCGGACAGCCCGCCGCCCGGCACCAGCGACGAACCGGTCGGAACTGATCCGAACCCCAACGTGAGCTATCTCAAGGATCTCTGGCATGCGATCCAGAACAAGGAAGTCGACCGCGGCGATCTGATGCTGGCGTTGACGCAGCGCTCGTTCACCTCTCCGGTTCCTGGCGGCACCAACTCCAGTGGCGTTGTCACGGCTGACGGTGCGGCTCCGGTGTTGATCCCGATACCGGCCGAGGCTCCCGCGGCCGAGTAACGGGTTCGGCGCCCAGGAGCGGATCGCCCGGGAGCGGATTAAGCGCAGTTCACCCACTCATCGGTACCGTCGGCGAAGAACTGGTGTTTCCACACCGGCAGCCGTTCCTTAATGGTGTCGACGAGTCGGGCGCAGGTCTCGAACGCCGCCACCCGGTGGTCGGCCGCGACCGCCACCACCAGGGCGGCGTCGCCGATCTGCAAGGGCCCGATGCGATGACTGGCGGCGATCGCGCGGATCCCGGGCGCGGTGGCCGCCACCTCAGCCAACGCCTCGAACAGGACCTGTTCGGCGTGTGGGTGCGCCGAGTACTCCAACCGGACCACCTCACGGCCACCATCGTGGTTGCGAACCACGCCGGCGAAACCCACCACCGCGCCGACCGCGTCAGCGGTGACCAGGTCCTCGTGTTCGGTGAGCAGGATCGGATGCTCGGTCAGCGCCGCCCGCAGGATTCGCGTCATCGGCCGTGGTCTCCACCGGCCAGTTGATCCAGAGCGTGGTCAAGCACATCGCTCAGAACGCTCAGCCCGTCACGGACCCCACCGGTGGAACCGGGCAGGTTGACCACCAGGGTGCGACCGGCCACCCCGCAGACCCCGCGGGACAGCACCGAGGTCGGAACCTTCGGCAGACCGGAGCGGCGGATGGCGTCGGCCAGTCCGGGGATCTGGTAATCGATGACGGCCAGGGTGGCTTCCGCAGTGGCATCGGTCGGAGATATCCCGGTTCCCCCCGAGGTGATGATGACGTCGACGCCCTCGGCCACCGCAGACCGCAGTGCCTCAAGTACCGCGTCGCCGTCGGTCACCACCGCCGGGGCGGCAATGTCGAACCCGCGGTCGACAAGCCAGTCGCGGATGATCGGCCCACTCCGATCGTCGTATACACCGGTGGCGGCGCGCGTGGAGGCGACGACCACCCGGGCCGAACGACTCACCGCGGGGCGGTCCAGACGCCGGTTTTACCGCCCTCTTTGGCCACCACGTGAATATCGTCAATCCGCGCGGCCGGGTCAACGGCTTTGATCATGTCGTAGACAGTAAGTGCCGCCACGGTGACGGCTGTCAGCGCTTCCATCTCGACACCGGTTCGGTCGGTGGTTCGCACCGTGGCAGTCAATTCGATTGTGCTGGAGTTGATTTCGAAGTCAACATCGACCGCGCTGAGCGCGAGTTGATGGCACAGCGGAATGAGGTCACTGGTGCGTTTGGCAGCGAGGACTCCGGCCACCCGGGCAGTGGCCAGGGCGTCGCCCTTAGGCAGCCCGCCGGAGGCTATCAACGAGATGACTTCATCAGTTGTATGCACGGTGCCGGAGGCAGAAGCCGTTCGCGCGGTGGCAGTCTTTTCGGAAACGTCGACCATCCGCGCAGCGCCATGATCGTCGAGGTGTGACAGGTGGCGCTTCGGCCCGGTGTTCACTGTTACTTGTTGACGACGGTGACCGGGTGCACGTAGGGCAAATCGGTGGCGGGCAGAGGAAAGGTGGTGTCTCCAAAGGGGGACAGCGCCCCCACCCGATCGGCGGCCAACTCGCTGACCGGATGGTCGTCGGGATCCCGGGTCGGCCAGCCGTTGTCGATGTATCGGTGCGTTTTCTGAGCCACGCCTTCATTGTGACACTTGTCCACCGAACTCGCCCATATGCCTACTGATTTAGGCTGGTCAATAATGACCGCGCAGAGAAACGTCCCGTTGGGCTCCTGGCTGTCCGGTCTGCCGGATGAGAAGTTGATTCGCATCCTCGAACTGCGACCCGACCTGGCCCAGCCGGCACCAGGCAGTATCGCCGCTCTCGCCGCGCGGGCTGCCGCCAGGCACTCGGTCAAAGCCGCTGCCGACGAACTGGACTTCCTGCACCTGGCGGTGCTGGATGCGCTGTTGACGCTGCGGGCAGACCACGTTGCCGTGCCGGCCGATGAGGTGGTGGACCTGATCGGGAATCGCGCGTCGCCGGCCGCTGTCCTGGTTGCCCTGGAGGATCTACGAGATCGGGCATTGGTGTGGGGTGAGGCTGAGTTGGAGGTCTCACCGGCAACAACCGAGGCGCTCCACTGGTTTCCGGGCCAGGTAATCGCCGAGAGCACCCACCGCTCTGCGGCAGAGCTTGCGGCGGCAATCGATGGCCTGGACGAGCCCGCGCGCGAGGTGCTCGACAGGCTGGTGGCCCGATCTCCGGTGGGCCGCACCCGCGATGCCGCCCCGGGCACGCCTGCCGACCGGCCGGTGCAGCGACTGCTGGCGGCCGGACTTCTGCGCCAGGTCGATGCCGACACGGTCGTGCTACCGCGCGATGTCGGCCAGGTGCTGCGCGGCGAGGAGCCCGGTCCGGCGGGCCTGAGCCCACCGGATCCGATCGTCGCGACCACCACCGGCACCGACGCCGACGCATCAGCGGCAGGTGCGGCGATGGAGCTGATGCGCCAGGTCGAGGTTGTGTTGGAAACTCTTTCAGCAGCTCCGGTTCCCGAGCTTCGCAGCGGCGGGCTCGGTGTGCGCGAGACCAAACGGTTAAGCAAGATCACCGGGATCGACGAGCACCGGCTGGGACTGGTCCTGGAGTTGGCGGCAGCGGCCGGGCTGATCGCCAGAGGAATGCCAGACCCTGCACCGCCCGACGACACACTGCCGTACTGGGCGCCGACAATTGCCACGGACCGGTTCCTGGAGGCCGCGGCCGAACACCGCTGGCTGCAGTTGGCGACCGCCTGGCTTGAACTGCCGTCACGTCCCGGCCTGATCGGCGATCGAGGTCCTGACGGGAAACACTATGCAGCACTGTCGGATTCGCTGTATTCCAACGCAGCGCCAGTTGATCGCCGGTTGCTACTCGAGGTGCTGGCCGGACTTCCCGTCGGTGCCGGAGTGGACGCGCCGGGCGCATCCCGCGCGCTGATCTGGCGTCGACCCTGCTGGGCGGCGCGGCTGCGGCCCGAGCCGGTCGGACATCTGCTCGATGAGGCACACGCACTGGGTCTGACCGGCAGAGGCGCGCTGAGTTCTCCGGCGCGCGCGCTGCTGGCCGGCAGTGACGAGGATGCGCTCGCCGCGATGGCCGTCGCACTGCCGGCCCCCATCGACTACTTCCTGGTTCAGGCCGATCTCACGGTGGTGGTGCCCGGTCCATTGCAGCGCGAACTTGCCGACGAACTGGCAGCGGTCGCCACTGTTGAATCGGCGGGTGCGGCCATGGTGTATCGAGTGAGTGAGGGTTCCATCCGCCACGCCCTGGATACCGGCCGAACAGCCGGGGTGCTGCTGAGCTTCTTCGAAACGCACTCGAAAACCCCTGTCCCCCAAGGCTTGACCTATCTGATCAATGATGTTGCCCGTCGGCACGGCCAGCTCCGAGTGGGCATGGCGTCGTCTTTCCTGCGCTGCGACGATCCCGTACTGCTCGCCCATGCGGTGGCTTCACCGGCATTGACCGATCTTGAGGTCCGGTTGCTGGCCCCGACGGTCGCGATCTCCCAGGCGCCGATCGCCGAGGTCCTCGCCGCCTTGCGAGCTGCCGGCCTGGCACCGGCCGCCGAGAATTCCTCCGGCGCGATCGTCGATCTACGTCGCCGTGGTTCGCGGGTGCCCATGGCGTTGGTCCGCCGGCAAGCGCGCTCACAACCCAGGCCGAGCCGAGAGACACTGGCCACGGTCGTCTCGGTGCTGCGCCGAGTCGATGCGGCACCACTGGGCAACGTCCGGGTGGACCCCGGGGTAGCCATGGCCCTGCTGGCCCAGGCCGCGGTCCACGGCAAGGACGTCCTCATGGGCTACGTCGACGCCGCCGGGGTGGCCACCCAGCGGGTGGTGACACCGATCTCGGTGCACGGCGGGCACCTGATGGCGTTCGACCCCGCCCAGGGCCGCATGCGCGAATTCGCTGTGCACCGCGTCACCTCGGTCTTGTCAGCCGACAACCGATAGTGGGTCTTGTCGGTCGGCAACGGATAATGGCGCTATGACCGACCAGCGAGTGTCGAAGGCGGATCGCGCATGAGCGACGGCCCCCTGATCGTGCAGTCCGACAAGACCGTTCTGCTCGAGGT
The DNA here is from genome assembly GCA_037138615.1 of Mycobacteriaceae bacterium. Taxonomy (GTDB): domain Bacteria; phylum Actinomycetota; class Actinomycetes; order Mycobacteriales; family Mycobacteriaceae; genus Mycobacterium. The sequence goes on along the minus strand of JBAXIA010000030.1, from coordinate 16,341 downwards.
CGATCACGAGCAGGCCGGAGCCGCACGGGCTGCCATCGCCCCATTCGCCGAATTGGAGCGGGCACCCGAACACATTCACACCTACCGCATCACCCCACTGGCCCTCTGGAACGCCCGGGCTGCGGGCCATGACGCTGAGCAGGTGGTCGATGCACTGGTCAGCTATTCCCGCTACGCGGTGCCGCAACCATTGCTGGTCGACATCGTGGACACCATGGCCCGCTACGGCCGGCTGCAACTGATCAAAAGTCCGGTGCATGGCCTGATGTTGCTGAGCCTGGATCGCGCTGTCCTCGCGGAGGTACTGCGCAACAAGAAGATCGCTCCGATGCTCGGCGCCCGGATCGATGACGATTCCGTGATTGTGCACCCCAGCGAGCGGGGCCGCGTCAAGCAGATGTTGCTCAAGATCGGTTGGCCCGCAGAGGATCTGGCCGGTTACGTCAACGGTGAGGCGCACGCGATCAGCTTGGTCGAAGACGACTGGAAACTTCGTGACTACCAACAGATGGCGGTCGACTCGTTCTGGGCCGGCGGCTCAGGCGTGATAGTGCTGCCGTGTGGCGCCGGTAAGACCCTGGTCGGCGCGGCGGCCATGGCCAAGGCGGCCGCCACGACACTGATCCTGGTCACCAACACCGTGGCTGGCCGGCAGTGGAAACGGGAACTGATCGCGCGAACCTCACTTACCGAGGCTGAGATCGGTGAGTACTCCGGCGAGCGCAAGGAAATCCGCCCGGTCACGATAGCCACCTATCAGGTGATCACCCGGCGCACCAAGGGTGAGTATCGCCATCTGGAACTGTTCGATAGCCGCGACTGGGGCCTGATCATTTACGACGAGGTACACCTGCTGCCTGCACCGGTGTTCCGGATGACCGCCGACCTGCAGTCCCGCCGTCGCCTGGGGCTGACCGCAACCTTGATCCGGGAGGACGGCCGCGAAGGCGACGTGTTCAGCCTGATCGGGCCGAAACGCTACGACGCGCCATGGAAGGACATTGAGGCCCAGGGCTGGATCGCGCCCGCCGAGTGCGTCGAAGTGCGGGTGACGATGACCGACAACGAGCGCATGCAATACGCCGTCGCTGAACCCGAGGAGCGTTACCGGTTGTGCTCGACGGCGCGCTCGAAGATCGCTGTGGTGAAGTCGATCCTTGCCAAACACCCCGGTGAGCCGACCCTGGTGATCGGCGCCTACCTCGACCAGCTGGATGAATTAGGTGCCGAACTCGGTGCGCCGGTGATTCAGGGTTCGACCAAAAATGCCGAACGCGAGGCGCTGTACGACGCGTTCCGTAGCGGCGAGGTCAAGACCCTGGTGGTTTCGAAGGTGGCGAACTTCTCCATTGACCTTCCGGAAGCCTCTGTGGCCGTGCAGGTTTCAGGCACCTTCGGCTCCCGCCAGGAGGAGGCGCAGCGGCTGGGTCGGCTGCTGCGACCCAAGCACGACGGCGGCGGGGCACTGTTCTACTCGGTCGTAGCCCGAGACAGCCTTGATACCGACTACGCGGCACACCGGCAACGGTTCCTGGCCGAGCAGGGCTACGGCTACATCATCACCGATGCCGACGACCTGTTGGGCCCAGCGATCTAGGCAAGCGCGGGAATGACCTCTCGGGCGAACAACTCGATGCCCGACCGGTCGTAGGCCGCCTCCGGGAAGTAGCAGATCACGTAGTCGCAACCCAATTCGCGCAATGCCGAGAGGCTTTCGATCACCTCCGCAGGGGTGCCGGTGGCGTTACCGGGCGCACTGACCATGGCCATCGTCGCATCGGCGGCCGCATCGCCGCATACGCCGGCCACCCGGTCTCGGACCCGCTTGACCCGCTCGGTCACCTCAGCATCCGAACTGCCGAGAATGGCGTTGACGTTGGCCGACCGCACGATCGCACCGAAGTCGGTACCCACATCACGGCAGTGTCCAGCGAGGATCTCCGACTTGCGTGCGAATTCTTCGAGCCCGGCACTGAAGTTGGTGTACTGGGCGTATTTCGCGGCGATCTTCAACGTCACCTTCTCGCCACCGCCGGCGATCCACAGCGGAATCCCGCCTAACTGCAGCGGTTTAGGGGCGACGATGGCACCGTCGATCTGATAGTGCTTACCGTCGAAGCTGACCCGTCCGTCTCGCCAGGCATCGCGCATGATTTGTACGCCCTCGTCGAGGCGGGCCAGACGTACCCCGGCGGAGGGAAATCCGTATCCGTACGCTCGCCACTCGTGCTCGTACCAACCCCCGCCGATACCCATCTGTACCCGGCCGCCCGAGATGATGTCGGTGGTGGCCGCGACCTTGGCCAGATACGCCGGGTTGCGGTAACTCATCGCCGTACACATCTGGCCGATTTTGATCCGCTCGGTGGTGGCGGCGTAGGCGGCCATCAGGGTCCAGGCTTCGTGGGTTGCCTCGTCGGTGGGCATCGGCACGGTGTGGAAGTGGTCGTACACCCACAATGAGTCCCACGGTCCGCTGTCGGCGTAGGTCGCCAGGTCGCGCATGACCTGCCAATGGTTTTCCGGTGGAATGCCCACCAGGTCCATTCGCCAACCTTGCGGGATGAACAGTCCAAAACGCATAGGTCCGACTCTACGGTGAAAGCTCGCTCAGAACACCGGTAACAGGTGGCGCAGGATCGCTGCCGACTGTGCAGACACTTCGTCGACGAATGCGGTGAAGTCGAAGCGGGATTGCGCCCCGGCGAGGTCCGAGAGGGAGCGAACGACAAGCCAGGGGATGCCGAAGCTCTCACACACCTGACTGATCGCGGCGCCTTCCATCTCTACGGCGTGCCCACCGAGGTCGGCATGCAGGCGGTCACGGGTGAGTGCGCTGTGCAGATACTGATCTCCGGTCAACACCGTGCCGTAGGCGATACGCGGCGGCCGGTCACCGCCGCCGGCATTGCGGGACAGCCGCGCCAGCGTGAAGCCGTCGAGGTGGCCGCGGACCCGTCCGAGTAATGCCGGATCCGTGGCATAACCGAATTCGGTGGTGGGGTTGATGAACGGAACATGGCCGGCCTGATAAGCCTGCAGACCGGCATCTTCGATCACGCCGGCGTCATGTTGGACGGTACGGTCGGCGATCACGACATCGCCGATCTGTAGGTTCGGATCCAAACCGCCCGCGACGCCGGAGAAGGCGATCGCGCGGCAGCCGAACCGGTCGGCGAGCAGGGTGGCCACCAGTGCGGCATTGACCTTGCCCATACCCGCCCGGGCCAAGACCACCGGGTGGCCGTCGAGGTCGCCGAGGCGGAATTCAACCCCGGCCACCTCGCGCGTCGCTGCCACACTCATGGCAGCCAGAAGGTGCCCGTGCTCCTGCGGCAGCGCGCAGATGAGTCCGACGGTCACCCGCCTATCCGCACTACTTCAACAGCGATGCCGGTGGATTGAACCGGTCGCCGTAACGGTCGGCCAGTTCCTTGGCGCGAGCCACGAACGCCGCCTTGCCGCCCGGGTAACCGGTGATGTACTGCGCGGCGCCACCGGTCCAGGGCGGGAAGCCGATACCCATGATCGAGCCGATGTTGGCATCAGCTGTCGTGGTGATCACACCTTCGTCGAAACACTTCTGGGTCTCCAGCGCCTCAGCGAACAGCATCCGGTCGATCATGTCCTGCAGCGGCGGTGTCGAGCTGCCGGATTTAAAGGTATCGCGCAGGCCGGACCACAACTGGGTCCGCTTGCCATCGGTGTACTCATAGAAGCCGGCACCGGACAGCCGCGACGGCCGGCCGATCTCGATCATCTTCTCCACGACCGCCTCAGCCGGGTGCGGCGCGTACTTGCCGCCAGCGTCTTCGATTCCCTTGCGGCTGGCGACCGCGATCTTGTGCATCAGCTCCATGTTGAGCTCGTCAGAGAGCTGCAGCGGCGGAGCGGGATAGCCGGCTTGAGCCCCGGCGTGCTCGATGCTGGCCGGCTCCACGCCCTCGCCAAGCATCGCCAGCGCCTCATTGATGAACGTCCCGATGACCCGGCTGGTGTAGAAGCCGCGACTGTCGTTGACCACGATCGGGGTCTTGCCGATGGCCAGGGTGTAGTCGAACACCCGGGCAAGCGCGTCATCAGAAGTCTTCTCGCCCTTGATGATTTCGACCAGCGGCATCTTGTCGACCGGCGAGAAGAAGTGGATCCCGATGAAGTCCTCCTGGCGCTTCACACCGGTGGCCAGACCGGTGATAGGCAGGGTGGAGGTGTTGGAGCCAAGGACAGCGTTGGGTTCGACGATGTCTTCAATCTCACCGAAGACCTTGTGCTTGAGCTCCTGGCTCTCGAAGACAGCCTCGATGACGAAGTCCACTCCGGCGAAATCCTTGGCATCCGCAGTCGGGGTGATCTTGGAGAGGAATGCACTGGACTTCTCGGGCGTGGTCTTACCACGCTCAAGTGCCTTGGCCTCGAGCTTCTCCGAGTAGGCCTTGCCCTTATTCGCGGCCTCAATGGTGACGTCCTTGAGCACCACGTCGAAACCGGCCTTGGCCGAGACGTAGGCGATTCCGGCTCCCATCATTCCGGCACCGAGCACGCCGATCTTTTTGATCGGGGTCTTACCGATACCTTCGGGACGCGAGCCGCCGGCGTTGATGGCCTGAAGATCGAAGAAGAACGCCTGGATCATGTTCTTGGCAACAAGTCCGGTGACCAACTCGGTGAAGTAGCGGCTCTCAATACGGGTGGCGGTGTCGAAATCAACCTGCGCACCCTCGACGGCCGCGGACAGGATCGCCCGCGGCGCGGGCATCGGCGCACCCTTGAGTTGCTTACGAAGTAGCGCCGGGAACGACGGAAGGATCGCGGCAAGCGCCGGGCTGGACGGGGTGCCGCCGGGCATCTTGTAACCCTTGGCATCCCAGGGTTGGGTGTGCGCCTCCGGATTGGCCTTGATCCACGCCTTGGCGGCCGGAACCAGTTCCTCCGTAGTCGGTAGCACCTCATCGATCAGTCCGAGTTCCTTGGCCTGAGCGGGTTTGAAGCGGGTGCCCTGGCTCAGTACGGACACGAAAGCGTTTTGGATGCCCAGCATCCGCACTGTGCGGGCGACGCCGCCGCCTCCGGGCAGCAGTCCCAGGGTCACCTCGGGCAGTCCAATCTGGATACCCCTGACATCGGCGGCGATGCGATGGTGACACGCCAGTGCGATCTCGAGGCCACCACCGAGTGCGGCGCCGTTAATGGCTGCCACGACGGGCTTGCCCAGGGTCTCCAGCGCGCGGAGATCGCGCTTGATCTCCTCGACCTCAGTGAAGATCTCGCCGGCGTTCTCCGGTCCGGCTTGGATCATCGCCTTGAGGTCGCCGCCGGCGAAGAAAGTCTTCTTGCCGCTGGTGATCACGACACCGGTGATTGAATCCTTCTCCGCAACAAGACGTTCCACGCACCTGTGCATGGAGTCCTTATAGTGCTCGTTCATCACGTTGGCCGAGCCGGTGGGGTCGTCGAGGGTCAGTGTGACGATGCCGTCGGCATCGGAATCCCACTTGATGGTGTTCTCTGCCATGGTTTTCGCCTACTCCTTAGGTGATGCGAGGCTTAGACGCGCTCGATGATGGTGGCAACGCCCATACCGCCGCCGATGCACAGCGTGATCAGAGCGCGCTTGGCGCCACGGCGCTCAAGTTCGTCGACCATGGTGCCGGTGATCATGGCGCCGGTGGCACCGAGTGGGTGACCGAACGCGATAGCGCCGCCGTTGACGTTGAGCTTCTCGTCGGGAATGTTGAGGTCCTTCTGGAACTTCAGCACCACCGAGGCGAAGGCCTCGTTGAGTTCGAAGAGGTCGATGTCATCGACGGTCAGGCCCGCGCGGTCGAGCACCTTCAACGTGGCCGGAGTGGGACCGACCAGCATGATGGTCGGATCGGCGCCGCTGGTGGCGGTGGCCACGACGCGGGCCCGCGGAGTCAGGCCATTAGCCTTACCCGCCTTCTCGTTGCCGATAAGCACCAGGGCGGCGCCGTCGACAATGCCCGAGCTGTTGCCTCCGGTGTGGACGTGGTTGATCTTCTCCACCCAGTGGTACTTCTGCAATGCGACGTCATCGAAGCCGGCCATCGCCGCCATTGCCTCGAAGGCGGGCTTCAGCTTGCCCAGACCCTCCCTGGTGGTGTCGGGACGCATGTGCTCGTCGTGGTCGAGGATGAGCAGACCGTTCTGATCCCGGACAGGCACGATCGACTTGCCGAAGTAGCCGCCGGACCAGGCAGCCGCGGCGTTTTCCTGGGAGCGCAGCGCGTAGGCGTCGACGTCATCGCGGGAGAACCCCTCCATGGTCGCGATCAGGTCGGCGCCGATGCCCTGCGGAACGATGTAGGCGTCGTAAACGGTGGCCGGGTCGGAGAACATCGCGCCACCGTCGGAGCCCATCGGCACCCGGCTCATCGATTCCACACCGCCGGCATAGACGAGATCGTCCCAGCCCGACCGCACTTTTTGCGCTGCGGTGTTCACTGCTTCCAGGCCGGAAGCGCAGAAGCGGTTGAGTTGGACACCGCCGACGGTATCGGGCATACCCGCGGCGATCACCGCGGTGCGGGCGATATCGGCACCCTGATCACCGACGGGCGAAACACAGCCGAGGACGACGTCGCTGATCATGTTCTCGTCGAGGTTGGGATGGCGTACGCGCATCTCGTCGATGAGCCCGGTGACCAGGTTGAGCGGCTTGACCTCGGTCAGGGCACCGTTGCGACCTTTGCCGCGGGGCGTACGGATTGCCTCGTAGATAAAAGCTTCTTCGGACATGGTGGTTTCCTCTTCAGACTTTGTAGAGCCTTGTCGGGATTTTCGGGTGCGGCACAGAGCCTAGCCGCTTAATTCCCAACCCTATCAGGGCCTCGGCCAACCCGTTGGTTGGGAAGGCTGGTCGCTACGCTCGTAGCTCATGACGGTCGAGCGGTTGCGCCCCTACTCGGTCAATGTCTTCGCGGCGATGTCGGCATTGGCCGCCGAGGTTGGTGCGGTCAACCTCGGTCAGGGCTTCCCCGATGAGGACGGTCCGTCCGCGATGCTGGAGGTCGCGCGCCAGGCCATCGCCGACGGAGTCAACCAGTACCCACCGGGCCCCGGTATCGCGCCACTGCGCCAAGCGATCGCCAGACAGCGCACGCGACGCTATGGCGCTGACTTCGACCCGGACTCCGAGGTGCTGGTGACGGTCGGCGCCTCCGAGGCGATCGCCGCCACGGTACTGGGCCTGGTCGAGCCGGGCTCGGAAGTGCTGCTGATCGAACCGTTCTTCGACACCTACTCCCCGGTGATCGCGATGGCCGGTAGCCGGCGTGTTTCGGTGCCACTGGTTGCAGACGGCCGCGGATTCGTCCTCGACGTCGACGCGGTGCGCGCCGCCATCACTCCGCGGACCCGGGCGCTGATCGTCAACTCACCGCACAACCCGACCGGCATGGTGCTGTCTGACGACGAACTGCGGGCGCTGGCCGACATTGCGATCGAGGCCGACCTGCTGGTGATCTCCGATGAGGTTTACGAGCATCTGGTGTTTGACGGTCGCCGTCATCTGCCGATTTCGACCTACCCGGGAATGGTCGAGCGCACCGTGACGATCTCCAGTGCGGCCAAGATGTTCAACTGCACCGGCTGGAAGATCGGCTGGGCGTGCGGGCCGGCTGATCTGATCGCCGGGGTTCGGGCAGCCAAGCAGTACCTCAGTTATGTCGGCGGCGCACCCTTCCAGCCCGCGGTGGCCTACGCACTGGACAACGAGGATGCCTGGGTGGAGTCGCTGCGCCGGTCATTACAGGGCAAGCGCGACAAGCTTGCGGCGGCATTGACCGATATCGGTTTCGGAGTGCACGCCAGTGCCGGTACCTATTTCCTCTGCGCGGACCCGCGCCCGCTGGGATTCGCCGATAGCGCATCATTCTGCGCGGAGTTACCGCACCGGGCCGGGGTGGCCGCGATCCCGATGTCGGCGTTCTGCGACCCGGACCCCGCGCATGTCGGTGCATGGAATCACCTGGTGCGCTTCGCATTCTGCAAGCGCCACGAGACTTTGGACGAGGCGATCCGGCGGCTGGAAATGCTGGGCCGCGGTTAGGGGTTCACCCTTTCTTGAGCTTGAGGACCTGCTTGCGCAAGCCGTCGGTGGCGGTCTCCATGGCACCCTTGAGCGTCCGCTTGAGCAGAAAGCCGGGGATCGGGATCGCCGGATCGACCTCGAGGTCGAAGCGCACCTTGGTCTTGTCGCCAGCAGGCGTCAGCGTGTAGGTAGCGTTCTGAGCCTTCAGTTGGCCAGACTTGAGCAGGGCCCAACCGGCGGTGTTGTCGCCCCAGCTGTACTCGACCTCCATGTCGTCGGTCAGCCCGGCGGCCTTGATTTTCATCTTGACCCGCTTTGGTCGGCCATTCTTATAGGTCTCCAACACCTCGGCACTCTGGTACTGGGGTGACCAATCGGGAGCCGACCCAACATCGGCGATAACGTCGAGAATCTCCTTCGGGGTCGCTTCGATGACCACTTCGCGTGAATCGCTGACTGCCATTACGCGACACTAGCGAGCAGGCGGGGTATCACGGGGCGATTTTCCGGTACGCCGTCACGATCGGCTCAAGTTCGTCGGGTGTGGCGCCATGCATGATCACCGCGTCGGCACCGTAGTCGAACTCCCTACGGATCCGATCCACACAGCGGCTCGCCGAGCCGGTGGCAGAGGGTTCCAGCCATTCTCCGGGGATCAGGGTGGCGATGTGCTGGATCTGTTCGGGCGTGGCTTTGTGGTCGATACCGCCGCCGATCGACTGCACCACAGTGTCAGCCCGGAACCGTTGCAGCACAGCAGGATCCCATTCATTGGTCGTGACCATCAGGTCGCCATAGCCCTGGAGGTAGGTGGCCAGCCGGGCGACCGTCTTCTTGAGCCGCAACTCTTCAGGAAGATGGTCTCCGACCGTGGCGAAACATGACCACACCCGCACGCTGTCAGGATCGCGACCGGCCTGTTCGGCGGCCTCTTTGACGGTGCGTACACAGCGCGTCACGGTTTCGGGCGTGAAGTAGGTGTGCAGGATGACGTCGTCGAATACCCGGCCCCCCAGTCTCAGGGTGTTGGGTCCGAAGGCCACCAGCGCCAGCCGGATGTCCTCGTTGAAATCCGGGTCGAGTACCAGGATCTGATACTTCCCGATCGGCCCGTCGTGGTTGAAGATGACTTCGCCGCGCCACAGTCGGCGCATCACCTGCGCGAAGTCTTCCATCTGGGCGGTGGTCACCGCGGGAATGCCGTAGGCGGCGTAGATCGCACCAATGCCGCGGCCGATACCCAGCGTGAACCGACCGCCGGAGAGTCGGTGCATGGTGGTGGCCCACGATCCACTGATCAGTGGATGACGGGTGTTGTGATTGGTTGCTGCCGTGGCGATCTGCATCCGGGTGGTTACCGCGCATGCCGCGCCGGTCAGCGAGGCGGCCTCCTTGACATTCCAGCGCTCGGAGATGAAGGCGGTGCCGAAGCCCAGTTCCTCACCGCGGCGGGCCTCGTCCATTAACGTGGCCGGGCCTTCGCCGCCGGCACCGGCCAGCAGGTAGTAGCCGAGTTCGTCGAGCGTGCGCATATCGCGCCTCAAATCCGGTAGTCGGTCAGCAACCGCTTGCTGATGATGGTCTTCTGGATCTCACTGGTGCCTTCACCGATGAGCAGGAACGGGGCGTCACGCATCAACCGTTCGATCTCATAGTCCTTGGAGTAGCCGTACCCGCCATGGATGCGGAAGCTCTGCTGGGTGACCTCGGAGCAGAATTCACTGGCCAGGTATTTCGCCATACCGGCCTCGAGATCGTTGCGCTGGCCGGAATCCTTGAGCCGGGCGGCGTTGACCATCATCAGGTGCGCGGCTTCGACTTTGGTTGCCATTTCGGCAAGTTGGAAGGCAATGGCCTGGTGCTCGGCGATCGGCTTGCCGAAGGTGCTGCGCTGCTGTGCGTAGCGGACCGCAAGCTCGAATGCGCGGACCGCCACACCACAGGCCCTGGCGGCGACATTGACACGGCCCACCTCCACGCCGTCCATCATCTGGCCGAAACCCCGCCCGGGTTCCCCGCCGAGGATGTTTTCGGCCGCGGCGAGGTAACCGTCGAACAGCAGTTCCGTGGTGTCGATGCCCTTGTAACCGAGCTTGTCAAGCTTGCCCGGGATCGTCAGACCGGGTAGCACCTCGCCGAAGCCGGCGGGTTTCTCGACGAGGAACGCCGTCAGGTTGTGGTGGGGGGTATCGGCACCTTCGTCTGTGCGCACCAACGCGGCGACCAGAGTGGAGCTCGCGCCATTGGTCAGCCACATCTTCGCGCCATTGATCGTGTAGGTCCCATCACCGTTGCGGGTAGCCCGGGTTCGAATCGCGGCGACATCCGATCCCACCTCGGGCTCGGACATCGAGAAAGCGCCGCGGGTCTCACCAGTCGCCATCCGGGGTAGGAAACGTTGCTTCTGCTCGTCGGTTCCGTGCTGGCGGATCATGTAGGCCACGATGAAGTGGGTGTTGATCACCCCGGAGACGCTCATCCAGCCGCGAGCCAATTCCTCTACGCAGAGCGCGTATGTCAGAAGCGACTCACCCAGTCCGCCGTACTCCTGCGGAATCATCAGACTGAACAGGCCCATCTCGCGCATCTGATCGACGATGTCCTGCGGGTAGGTGTCGGTGTGCTCGAGCTCCTGGGCGTTGGGAATGATCTCTTTATCGACAAATTGCCTTACCGCGGTGAGGATCTCGGTCTGGAACTCAGTCAGTCCGAGGGTCTGGGCGAGCCTGGTCATATGTGTCGACCGCCGGTGACTTCGAGCACGGTGCCGGTCATGTAGGACGACATATCGGAGGCAAGGAATAAGGCGACTGCCGCCACCTCTGATGGTTCACCCGCGCGGCCCATCGGCACCTCAGCCAGTTTGCCATCCCAAATACGTTGCGGCATAGCCTCAGTCATCGCCGAGCGGATCAAACCGGGCGCGATAGCGTTGACGCGCACCCCGAGGTGGGCAAGCTCCTTGGCTGCGGCCTTGGTCAATCCGACAATGCCGGCCTTAGCCGCCGAGTAGTTCGTCTGGCCGACAAAGCCCACCTTGCCCGAGATCGACGACATATTGATGATCGCGCCGCTGCCTCGTTCGCGCATGATCGCTGCAGCCGAGCGGGTGCCGTTCCAGGTGCCCTTGAGGTGCACCGAGATCACGTCGTCGAACTGCTGCTCGGTCATCTTCCGCAGGGTCGCATCCCGGGTGATGCCGGCGTTGTTGACCATGATGTCCAGGCCGCCGAACTCCTCGACCGCCGCGCCGACGAGGTCGTCGACTGCGGAACTTGAGGTGACGTCGCAGGCAAAGGCCCGGGCGACGCCGGAACCGCCGAGTGTCTCGGCGGCGGCCCGGGTGGCGTCACTACTGAGATCGCCCAACATGACGCGCGCTCCTTCGGCGATGAACTGTTCAGCAATGGCGTAGCCGAGGCCCTGGGCCCCGCCGGTGATGACCGCGATCCGTCCGGCCAGCAATGCCATCCGATCACCCTTCTTCTCGCCCCCCGGACGCGACTGAGGCCGTCATCGTATTTGATTGGACCATGACAGCAGTGGTCGGAGACGACGACTTTCAGGAGATTCTGGCTGCGACCCGCCACTTCGTGCGCTCGGTCGTCGTGCCGCGCGAGTCGGAGATCAGCGAAAGCGACCAGATACCCGACGACTTGCGTGAGCAAGCCAGGCAGATGGGTCTGTTCGGGTACGCGATCCCGCAGGAGTGGGGCGGACTCGGTCTGGACATCGCCCAGGATGTCGAGTTGGCCTTGGAGCTGGGCTACACCTCACTGGCGGTGCGCTCGATGTTCGGCACCAACAACGGTATCGCCGGCCAGGTACTCGTCGGTTTCGGTACCGACGAGCAGAAGGGCCGGTGGCTTGAGGCGATGGCCAGCGGTGAGGTCGTCGCCTCGTTCGCGCTCACCGAACCCGGCGCAGGGTCCGATCCCACGGGCCTGCGGACGAAAGCAGTTCGGGAAGGGGCGAATTGGGTGATCTCCGGCCAGAAACGCTGGATCACCAATGCCCCACTGGCGGACTTGTTCGTCGTGTTCGCACGCACCCGCCCAGCTGACGGCAACGGAGCCGGAATCGCGGTGTTCTTGGTGCCAGCCGACGCGTCGGGAGTCGACGTCGGCGTCAAAGACGCCAAGATGGGCCAGGCGGGCGCCTGGACGTCGGACGTGTATTTCACTGATGTCCGCCTCGGACCCGAAGCGCTCATCGGTGGCAGCGAGGACATCGGATACCGCGCAGCGCTCACATCGCTGGCGCGTGGGCGGATCCACATCGCCGCACTGGCCGTCGGCACCGCACAACGCGCATTGGACGAATCGATCGACTTCGCGGTCACCGCGACCCAGGGCGGATCTCCGGTCGGGGCATTCCAACTCGTTCAAGCCATGCTTGCCGATCAACAGACCGGTGTGCTGGCCGGCCGCGCACTGGTACGCGATACTGCACAGAAGTGGCTGACCGGCGAAGACCGCCGTATCGCTCCTTCGGTGGCCAAGCTGTTCTGCACCGAAATGGCCGGCAATGTCGCCGATCTCGCGGTTCAGATCCACGGCGGAACCGGCTATATGCGCGGCATCCCGGTGGAACGCATCTACCGCGATATCCGGCTACTTCGCCTATTCGAGGGCACTAGCGAGATTCAGCGACTGATCATCGGCGGCGGGTTGGTCAAAGCGGCGCAGCAGCACCGTAGTTAGGGGCAGCGGGACAGGTTCCCGAGAGTGCATCTGTTCGTGGTGGCCAGGGCCGGGATCGAACCGGCGACCTTCCGCTTCTCGGTCGACCATTATCAAAGGGTTTCATCCGATGCCGGAAATGCCACTCTAGCAGCCACATTGACCCAAAACGGTTTCCATCCGATACGGCTAGATTCCATAGTTTTCGGGTTATAAACGGCGAATAAACGTCAACCAGCGTCGGCAACGATGCTTCCTGTAGGCGTCAGAACGGATCGAACTGCCGCAACCAGTTTGCGTCACCGCCGCCAGCGGTGGATACGACGCCGGCAGCGAGCCATACCAGGGCGGCGATCGAATGAAGCCCTAGCTCGTAGTTCAGCTCGTTGAACGTCAAACTCGGGGCGAATGGATACCCGACGAGACCCGGTTCGTGTTCTGGGGTCACTACCGGTGATCTGGTGACCGACACCGCCGGCAACATGATCGGCTTTCATTCGCGGGTGTGATCAGCGGGCAGAGTGCTAGCCGGGCTCGATCGACTGGGCGAATCGGAACGCGTTGTCCGGGTCGACGGTGGTCTTGATTTTCCGCAATCGCGGTAGGTTCTGGCCGTAATACTGCTGCGGCCAATCGCTGAGCAGCGGATCGATGTAACCGGAATACGCCGCGCCCGTCAGCCAGGGCCGAACGCTATCGACGGTACTCGACACCCAGTCGATATTGAGGTCCGCTACGGATTGCGGAGCGCTACCGCTCCAACGACCCTGAAACTGCATCAGAAATTGCGAACGCCTGTGCGGGAAGGCTGTCGCATCGGGGGCGACCGAATTGACCGCCCCGCCCAGCCGCTCGAAGAGTATGCGACCAAGGTGGACCGAATTGTCGAAGGGCCGCGGAGTCATTGCGTTGTCTGCCTGTCTTGCCGCCATCGCTGCTCTCAGTTGCTCAATCGCGTCGTCCGGCCACATGCGGTCGGCGAAATTCGACTTCGCGTACATCGCGGGCGGTACCAACGCCCCACGGTTCGAAAGATTCTCGTAGGTGCATTCGGCGACGCTCAAGCCGGCGCATTCGGAGGGCCGCTGAAACTGGAAGTACGGGATCGTCACGCCGTCTTCACTCAGTGGCTTGACACCGACATCAGCGGCGAATTGCTTGAACTGCTCTCGGGCATCCGCTGGCGGTCCTGACGAGTGAATCCAAACTTCACAGGTAGCACCACCGTGCTCCGGATCCCCAGTCACGAACGCGAGGTCGGCCTGAATGGTAATCGGCAGTGTCTCGATCCAGCGCTGCCACGATCGCGCCACACTCACGGCGTGCTCCAGCGGATACACCTTCACCATTTCCGTGAAGGGCATGTCGACCGGCGTGCTCCGAAATCGCAAGCGGGTGATCGCGCCGAAGTTGCCGCCGCCACCCCCGCGGCACGCCCAGAAAAGGTCGGGGTTCTCAACTTCGCTTGCGCGGATGACCTGAGCAGCTGAAGTGACGACCTCCAGCGACTCCAAACGGTCGCACGTCAGACCATCCCGGAGGGAAAGCCTCCCAATTCCTCCTGCCAGCGAAAGGCCACTGAGGCCGACCGACGGGCAGGTGCCAGATGGGACCGTCACCTTGTGCTGCCAAAGCGCTTCGTAGGCCGGGAGATTGGTCATGCCAGCGCCGACTTCGGCCAGACCTGTCACTTTGTCGTAGGCCACCGAAGTGAGCCGAGAAACGTTGATCACCAGTCCGGTGGTACACGAGTACCCGCCGAAGCTGTGGGATCCGTTTCGGAGGGCGAACGGCAGATCGTTGTCGCGCGCGAACTCTATCGATGCTGACACGTCATGAGCGTCAGAGACGAGCACAGCCGCGATTGGCGTCACGTGATCGAATCGTGCATTCCATGGCTGAGTCGAGATGTCGAAGCCATTCTCGCCCGGCAAGACCAGCGCACCGTTGAGCCTTCCGCGCAGTGCGCTCAGTTGATCGGCGACTGTGCGGGCAGGCCGACTCGACCCGCATGCCGCCAGCGCCGGTGCGAGAGCGGTGGCCAAAGCAATCGATCCCAAGGACTCCAGAAGCTTGCGACGGGTCACTGCCGGCGAGGCTAACCCGCTCCCGGCTCGGTCTCCCGTCTGCGGGAGGTTGTGGTCTGCGGTCATTTTCGTCGTCCGTCTCGGTGGGTGGCTGAATCAGCGCCTGTCCGATCCAATCCGGGCATCGGGGTCCGCGAGCTATTGACTCTACGGACGCTGAGGCGATCCAATTGAGGAAACGCGCCAGGCCGGGTTTCTTCATCTTCCGTGGACCCCCCGGAGCCCTCGCGCCTCACGGCGCGACTGTGGCCGCCCTCCGGGCGGCCGAACGGAGCCACTCACCTTTTCTGCCGTCAGCGGTCGCGCGCTGCCGTGAAGACGGCGAACTCGCGCCCAAGAGCGTTGACACCGACGGAGCGACACTCAAAGCGGTACGGCACCGCATGGCAGACATCCGCGTTTCTGAAGCCAAACCCGGCCTGCTCGACGAGATTCTGCGCGGTATTCGCCGCGACCATGGAGCCACCCGCGAACGCCACACCAAAGTCGCATTGAACGCAGTGCTCACAGACGCCATTATGGCTGGCGCTATCACCACCAACCCCGCGCGTGAGCTCGCCAGCAGACGAAAGAGAAAGGGAGACATGAGAACTCGGGGCGCACCAGCACTCAACATGGACTTGCGGACGTTCTTGAAAGTTGTTCTGGAATCAGAGGAGTGCCGCGCTAAGGATCTTGCCGACGCGGTGACCATCCTGGCCGCCACCGGTCTGCGCCGCTCAGAGCTCCTAGCACTGCGCTGGGAGGACATCGACCTCGACCGGTGCGTCATGCAGGTCAAAGGCGGGGTCGTTCGCATCAAAGGCAAGGGGTTGATCCGGCAGGACTCCACCAAAGGCGGAGACGACCGCACAATCGCTCTACCCAAGTTCGCAGTCGACTGCCTGCGTCAACGCAAGGAGCTGTGGCGCGGCCCCAACACAGCCGGCGTCATCTTCCCGTCCTCCACCGGAACGCTCCGTGACCCCGACAACATGGGCAAACAATGGCGAGATTTGCGCGACAGCCTAGGTTTACCCGACGTGACGAGCCACAGCTTCAGGAAGACCGTGGCCACTCTGATCGACGACAGTGGTTTATCGGCCAGGGTCGCCTCGGATCAGCTTGGTCATGCGCGGACATCGATGACACAGGACGTGTACATGAGTCGGGGCAAGATCCACACCGAGGTTGCCTCGGCTTTGGATCGCGTCGCCAGCATAAACGACGAATAAACGTCAACTAGGTGAAAGGATTTGCCCTCATCTAGCCTCTGACGTGGCCAGGGCCGGGATCGAACCGGCGACCTTCCGCTTTTCAGGCGGACGCTCGTACCAACTGAGCTACCTGGCCGGAAGGCACCGGAGCACCTCGCCGTTTTTGGCGACCCTGACGGGACTCGAACCCGCGACCTCCGCCGTGACAGGGCGGCGCGCTAACCAACTGCGCCACAGGGCCTTGCTAAACCACTCCGCGTAAACGCGTCATGGGTACCCCCTACGGGATTCGAACCCGCGCTACCGCCTTGAAAGGGCGGCGTCCT
>JBAXIA010000029.1:0-27151 GCA_037138615.1 Mycobacteriaceae bacterium | reverse complement strand
ACATCGGGACGGATGTTGGCGTCAACCATGAGCTTGGCGACTACGGCGGCGATCTGGCCGGCCACGCAGCCGAGTAGTAACGCGCTTGTGAGCAGCCATGCCCGAGGCAGGGGTATCACGGTTAGGACGATACGGGTCGGATAGCCCGCTACGGCTGAACGGCCTCGGCGCGCCGACCAGGTATTTGGCACGCGTCTGCGGCATCAGCCACCACCAGGTCCGTCCGGGCCAACGGCCGGGCGCCACCCTCATAGTCCGCCCCGGTCAGCGGCGCAGCCTCGGCCAGCAATTCGACCTCCGACGCGCTGAAGGCCCGACCGCGGCTGAGGAAGCGAAGGCCCTCCGGGGTCTCCAGGCTGAAGCCGCCACCTCGACCGGGCACCACGTCGATCACCAGTTGGGTGTGCTTCCACGTCTCGAACTGTGGGCCCGATATCCACACCGGGGCGTCTTCCAGGATGCCGAGCAACACATCACGATCGCCGACGATGAACTCGCCCTCGGGGTAGCACATCGGTGAGGACCCGTCGCAGCAGCCGCCGGACTGGTGGAACATCACCGGCCCGTGCCGGGCCCGCAGACGATGCAGCAACTCCACTGCGGCGATGGTGATCAGAGCGCGTGGTGGCGGAGCATGCGTCGAGGTCATCGGGGTCTGCGACTCCTGGCCGTGCGAACCGGTAATTGCGATCACAGTACCGTGGCAGACATGGTCGATGACCCGTACCTATGGCTTGAAGATATCGACGGCGACGACGCGCTCAGGTGGGTGCGCACACGCAATGAGGCCACGATCGCCGAATTCAGCGACTCGCGCTTCGAGGAGATGCGTAGTGAAGCGTTGGAGATACTCGACACCGATACACGTATCCCCTACGTCCGCCGGCGCGGTGCACACCTTTACAACTTCTGGCGCGACGCGGCCAACCCGCGCGGATTGTGGCGGCGGACGACGTTGGACAGCTTCCGAACCGCTTTCCCGGTCTGGGACGTCATCCTCGACGTCGACGAGTTGGCCCGTATCGATGGTGAGAACTGGGTGTGGGCCGGGGCCGACGTCATCGAACCCGACCACCGACAAGCGTTGATCTCGCTGTCCCGCGGTGGCTCGGATGCGACGGTGGTCCGCGAATTCGATATGGAGACGCGGTCCTTCGTGGTGGGCGGTTTCGAACTCCCCGAGGCGAAGTCCCGGCTGTCGTGGGAAGACCACGACACCGTCCTGGTCGGTACCGATTTCGGACCTGGGTCGCTGACAGACTCCGGATATCCTCGGGTATTGAAGCGCTGGCGACGCGGGCAGTCGCTGGCCGAGGCCGAAACCGTGTTCACCGGATCCCAGTCGGATGTGATCGTCTCGGCCGGCGTGGATCGGACGCCGGGTTACGAACGCACGTTGGTCTACCGCGCCGTCGACTTCTTCAACGACCAGGCTTACCAGCTTCGATCCGGTGAGCTCGTGCGGATCGACGCGCCGACCGACGCCAGCCTGTCGGTGCACCGCGACTGGCTACTCATCGAGCTGCGGACCGATTGGTACACCGGTTCCGGGATGTACTCGGCTGGCTCACTGCTCGCCGCGAATTACGAGCAATTCCTCGCCGGCACAGCCGAATTGACCGTGGTGTTCACCCCGGACGAGCACACCTGCCTGCATCAGTACGGGTGGACACGTGATCGGTTGGTGGTGGTCACACTGGCCGACGTCGCCAGCCGAGTGGCGATCATCACTCCGGGCACATGGTCGCGCGAATCAGTCGCGGGAGTGGATGCCACCGACGGCTTCGCCAACACCGTCATCGCCGCAACCGATCCCACCGACGACGAGATCTTTCTCGACACCAGCGGATTTCTTACACCCTCCCGGCTTCTGCACGGCATGGCGGGCGGCGAACTTCAGATGATCAAAACAGCGCCGTCGTTCTTCGACTCTGCAGACCTTGATGTGTCGCAGTATTTCGCAACCTCTGAAGACGGCACCAAGGTGCCCTATTTCGTTGTGGGACGAAAGAATTCACCAGCTGTAGGGCCGACGTTGCTTGGCGGATACGGTGGGTTCGAAGTTGCCCAGACTCCCGGGTACGGCGGGGTGCTCGGGCGGCTGTGGTTGAGCAGGGGCGGCACCTACGTTCTTGCCAACATCCGTGGCGGCGGCGAGTATGGGCCGGGTTGGCATACCCAGGCGATGCGAGATGGCCGCCACAAAGTCGCCGAGGACTTCGCCGCCGTGGCCGCCGACCTGGTCACGCGGGGCATCACAGAGGTTGCGAAACTCGGCGCCCAGGGCGGCAGCAACGGCGGATTGCTGATGGGCATCATGGCGACCAAGTACCCGGAGTTGTTCGGGGCCCTGGTGTGTCAGGTGCCACTGCTGGACATGAAACGCTTCCACCTGTTGCTTGCAGGGGCATCGTGGGTGGCGGAATACGGCGACCCGGATGATCCGCAGGACTGGTCGTTCATCTCCGAGTACTCGCCGTACCAGAACATCCGCGGAGATAAGCGCTATCCGCCCGTACTGGTCACCACCTCGACACGGGATGACCGGGTGCATCCCGGCCATGCCAGGAAAATGGCTGCGGCTCTCGAGGAGGCCGGACAGCCGGTCTGGTACTACGAAAACATCGAGGGCGGCCACGCCGGGGCGGCCGACAACGCCCAGACCGCGTTCAAGTCGGCGTTGTGCTTCTCATTCCTGCATCGGATGCTGCGCTAGCCAGACCGGAAAGCAGCCCCACGATCACACCAACGATCACCATTCCGCCACCGACGATCAACGTGACATTGAGCCACTGATGCATGCTGCTCCGGACGGTGGCCACCATGACATCGGCGATGAGGCGGATGTTTCCTGAAGTCCCTTTGAGCGCGTCCAGGACATAGGGCTGGGCCAATTCGATTGCGGCCCAACCAGAAGCACCTACGAGCAGGGCGGAAACTCCCAGAGCAGCCAGGGCCCGGCCCCGGTTACGGGCGATGATGAGCATCAGCAGGGCTGATGCCGACGCGAGCACGACAATTCCCATACTGACCCATGGCGCCCATATACCCACCTCGCGCAGCGCACCCGGCCGCAGAACCGCAGCAGCGTTATCCGTCAACGCAATAGGCACCGCGGACGGCACGGTGATGTCGTAGTCCCGAAGAGTCTGCGCAAAAGCGGCGTCGGAGAGCATTGGGGCGAAGTCGACGACCAACCGGCCCTGGGGGTCCACACTGGACTCAATGGTGTCGGTGAACATCCATCGGTGCGCGAACCCGTTGGCACGGGCGAACTGCCCAGGGAACGCAGAACTGGCGGTGTATGCGACGGCGATCGGACTTACGAACCTTGAGTCGACGCCCACACCGAGCCTTCCGACCTCAGCGGTCAACTCGGTTGCCATCGCCGACTGCAATTCGGGTTCGGTGGCCGCCCTTTGGGCGAGTGCGGCATAACCTGCGCCGTCAATGATATTGTGCTGCAACCACAGTGCCGGCACAGCAATAGCCAGCAGAGTAGTGGTGATGAGCCACATCAACACCGTCCCCGTGAACCGCACGCGTCCTCCTCGGGCAGGACGCGTCCGTCTCAGTCAGATGAGTGCGCGCGGCCCACAATCAAGGGGTCGGCCTGGCCGACCACCTCATAATCCTTGTTGTCGTACTCGAACTTACCCAGCACGTGGCGCATCGCATTGATGCGGGCGCGCTTCTTGTCGTTGCTCTTGATCACCGTCCACGGTGCGACCTCGGTGTCGGTCCAATTGAACATGTCCTGCTTGGCAGCGGTGTAGTCGTCCCACTTGTCCAGCGAAGCCAGATCAGTCGGCGACAGTTTCCACTGCCGAACCGGATCGACATGCCGAATAGTGAAGCGGGTGCGCTGCTCGGAAGCCGATACCGAGAACCAGAGTTTCGTCAGACTGATTCCGTCATTGACCAGCATCTGCTCGAAAAGGGGCGCCTGTCTGATGAATTCGGCGTGCTGTTTGGGAGTGCAGTACCCCATCACACGTTCGACACCGGCGCGGTTGTACCAGGACCGGTCGAAGAGCACGATCTCTCCGGCCGCGGGCAGGTGATTGACGTAGCGCTGGAAGTACCACTGGGTACGTTCCCTCTCCGTCGGTTTCTCCAGCGCCACCACCCGCGCTCCGCGGGGGTTGAGATGCTCCATGAAACGTTTGATGGTGCCGCCCTTGCCGGCCGCATCCCGACCCTCGAACACGATCACATGTCGGTGATCGTTGCCCTGTGACCACTTCTGCAGCTTCAGCAGTTCGATCTGGAGGAGTCGCTTCTGCTCCTCGTACTCATCACGGGTCATGCGGTGGTCGTACGGGTAGTTCTCCCGCCAGGTGTCCACCGGGGTGCCCGTGGGGTCCACCAGCACCGGATCGTCATCGTCGTCGTCGTAGACGGTGAAGTCATTAAACTGAGTAGTCACGCGCGCAAATTAACCGTCCAGAGCGACAGCAGGGTTACGGCTCGGTGAACGGATGGTGTACGGCCGCAGCCAGGGCGTGCGTGGGATTCCTTTAACGCCGTCGGTAGGCGACGTAACCTACTCCCATGACCTATGACCTAGTCATCCGCAACGGCACCATCATCGACGGACTCGGTGCCGAACCCTACCGCGGCGATGTCGCGGTATCCGATGGCGTCATCGTCGCGGTGGGCACCGTCGACACACCGGGTGACCGCGAGATCGATGCCACCGGCCTGCTCGTCACACCCGGGTTCGTCGACCTGCACACGCACTACGACGGTCAGGCGATCTGGTCGGACCGGCTCTCGCCATCGTCGTCGCACGGCGTCACGACAGCACTGATGGGCAACTGCGGCGTCGGCTTCGCCCCCTGCCGAGCAGAGGATCACGAGGTACTGGTCGACGTGATGGCCGGCGTCGAGGACATTCCAGGCGTGGTGATGACGGATGGGTTGCCCTGGAATTGGGAGACCTTCCCGGAGTACCTCGATGCACTCGAGGCCCGCCGCCGCGATATCGATATCGCGGCGTACCTCCCGCATTCGCCGCTGCGGGTGTACGTCATGGGTCAACGCGGGGCTGACTGCGAACCCGCGACACCCGAAGATCTGGCACTGATGCGTAAGCTGGCGGCTGAGGCGATTGACGTTGGTGCACTGGGTGTTTCGTCATCGCGATTCGCCTTCCATAAGACCGGTAGCGGTGCGCCCATCCCGACCTATGACGCAGCCTACGACGAGATCGCCGCGATCGTTTCGGGCGTGGCCGATGCGGGCGGAGGACTGCTGCAGTTCATCCCCGATATTCCGGCGGGCGGCTACGAGCGGGTACTGCAACAGGTATTCGAGGCAGCCGCCGATGCCGGAGTGCCGGTCACCTTCACGCTGACGACCGGCAATTCCGGCGATCCGATCTGGCCGGGAGCGCTGAACCTGATCGAGAAGTACAACGCGGCCGGCGCCGAGATCACCGCCCAGGTTTTCGCCCGGCCGATCGGCCTGGTGATCGGACTGGAACTGACCGCCAACCCGTTCGTGCTGTATCCGAGCTATCAGGAGATCGCGCACCTGCCGCTGGCTCAGCGGGTCGCCGAGATGGGTAAGCCCGACGTGCGGGCACGCATCCTGGCCGACACACCGGGGCAGGGACACCCGTTTATGTACTTCGCGCAGTCATGGGAGTGGATGTTCCCGCTCACCGACCCGGCGAACTACGAGCCCGCTGCCACCGAGAGCATCCTGGCCAGGGCGCGGGCCCGCGGTGTCAGCCCGCTCGAGGAGGCCTACGACCGGCTGCTCGATGACGACGGCCAGGCCATGATGCTGGTGGCACTGGCCAACTTCGAGAACAACTCACTGGATACCGTGGGTGAGCTGATCCGGCGCGACGACGTGGTGCTGGGCCTCGGCGACGGCGGCGCGCACTACGGCATGATCTGCGACGCCAGCTACCCGACCTTCGTACTGGCGCACTGGGCTCGCGACCGTGCATCAGGCCGCCTCAGCGTGGCCGAGGCGGTGCGGCTGATGACCTCGGTTCCGGCGAAGGTGGCCGGATTGGCCGATCGCGGCCGAATCGCCCTCGGCTACAAGGCCGATCTCAACATCATCGACCACGCCCGCCTGACGCTACATAAGCCAGTCATCACCCATGATCTGCCGGCCGGTGGCCGGCGGCTGGACCAGACTGCTGACGGTTACGTGGCGACCATCGTCTCCGGGGAGGTCATCGCCTCCAACGGTGTGCCGACGTCGGCACGTCCGGGTCGTCTCATTCGCGGGCGGCAGGCGGCGCCTGCGGTGTAGCCGCGAACACGAAAAAGCCCGGCTCGCGTGTCCTTTTCAGGGCGGGCCGGGCTTTTTCGTGTGGCGACTTTAGAAGTCCATGCCGCCCATGCCACCGGTCGGGTCGCCCGCGGGTGCGGACGCCTTCTCCGGCTTATCGGCGACGACGGCCTCGGTCGTCAGGAACAGCGCCGCGATACTCGCGGCATTCTGCAGCGCCGAACGGGTGACCTTGACCGGGTCGGCGACGCCGGCCTTGAGCAGGTCCTCGTACTCGTTGGTCGCGGCATTCAGACCGGTACCGGACGGGGAGTTGCGTACTTTCTCGGCAACCACACCCGGCTCCAGGCCGGCGTTGAAGGCGATCTGCTTCAGCGGTGCCTCGAGCGCGACGCGCACGATATTGGCACCGGTTGCCTCATCACCGGTGAGGTGCAGCTCATCGAGCGCCGGAGCCGCCTGCAGAAGGGCCACGCCGCCGCCGGCGACGATGCCCTCCTCGACTGCGGCCTTGGCGTTGCGCACCGCGTCCTCGATGCGGTGCTTGCGCTCCTTGAGCTCCACCTCGGTGGCAGCTCCGGCCTTGATCACCGCAACACCGCCGGCCAGCTTGGCCAGGCGCTCCTGCAGCTTCTCGCGGTCGTAGTCGGAGTCGCTGTTCTCGATCTCGCTGCGGATCTGAGCCACCCGTCCGGCGATGGCGTCGGGGTCACCGGCGCCCTCGATGATGGTGGTCTCGTCCTTGGTCACGACGACCTTGCGGGCCTGACCGAGCAGCGTGACGTCGGCGGTCTCCAGGGAGAGTCCGACCTCTTCGCTGACGACCTGACCACCGGTGAGGATGGCCATGTCCTGCAGCATCGCCTTACGACGGTCACCGAAGCCCGGAGCCTTGACGGCGACGGACTTGAAGGTGCCGCGGATCTTGTTGACGACGAGGGTGGATAGCGCCTCGCCCTCGACATCCTCGGCGATGATCAACAACGGCTTGCCGGACTGAATGACCTTCTCCAGCAACGGAAGCAGATCCTTGACCGTCGAGATCTTCGAGCTGATCAGCAGAATGTAGGGATCCTCCAGAACAGCTTCCTGACGCTCGGCATCGGTCACGAAGTAGCCCGAGATGTAGCCCTTGTCGAAGCGCATACCCTCGGTGAGCTCAAGCTGAAGACCGAAGGTGTTGGACTCCTCGACGGTGATGACACCCTCGTTGCCGACCTTGTCCATGGCCTCGGCGATCAGGTCGCCGATGGTCTGATCCCCGGCGGAGATCCCGGCGGTCGCCGCGATCTGCTCCTTGGTCTCGACCTCTTTGGCGCTCTTGAGCAGGGTCTCGGTGATCTTCTCGACGGCCTTCTCGATACCGCGCTTCAGGCCGAGCGGGTTGGCACCGGCCGCGACGTTACGCAGGCCTTCACGAACCAGAGCCTGAGCCAGCACGGTTGCGGTCGTCGTACCGTCGCCTGCGACATCGTCGGTCTTTTTGGCGACTTCCTTGACCAGCTCGGCGCCGATCTTCTCGTACGGGTCCTCGAGCTCGATCTCCTTGGCGATGGACACGCCGTCATTGGTGATCGTGGGGGCGCCCCACTTCTTCTCGAGAACAACGTTGCGACCCTTGGGGCCCAACGTGACCTTGACCGCGTCGGCGAGGGCATTGAGGCCCCGCTCAAGGCCGCGGCGGGCCTCTTCGTCGTACGCAATTATCTTGGACATTGCGAAGTGATTCCTCCGATTAGGGGGTGACACGTTCTTGGGCCGGGTCCAGTGCCCGCGACGGACGACCTCAGTTGTGTGCAGACTGGGGTCTCACCGTCCCGACCTAGCACTCACCGGTCGTGAGTGCCAATAACAGTTCTAGCACTCGCCCATGCCGAGTGCAAGATTGTTCACCCAGGGTGTACCCCCTCTTCGACACGCGTTCGTGGCGCAGTCCGCTCGGATGGGATTGCATTAGAGTCCGACTCGGTCAGAAGGGAGGCCTGCGGGTGCGGGCAGTCGAGGCGCCCAGCACCCAGGCATTGCGGGGCTGGCAGCGGCGGGCTTTGGTGCGCTATCTGACCGCCGGGCCACGCGACTTTCTGCTGGTGGCGACGCCGGGAGCGGGGAAAACGGCGTTCGCCCTGCGGATCGCGGGCGAACTCCTATCCGAGGGCACCGTGGAGCGGATCACCGTCGTGGTGCCCACCGAACACCTCAAGACCCAGTGGGCGGCCGCCGGTGCGGCAGCGGGGATCTCACTGGATCCGCGGTTCTCCAACTCCAATGCCACCACCTCCGATGACTACCACGGCGTCGTGGTGACCTATGCCCAGGTGGCAAGCCACCCGATGCGACACCGGGTGCGCACCGAAAACCGGCGCACGCTGGTCATCTTCGATGAGATCCACCACGGCGGAGACGCCAGGAGTTGGGGTGAGGGCATCAGGGAGGCCTTCTCCGACGCCACCCGGCGACTCGGCCTGACGGGGACGCCGTTCCGCAGTGACGACAGCGCCATCCCATTCGTCAGCTACGAAGCGGATGCTGCGGGCTTCCGACACTCCAGGGCCGACCATAGCTACGGCTATTCCGATGCGCTCACCGACGGTGTGGTGCGGCCGGTGATCTTCCTGGCCTACTCCGGGGAGGCTCGCTGGCGTAACAACGCCGGCGAGGAGTTCGCCGCCCGACTCGGTGAGCCGCTGAGTGCCGAACAGACCGCACGGGCCTGGCGGACAGCCCTGGATCCCAACGGAGAGTGGATGCCAGCGGTCATCAACGCGGCTGACACCCGCTTAAGCCAGTTACGCGAGGGCGGGATGCCCGACGCCGGCGGGATGGTGATCGCCTCCGATCAGACCACCGCGCGCGCCTACGCCCGACTATTGCGGACCCTCACCGGCGAGGCCCCGACGCTGGTGCTCTCCGATGATCCGGGATCGTCGGATCGGATCGGTGAATTTGAGTCGGGAACCAGCCGCTGGCTGGTGGCGGTACGGATGGTCTCCGAGGGGGTCGATGTGCCACGGCTGGCCGTCGGTGTTTACGCGACCAGTGCCGCCACACCTCTGTTCTTCGCCCAGGCTGTCGGTCGGTTCGTCCGGTCGCGCACGGCCGGGGAGACTGCGAGCATCTTCCTGCCGTCGGTGCCGTCGCTGCTGCAGCTGGCCAGTGAACTCGAGGCGCAGCGCGATCACGTACTGGGTAAGCCACACCGCGAATCGCTTGGTTTCGACGAAACAGACCGACAGCCGGCTAGCGAACCGACCGACGGCGATAACGGGTTCGAGTTCCTGGGCTCGGATGCCGAGTTGGACCAGGTGATCTTTGACGGCTCGTCATTCGGCACCGCCACACCGGCCGGCAGCGATGAGGAAGCGGATTATCTGGGTATCCCCGGCCTGCTCGACAGCGCACAGATGCGGGATCTGCTGCGGCGCAGGCAGGACGAGCAGCTCGCGACGCGTTCGGCTGCAGGAATCCCCGTCCGGGTGTCCACGCATACAAAGTTGCGGGAGTTGCGCCGCGAACTGAACACTCTGGTCTCAGCGATCCACCACCGCACCGGCAAGTCACACGGCTGGATCCACAGCGAGCTGCGCCGGGTCTGCGGTGGCCCGCCGGTGGCGGCCGCCGACACTGAGCAGTTGCAGGAGCGCATCGAGAACCTTCGCAGTTGGCGCAGCGCCTGATCGCGCCCCTGGGCAGCGTCGGCACCTGCCGGATATGTAGACCCATCGGGTGATTGCGTATGTTCTACGCATGACTTGGAATGAGAAAAACGTTCCCGACGAGAGCGGCCGACTGGCGATCGTCACCGGCTCCAATACCGGCCTCGGCTACGACACCGCACGGGTGCTCGCGGCCCGCGGCGCGAAGGTGGTGTTGGCAGTCCGCGACACCGCCAAGGGCGAGGAGGCGGCCACC
The DNA here is from genome assembly GCA_037138615.1 of Mycobacteriaceae bacterium. Taxonomy (GTDB): domain Bacteria; phylum Actinomycetota; class Actinomycetes; order Mycobacteriales; family Mycobacteriaceae; genus Mycobacterium. The sequence continues at coordinate 16,987 of JBAXIA010000029.1, read as the reverse complement.
CGCATTCGGAGACTGACCCCGGGCGCAGAGGTCGCGGTACACAAACTCGACCTGGGTTCGCTGGCGTCGGTGCGCGCGGCCGGCGCTGAACTGGCCGCCGCCTACCCGCGCATCGACCTGCTGATCAACAACGCGGGCGTGATGTACCCGCCTAAGCAGACCACCGCGGACGGTTTCGAGTTGCAGTTCGGCACCAATCACCTGGGCCACTTCGCGCTGACCGGATTGCTGTTGAACAACATGCTCGGCGTGGAGGGGTCACGGGTCGTGGTGGTCTCCAGCATCGCGCACAACATCCGGGCCAAGATCGACTTCGCGGATCTGCAGTGGGAGACGCGCCGTTACGACCGGGTCGCCTCCTACGGCCAGTCCAAGCTGGCCAACCTGATGTTCACCTACGACCTGCAACGTCGGTTGACTGCGGCGAACGCAAAGACGATCGCGGTGGCGGCCCATCCCGGCGTCGCCGCCACCGAACTCGTCCGACACGTCCCCGGGGCGAGCCTGCCCGGTGTCAACTGGCTGTCCGGGCGACTGCTGAACACCTCCGAACTGGGCGCGCTGGCAACCCTGCGGGCGGCCACTGATCCGGGGGTCCACGGCGGGCAGTACTACGGGCCGGACGGATTCAAAGGACTCCGCGGGCATCCGGTACTGGTCACTTCGAGTGCGCAGTCGCATGACACGGCGATACAGGATCGGCTGTGGACGGTGTCCGAGGAGCTCACCGGCGTCACCTACCCGGTCTAACGGTGTTCTGATGCGCAGCGTCGATGAGCATCAGCGAGTTGTCTCCCAGTTGTTCTCGGTACGGCCCGCCGTCAACGTCGGACTGGCTGAGGCACTAGGCCTGGTGCTGGCACGGGATGTGGTGGCCCCCCTGTCGTTGCCGGTGTTCGATAACTCTGCAATGGACGGCTACGCGGTAAGGACTGAGGATGTGGCGGCGGCCAGTCCCCAGAGTCCGGTGAAACTTGTTGTGGCCGAGGATATTCCGGCGGGACGAACAGACGCGCTCACCCTGGCTCCGGGAACGGTGCATCGCATCATGACCGGCGCTCCGATTCCCTTGGGAGCAACAGCGGTCATTCCGGTGGAAAGCACCGACGCCGGAATCGACACCGTCACGATCTCGGCGAGTGCGAAGCCAGGGCAGCACATCCGCGGCGCGGGCGGAGATGTCGTAGGCGGGACGACGGTGCTGAGCGCCGGCCAAATCGTGACGCCGGCCGCGTTGGGTCTGGTCGCCGCACTGGGACTCGCTGAGCTGACGATCATCCCGCGCCAGCGGGTTCTGGTGATCTCCACCGGATCGGAGTTGGTGGCGGCCGGGACGGCATTGCAGGCCGGACAGATCTACGAGTCCAACGCGGTCATGCTCGCTGCGGCGGTTCGGGAGGCCGGTGCCGAGGTCGTGGCCGTAATCACCTGTGACGACAACGTCGAGCACTTTCGTGCGGTGCTCGACTCCTACGCCGGCGGGGTCGATCTGATCATCACCTCCGGCGGGGTCAGCGCCGGGGCCTACGAGGTGGTCAAGGACGCCCTGGGTGACGATGAGAGCGTCGAGTTCGTCAAAGTCGCGATGCAGCCCGGAATGCCGCAGGGCGCGGGGCGTACCGCGACGGGGTGTGCAATCGTCACCCTGCCCGGAAACCCGGTCAGCGCACTGGTCTCCTTCGAGGTGTTCATCCGCCCCGCACTGCGTGCCGCGATGGGTATCAGGCAGCCGAACCGGCCCCGTCGCACGGCCGTCTTAGCCGAGGCTCTGACCTCGCCGCCGGCCCGACGTCAGTTCCGCCGTGGCGTCTACGACCCCGACACCGGAACCGTCGTGAGCTACGGTCCTCCCGCCTCACACCACCTGCGCTGGCTGGCGTCGGCCAACTGCCTCCTCGACATCGCCGAGGACGTCACCGCGCTCGCCGCCGGTGAGCAGGTCGGCTTGTGGGACCTGCACCCGTAGGATCATCCGACGTGGCCCGACGCCCCCGCTCCGCGGATGACACCCTGAAGTCCGGCCCGCAGCGGCTGCTGGCTCTGGTGCGATCGTCGATACCGCCCGTGCACCGTGGCGGCCTGCCCTTCATCTCGGCCGGAGTGGCCGTGGCCGCCCTCGGTCGCCACCACCGTTGGGCACGCCGGGCCGGTCTGTTCGCGGCGGGTGCCAACGCGGTGTTCTTCCGTCACCCGGCGCGCACCCCACCGACGCGCATCGGGGTGGTTGTGGCCCCCGCCGACGGCCTGGTCTGCCTGGTCGATATGACCCCACCACCGCCCGAGGCCGGGCTGGGATCCGCGCCCGTTGCCCGGATCAGCATCTTCCTGTCGCTACTGGACGCCCACGTGCAGCGCATTCCGGTCGGTGGTGAGGTGCTCGCGGTGGCACACCGCCCCGGTCGCTTCCATTCCGCGGAATTGCCGGCCGCCAGTGAGGAAAATGAGCGCACTAGCGTCGTGATCCGCACGCCGGAAGGACAACACGTGGTGGTGGTACAGATCGCCGGGTTGATCGCGCGTCGCATCGTCTGCGATCTGAACGTCGGTGATCACGTCGGCATCGGCGACACCTACGGGCTGATCCGATACGGGTCGAGGCTGGACACCTACCTGCCCGCGGGTTCGGAGGTACTCATCGAGTCTGGGCAGCGGGCCCTGGCCGGCGAGACGGTGCTGGCCCGGTTGCCATGATCCAACCCCGCATTCAATCCAACCGAGGGCTACGCATTCTGCCCAGCGCCACCACGGTGCTGGCGATCTGCGCCGGTCTCACGTCGATCAAATTCGCCCTGGACGGACGCCCGCACATCGCTTTGGCCCTGATCGGTGCCGCCGCGGTGCTCGACGGTATCGACGGCGGTATCGCCCGCGCACTGCACGCCCAGTCCCCGATGGGGGCCGAGATCGACTCGCTCGCCGATGCCGTCAACTTCGGTGTCGCGCCCGCCCTTGTCATCTACATCACGTTGTTGCCGACCTCACCGATCGGCTGGATCTTCGTCCTGCTTTACGCGGTGTGCATCGTGCTGCGCTTGGCCAGGTTCAACACTCTGCTCGATGATGACACCCGCCCGGCCTACACCCGCCAGTATTTCGTCGGCATGCCCGCGCCCTGCGGTGCGGTCGGTGCGATCGGCCCACTGGCGGCGATGCTGCAGTTCGGTCATGGCTGGTGGACCTCGCCGTGGTTTCTCTGTCTGTGGCTGGCGGCCAACTCCGCGCTGCTGGTGAGCCGGGTTCCCACCATGGCTCTGAAGTCGGTGTCGGTGCCGGCCAATGCGGCGCCGGTCCTGCTGATTGTGGTTGCGGTCGCGGCAGCGGGCCTGCTGCTCTTTCCCTACGTCCTGGTGCTACTGATCATCGCGGGCTATCTACTGATCATCCCGTTTACGATCCGCAGCCAGCGCTGGGCCGCCGCACACCCGGAGGCATGGGACGACAAACCCCGGCAACGCCGCGCCGCCCGCCGCGCGGCGCGGCAGGCCCAAAATCCCAATCGTCGATCGGCAGCTCGGTTGGGCCTGCGCAGGCCAGGAGGCTGACTCGTGTCCGAGGCAAGCCTGACGCTCACCGCACGGCTCAACACCGCCGCGCTTGATTCACGTCGCGGTGTTGTTCGGCTGCACCCGGAAGTCATTGCGGCACTGGGTATCCGGGAGTGGGATGCGGTTTCGCTCATCGGATCACGCACCACAGCCGCCGTTGCCGGGGTGGCTCCGGCGGGTACGCCCACCGGAACCGCGTTGCTCGACGATGTCATGCTGTCCAACGCCGGCCTGCGTGAGGATTCGACCGTGCTGGTGGCACCGGTAACGGTCTACGGCGCGCGCTCGGTGACCCTCAGCGGTTCGGCACTGGCCACCCAGTCGGTGTCTTCAGCCACGTTGCGTCGGGCCCTGCTCGGCAAGGTGCTGACCGTCGGTGACACGGTGTCGCTGCTTCCGCGCGACCTGGGACCGGGCACCTCCACATCAGAGGCGAGTTCGGCACTGACCGCGGCGGTCGGGATCACCTGGACATCGGAGTTACTGACCGTCACCGGAACCGATCCGGCCGGGCCTGTTTCGGTGCAACCGAACTCATCGGTCACCTGGGGCGACGGTGCCGACACGGCCACCGGCGCGACCGCCGCTGTCAGCCCGCCCACGCAGTGGCCCGAAGCACCACCGGTGAGTATCGACGACCTCAAGGGTCAGCACGTCCAGGCCGGCCGGCTCACCGAGTGGCTCAAACTCGCCCTTGATGAGCCCGCACTTCTGGAAAAGCTGGGCGCCAAGCCCAACCTCGGCGTGCTCATCACCGGACCGGCCGGCGTCGGGAAGGCCAGACTGGTGCGCGCGGTGTGCGCGGGCCGGCGACTGGTCGACCTCGACGGGCCGGACACGGGCGCGCTGGCGGCAGCCGAACGCCACCAGGCCGTGGCCAGCGCGGTGACCAATGTGATCAACGGCGGCGGGGTGCTCCTGGTCACCGATATCGATGCACTACTGCCGGAACCGCCCGAGCCGGTGGCCACCATGATTCTCAGCGAGCTGCGCAAGGCGGTCGCCGCGCCGGGCGTTGCGTTGATCGCGACCTCGCAGGCGCCAGAGGTGGTGGACCCGAGGTTGCGTGCACCTGAGCTCTGTGACCGTGAACTGGGCTTGAGCCTTCCCGATGGCGCCACCCGCAAGGCTCTGCTGGAGGTGCTGCTTCGAGACGTCCCGGCCGACGAACTCAAACTGGACGAGATCGCCGATCGCACACCGGGTTTCGTGCGGGCCGATCTTGCCGCACTGGTCCGCGAGTCAGCCCTGCGGGCAGCCGCCCGGGCCAGCGAGGACGGCAAACCGCCAGCGCTGACACAGGAGGACCTCGCCGGCGCCCTGACGGTGATTCGACCACTGTCGAGGTCGAATACCGAGGAGGTTGCGGTCGGCTCGGTCACCCTGGAGGACGTCGGCGATATGGTCGAGACCAAACAGGCGCTCACCGAGGCTGTGCTGTGGCCGCTCCAGCATCCCGATACCTTCGCCCGCCTCGGCGTCGATCCGCCACGCGGGGTGCTGCTCTACGGCCCACCCGGCTGTGGCAAGACATTCGTCGTGCGTGCCCTGGCCAGCTCAGGCCGACTGAGCGTGCATGCCGTCAAAGGTGCCGAACTGATGGACAAGTGGGTGGGGTCCTCGGAGAAGGCGGTGCGCGAATTGTTCCGCAGGGCAAGGGATTCCGCGCCGTCGCTAATCTTCCTCGATGAGGTGGATGCCTTGGCGCCGCGGCGAGGACAGAGCTTCGACTCCGGTGTGACTGATCGGGTGGTGGCTGCATTGCTGACCGAGTTGGATGGTGTCGAGCCGCTGCGTGATGTGGTTGTGCTCGGTGCCACCAACAGACCCGATCTGATTGATCCGGCACTGTTACGTCCGGGCCGGATGGAGAAGTTGGTTTTCGTCGAGCCTCCTGACGCCGACGCCCGCCGCGACATCCTCAAGTCGGCAGCCAAGTCGGTGCCGTTGAGCAAAGAGGTGGACCTCGGCGTGCTGGCCGCTGATTTGGACGGCTACAGCGCGGCGGATTGCGTGGCTCTGCTGCGCGAGGCCGCGCTGACGGCAATGCGACGCTCCATTGACGCCGCCGACGTCACCGCAGCCGACGTCGCCACGGCACGCGAGAACGTCCGGCCGTCACTGGACCCGGTTCAGGTGGAATCCTTGCGAGCCTTCGCCGCCGAACACTGAGCACGATCGGGTCATTCCTCGGATAGCTGGAACTCAACCATCGCAGTGACCGTCTCGATCGCGTCGGTGAGCACGTCCACCCGTTCGGCCAGCGTCGGCGCCGACAACACCGCATAGCGATCAGCCTGACCCATGGGTACCCGGGCGGCCAGCGCGTAGATATGCCGAGACGGGTCGTCGGCTGTTGCCGCGTCGACAGCCAGGGCATCGGATCGCAGTCGGCCCCCCCTGGCCCCGATAACAAGCCGGAACAGCGCCAGAATGCCGTCGACCACCTCACCGATGCGCTCCGCGGTGACCATCGGGCCGGGCTCATCCGGCCACTCCTGTACGACGGCCCGGGGGTAGGGATCATCGGGTAGCCATTCCAGGATTCGGATCCGCTCACCCACGGATGCGAGTACCTGGTGTTGACCCGAGCCGAGATCGGCGTATTCGGAGATGTGTGCCAACGCCCCCACGGCGCCGCGGGTGTCACCACCACCGACCTCACGTCCATGCGTGATCAGCACGACGCCGAATGCCGGGTCGGGCGTCGCCAAGCAGTCCTGCACCAGTCGGGAGTACCGGGGCTCGAAGATGTTCAGCGGCAAAGTCTCACCGGGCAGCAGCGCCGACTGTAACGGGAACATCGCGGTCATGGCACTTACCTGAGGCCGCCGGTGACGACGTCACGCACGGGCGTGCTCGGAGCGGCAAACGTACACAGCGCTGAGGCAACTCCGACCCATAGGTCCGGATTGGTGGCGACCATCTTGTTGCCACTCTCGGCTATCGCGGCAATCACCTCACGGCGGCCCGAGGGGGTCATGTCCGTGTACTCGCGACAGCTGGTGGACAGCAGCGCCGCGCCCGGCGCGGCGACCGGGGTGCCGGCGATTCCCCTGCTGCAGCCCCCCGCGGCCAACACAACAGGCACGGCAAGCAGGGAGACGCCTGCACGTCGGTACCACGTCATGGAGCCTCCAATTCACCGACGAGCGCATCGACCACCGAACGCAGGTCCCCACCATGGGCTTCGGCAATCCGACGCTGCCGTTGATAAGACGCGCCCCGGCACGGGATCTCGGCGACCGCCGCCAGTTCATCGGCGCAGTGCAGCGACTCGGCCACCGGTTGCAGCCGGGTCAGTAGATCGTCGAGATCCTCTGTCACCAGCCGCTCGTTACTGTCGGCGTCGAGGATGATGATCGCGTCGAGTCCGTAACGGGCGGCGCGCCACTTGTTCTCCTGCACGTGCCACGGCGGCATCACCGGCAGCTCTTCCCCGGCGTCCAGCCGACGGTCCAAGTCCACGATCAGGCAGTGCGTGAGCGCCACCAACGCCGAGAGCTCTCGCAGATTGGACACCCCATCGAATACCCTCACTTCGACAGTTCCCAGATGAGGTGATGGCCTTATATCCCAACGGATTTCATTGACATGATCGATGATCCCGGTCTTCTTCTGATCATGAACGAAGCTCTCGAATTCCCGCCATGACTGGAATTGGAAAGGTAGTCCGGCTGTCGGCAATTGTTGGAACATCATCGCCCGATTACTGGCATAGCCGGTGTCCTCGCCGGACCAGAAGGGTGAGGATGCCGACAATGCCAGCAGGTGCGGGTACTGATTGAGCAGTGAGGAGATGATCGGCATCACCTTGTGCGCCGAGGAGACACCGACGTGTACGTGCACGCCCCAGATCAGCATCTGACGGCCCCACCACTGGGTGCGGCTGATCAGCTCGGCATAGCGGGGCCCGTCGGTGAGTTCCTGGGCAGACCACTCGGCGAAGGGATGCGTGCCGGCACAGAACAATTCCATACCGCGGTCTTCGACGACCGCACGCGTCGATGTCAGAGTTGAGCACAAATCATCCATCGCCTCAGCGACAGTCCCACAGACCCCCGTGACGATCTCAATGGTGTTGCGCAACAGTTCCTTGTGCACGTGGGGGGTCTCACCGATTTCGGCGATCACCGCTGCGGCCTCGTTACTCAGGTCGCGGCTGTCGGCGTCGACAAGGGCGAATTCCCATTCGACGCCCAGCGTCGGGAGTGGAGAACCCGCGAAGTCGATCCTAGCCGAGGCCGATGACACCGCAGGCAACTCGCTTGCCGCCATCGCCGGTGGCCAGCGTCGTCTCATCCGGCGGTGGGGCACCGTTGATCTGCTGGTAGCGCTCCGGCGGGATATTGGAGAAGTTGTCCGGGTTCGCGTGGATGATGATCGCCGTTCCGGCACCGTCCAGCAGGTCCGCCTTGTCGAAGGCATTCGTGGTGGTGACCAGCATCGCCGTGCCGTCACCGCGGACCTGCAGCGAACTCAGGTCACCGGCGTGGTTGGGGTGCACGTCGGGGGCCCCGCCCTGGAAGTGCCCGCCGGCGGACAGGAAATCGCCGGGCGCGCCACCGGTGGGCGCCACCGAGTTGACCTCGCACTTGCCGACGGCATGGATGTGCAGACCGTGCAGACCGGGCGCCAGCAGGCCCGGCGCCGTGGTCTGCACGGTGACGGTGGCGAAGGCATCCTGGTCCCTGAACTCGATGGTGGCGGCAGCGACCTGGGTGCCATCGGGGGAGGTGAGCTGTGCGGTCAGGGTGTTGGACGCGGCGGGGGCGCCGGGCATGGACCCGTGGCCCTCCGCAATCGCGGTCGGGGCGGGTGAACCAGTCCAGATCGACGGTGTGGTCCCGGGTTGCGTAGCGACAGGCTCGTTGGGCGAGCACGCACTCAGCAACGCAACGGGAGCGACGGCTAGCACGGCGATGGACTTCAGCGGGCTGAGGGGCTTGACCATGTGGGAGAGCCTAACCCGTCACCAACACGATCACGCCTGGAGGATCTTCGGCAATTTCGGGTATTCGCGGTTGCACCGATGCCTCAAGCACTTTGCCGATAGATTCCGCGGCGGCCTGCTCACCCTCGGCCGCACCGAAATACACAGTTGTGGCAGGCAGTTCGGCCACGGTCGAGGTTGACGTCACGGTGACGTTCCAGCCCGCTTCTTTGAGTCGATCGGAGACCCTGACGGCCGCCGGCTCATCGCCGGTGATGCTGTAGACCCGCACATCGGCTTTGGGGACCGGAGCCGTGGTTGAGGTGGTTGCGAGCGTCCGCGCCGGCGGGTCGTCGGCGGCGTCATTATCCGAACTCATCGCCTGGAAGCCGACCAGCAGGAAGATCAGGCCGAAAAACAGCAGCACCATCACCATGGCGCGCAGGGGAAGCCCCGAGGAGTCGGGAACGCGCTCGTTCATCCGGCTAACTGTAACCGGGCCCGGTCAGGGGAACTCGAAGCCCAGTCGCCGCGCGGCCCTGGCTTTCTGCCGACTGGCCCGCAGTCGGCGCAGACGCTTCACCAGCATCGGGTCGGCCGCCAGTGCCTCGGACCGGTCGACCAGCGCGTTAAGTACCTGGTAGTACCGCGTCGCCGACATCGAGAAGAGTTCCCTGATGGCTTCTTCCTTGGCTCCGGCGTACTTCCACCACTGCCGCTCAAAAGCAAGAATGTCGTATTCGCGGCGGGTCAGTCCTTCGGGCAATTCGGCGTCGTCAACCGACTGCTCGAAACGCGCCATGGCCCCGTCCATCAGATCCGTTGGCCCTTTCCGCATGTCTGGTAATGACATCCCTGTGTTTCGAGGGTCATGTCGTCGCACGTCATTGAATCACGTCCGCGTTCTCCTGCACGGCACCGAACCCCGCGCGTCGGCTCACTTTAAGCTAGCCGATCATGGCAGTACGACCCATCCTGATCCTCGGCGATCCTGTTCTGCACTCCCCGGCAAGTCCGGTGTCCATCGGACCCGACGGATCGCTGCCCGCGGATCTGCTCGACCTGATCACCGATATGTACGACACCATGGATGCCGCCAACGGAGTTGGTCTGGCCGCCAATCAGATCGGTGTGGGGTTGCGGGTCTTCGTCTATGACTGCCCTGATGAGCGGGGCAAGCCGATCTACCACCGTGGGGTGGTGATCAATCCAGTCCTGGAGACCTCCGAGATCCCAGAGACGATGCCGGATCCGGAGTCCGATGACGAAGGCTGCCTGTCGGTTCCGGGCGAGTCATTCCCATGTGGCCGCGCGCAATGGGCCAGGGTCACCGGACTGGATGCCGACAGCAACCCGGTCAGCCTGGAGGGGACGGGTTTATTCGCCCGGATGCTGCAGCACGAAGCCGGTCACCTGGATGGGTTCCTCTACGTCGACAAGCTGATCGGTCGACACGCCCGCGCGGCCAAGCGGGCAGTGAAGTCCAACGGTTGGGGTGTTCCCGGGTTGTCGTGGCTGCCCGGAGACGTACCCGACCCGTTCGGCCATTGATCCGATGTCGCGATGGCCGGTGCTGGGCAGTCGGGTCAGTATGCGTTTCCGACAGGCCGATGGCGGACAGACCGACGTCATCGGCCACCTCTGCGCACTCACTCCCCTGATCACGCTACGCACGAAAACCGATGGGATGGTGTCGATCTCACCAGATGACGTGGTCGCGGTTCGAGAACTGAGCCATACCCCGATACGAGCATCCGAGATCCGGAGCCTCGAGCATGCCGCCGCGCTGGCCTGGCCGGGAACGGAGCAGCACTGGCATAACGGTTGGCTTTTGCGCGCCGGGGGCGGGCACACCAGTCGAGCCAATTCCGCTGTACCACTGGATTTCTCGTCATCGATAGCTGACGTGAACGACATCGTCAGCTGGTATGACGAGCGCGGACTGGAACCCTGGCTGGCGCTGCCGGATCGGTTAGTTCGGGTTCGACACGAAGGCGTCAAACAGACCAGGGTGATGGTGCGAGACCTTGATCCGGCCGGTGTCAATACCGCCACGACTCTCGACGCCCGACCTGATGCGGCGTGGCTGGCCTGTTATCAGCGGGAGGTTCCACAGGAGGTGCTGACGGCCGTCATCGACGGCGAGGTGGTGTTTGCATCGGTGGCCGGCGCGGCGGTGGGCCGTGGCGCGGTGACCTCCGCACCGGACGGCACGGTCTGGCTGGGAATCTCGGCGGTCCACGTCACGGACACACACCGCCGGTCGGGGTACGCCACCGCGGTGTGCGGAGCCTTGCAAACCTGGGGTCGCGATCATGGCGCGCAGCGTGTCTACGTGGAGGTACTCGACGACAACCATGCCGCGGCCGCGCTGTACGCCTCGCTCGGCTTCGGTTTGCACCATCGGCATCGCTATGTCGACGCGCGACAACTACTGACCACTAGCCTGTAGCCATGGCTGCAGCGGGGTTACGGGTGGCCACCTGGAACGTGAACTCGATTCGCACCCGGGTGGACCGAGTTGTCGACTGGTTGGTTCGCGCAGAAGTTGACGTTCTCGCGATGCAGGAAACCAAGTGCAAAGACGACCAGTTCCCGACGCTACCGTTCGCCGCTGCGGGTTACGAGGTCGTGCACAGCGGACACGACCAGTGGAACGGGGTGGCAATAGCCTCACGAGTCGGTCTCGACGACGTCGCAGCGGGTTTTGAGGGCCAGCCGCCCTGGGGCAAGGACGGCGCGCCGGCCAAGGCCGAGGCGCGCGCTATCGGCGCGACCTGTGCCGGTGTGCGGGTATGGAGTCTGTATGTGCCAAACGGTAGAACGATCGAGGACCCGCATTACCGATACAAGTTGGAGTGGCTTGCTGCACTGCGGGATTGCGCCAGTTCCTGGATGCAGCGTGAACCCGATTCGCAGATAGCACTGGTCGGCGACTGGAATATCGCTCCCCGGGACGACGACGTGTGGGATATCGAATTCTTTCGCGATAGCACCCACATCACCGCACCTGAACGTGAGGCGTTCGCCGCCATTGAGGAAATCTTCGCCGACGTGGTGCGGCCTTTTACCCCCGGCCCGGGGGTGTACACCTACTGGGATTACACCCAGCTGCGGTTTCCCAAGCGTGAGGGGATGCGGATCGACTTCATCCTGGCGTCACCGGCGTTGGCTCACCGGGTGGTCAATGCCGAGATCGTCCGCGATGAGCGCAAGAGCGGCAAGAACAGGATCGGGGCGCCCAGTGACCATGCACCGGTCTTCGTCGACCTAGATCGGGCGTCGACTTAGATCCGCACCAGCATCTTGCCGATATTGGCGCCGGTGAACAGTCCGTTGAGCGCATTGACGCATGACTCGAGACCCTCGAAGATCGTTTCGCGGTGTCGCAGGGTGCCGTCGCGCTCCCACCGCCGCAGGTCCGCAAATGCCTCATCGAAGCGATTCCACATCTCCAGCGCGTTGAACCCCTGCATTGATGCGGTCTTGGCGAGCAGGTTGACGTAGTTGGCCGGACCCGGATGCTCGCCGGTCAGGTAACTGGAGATCACCCCGCACAGCACTACCCGGGCCTTGGGCGCCAACCGGCCGAGCACCGCGTTGAGAATCGGGCCACCCACATTGTCGAAGTAGACGTTCACACCCTTCGGGCAGTGCTGTTTGAGCGCGACTGCCAGGTCGTCGTTCTTGTAGTCGATGCACGCATCGAATCCGAATTCCTGCACGACAACGCGGCACTTATCCACCCCGCCCGCGATGCCGATAACGCGAGCGCCCGCAATCTTGGCGATCTGTCCGGCGACTGATCCGGTGGCACCTGCGGCGGCGGAGACTACGACGGTGTCGCCGGGCTGCGGTCGGCCGATGTCGGTCATGCCGAAATAGGCGGTGGCACCGCTTGATCCGTAGATTGACATGATCGCGACCTGATCGGTCTCGCCTGGGATGACAGTGCTGAACACATCGTCACGGATGATCGAGTACTCCTGGAACCCAGTGAGCGTGGTGACGATATCGCCGATCCGGTATGCGTCACAGCGTGATTCGACCACCTCGCCGATACCGGCGGCCCGGATCACTTCGCCCAATGCCACCGGCGGCAGGTAGCCGGGCTGGTCGTTGAGCCAGGTGCGGGCAGCGGCATCGAGGCCGATATAGGTGGTGCGGAGCAGGGCTTCACCATCGGCCGGCGCCGGCGCAGCCGTCGTGACAAGCTCAGAGTCCTCCGGGCTGAGGAGACCATTCGGTCGGCGGCGTAACAGGATCTGGCGGTTGGCGATCGTCACAGCAGAAAGTTACCCGACAGGCCAGAAGTTACTCGAGAGATTGGGAATAGCGGCCCGGGTTGAACAATGATGCGATCGCACCGATCACCATCATTATCGCCGCGGCACTGAACACCACCACCAGACCGGAGTGGAATGGACCGGTGATCAGTTCCGGAAAGAACGTCTTGCCGGTCAACACCTCGGCGTTGACTCCGGGCAGTGCCAGTCCATTGAACGGCGCCAGCAGTTCCGCCATCGGGTTGTAACCCAGGAAGGCGGCGAACAGGCTGCTCACCGGCGGAGTACTGGCGACCTGGTGTGCCATCGTCGCTGGGATGCCCTGCTGTTGAAGTCCGGCACTCATCGCCGCTGGCAGGGTGTGAGCCAGTCCGGCGATCATCAATGAGAAGAAGACGCCGATCGACAGTGATGCGCCGGCGTTAAAGAAGGTCGCGCGGACACCGGAGGCCGCACCGCGCTGGGCGGCCGGGACGCTGGACATGATCGCCGCGGTATTCGGTGCGGTGAAGATCCCGCCACCGAGTCCGTTGAGAAAGATCAGCACAGCGAAGACGAGATAGTTGAAATTGACCGGGATCATCACCAGCGCGACGAAGGAAACCGCCGTCAACACCATGCCGCCGACGGTGAACGGCCGCGCTCCGAAGCGGTCAGCCAGTGAGCCGGCCAACGGTCCGGCGATGAGGTAGCCCGCAGTCATCGGGAGCATGTAGATACCAGCCCACAGCGGTGTCGACTCGAAGCTGTAGCCGTGCAGCGGCAGCCAGATTCCCTGAAGCCAGATGATGAGCATGAACTGCAAACCACCGCGGCCCAATGACGCCATCAGCCCCGCGAGGTTACCCATGCCGAACGCCGCCGAGGAGAACAGTCGGACATCGACCATCGGCGCGGCTACCCGAAGCTCAATGAAGTAGAACGCCACTAACAGCAGCAGACCGGAACCGATCATCCCGAGTACTGCCGGATTGGTCCAGCCGGTGCTGTGGCTGCCGTAGGGCTGGATTCCGGAGGTGATGCCGACCAGCAGGATGGTCAGGCCCACCCCGAAGGTCCACGTTCCCGCCCAGTCCATCCGACCGGGTGTTCGGACCCCGACCTCCCGTAGCGAGCGGATGCTCCAGATGGTGCCCACGATCCCGAGCGGGACCCCGACCCAGAAGATGGCCTGCCAGTAGATCTCAGCCAGCACCCCACCGATCAGCAGTCCGAGGAACGAACCGGCGACCGCGGCGACCATGTTGACGCCCAGCGCCATCCCGCGCTGGGTTGCGGGGAAGGCGTCGGTGAGGACAGCCGATGCGGTGGCCATCAACATGGCGCCACCGACGCCCTGAACCACGCGCCAGCCGATCAACCACATGACTCCGGCGTCGAGCGAGAAGGGGTCAAAGGACAGCGCGACTGCGGCGATGGTGAAGACGATGAAACCCAGGTTGTACATCCGGACCCGGCCGTACATGTCACCGAGGCGGCCGAAGGGCACCACCAGAACGGCGGTTACCACCAGGTACCCCATCAGCATCCACAACAGGTAGCCGACGTTGGCGGGTTCCAGTGGGTTCAGGCCAATGCCGCGGAAGATGGCCGGCAATGAGATCAACACGATCGAGGCATTGATGGTGGCCAGCAGTGTGCCCAAGGTCGTATTGGACAGCACGACCCATTTGTGTCGCGGATGCTCGGTGGTGGCCTCGGTACCGGGGCGTTCGGCAAGGTTCGTCATCGTCGTCTCGGGAAAAGCATATATTAGCTATGTAAATTATTGCCAGCCCCTGTCCTGGCGCTGCTAGCGTGATTTCACCAATGACCTGGTGGGCGTAGGGGGTGAGCCGTGAAGTTCCTACCGTTGAGCGCCCCCGGCCAGACTCCGCCGCGGGTGCTCACCATCGCTGGATCGGACTCCGGCGGCAGCGCCGGCCTGCAGGCCGATATGCGCACCTTCGCCCTCCTGGGCGTGCACTCCCTCGTCGCCGTTACCGCGGTGACCGTACAGAACTCCCTGGGAGTCAAGGGTTTCCACGAGATCCCCACCAATATCGTCGCGGGCCAGATCGAAGCGGTCGCCACCGATATCGGCATTCAGGCGGCAAAGACAGGAATGCTGGCGTCGGTGGAGATCATTGAGACGGTCGCAGCCAGCTGGCGCGACCTTGGACTGGCAGCCGCGGTGCCGTTCGTCGTCGATCCGGTCTGCACCTCGATGCACGGGGATCCGTTACTGCACCCGTCTGCGTTGGAAACCCTGCGCACGCAATTGTTCCCGCTGGCCAGCCTGATCACTCCGAACCTCGACGAGGTACGGCTGCTGGCGAACATCGACGTCGTCGACACCGCAACCCAGCGCGATGCCGCCCGCGCACTGCACGACCTCGGGCCCACGTGGGCGCTGGTGAAGGGCGGTCATCTGCGCGCGTCGTCGCACAGCCTTGATCTGCTCTACAACGGCACTGACTTCTTTGAGTTCGACGCGCCTCGGGTGGATACCAAGCACGACCATGGCGCCGGCGATACCTTGGCGGCTGCCGCCGCGTGCGCACTGGCTCACGGCTACGCGATGCCCGAGGCGGTCGCATTCGGGAAAGCCTGGGTGACAGAGTGCCTGAAGTCCGCCTATCCGATCGGCGCGGGGATCGGACCGGTCTCAGCGCTGTTCCGGTTGCAGCCATGAACACACTCGACGTGCCGGCATTAGCCGTCGATACCGCGTTGTGCACCAGAACATGATCGACTGGACCACTATCTGGCAACCACCACCTAGACGAAAGATTTACTATGTCAACACGATTCCGGGGCGCAGGTGTGGCACTGGCCGCAATCGGGCTGTCCCACTTCGCACGACCGCAGGCGTTCGAGTCGATCACCGCGGCGGCTTTTCCCGATAACACCCACCGCCACACGTTGATCGACGGCGGCATCGAAACCGCACTCGGTGTGGGCCTCATCGCCGGACCGACGCGGAAATTCGCACTGGCGGGGTTAGTCGCGTACGCCGCATACCTGGTGGCCAACGTCGTGCGGAACCGCCGCTGAACCAACCGCTGCAGCGCCGACTTGGTACGGCCGACGCTGTCATCATCGGGCTCGGGTCGATGATCGGCGCCGGGGTGTTCGTGGTGTTCGCGCCAGCGGCAGCTGTCGCGGGTTCGGGCTTGCTCTTCAGCGTGGCCTTAGCCGCGGTGGTCGCCTACTGCAACGCCACATCCTCAGCTCGACTGGCCGCTCGCTACCCCCAATCCGGTGGCACCTACATCTACGGCCGCGAGCGTCTCGGCGAGTTCTGGGGCTACCTGGCCGGCTGGAGCTTCGTCGTCGGCAAGACGGCGTCATGCGCCGCGATGGCACTGACCGTCGGGCTGTACCTCTGGCCCACCCACGCCCACGCCGTCGCCGTAGCGGCGGTGGTGGCGCTGACCACGGTGAACTACCGCGGCATTCAGAAGTCCGCCCTCCTCACCCGCGTGATCGTTGCCGTGGTGCTCGCGGTTCTGGTCGGCGTGGTTGTCCTGGTGGCGACATCCGGTCGGATCGATGCGGCCCGCGTCGCACCGACCGGCGGCAGTGTGATCGGTGTCCTCCAAGCGGCCGGGCTGCTCTTCTTCGCCTTCGCCGGCTATGCGCGGATCGCGACTCTCGGGGAGGAGGTTCGCGACCCGGCTCGCACGATCCCGCGCGCGATCGGACTGGCATTGGGCATCACCGTGGTGATCTATACGACGATGGCCCTGACGTTGCTGGCAATCCTGGGACCCGAGCAACTGGCCGGTGCCGCAGCACCATTGATCGATGCCGTCCGCGCCGCTGGAGCGAGCTGGTTCGAGCCCGTAGTGCGCGCCGGTGCGGCAGTTGCGGCGTTGGGATCGCTGCTGTCGCTGATTCTCGGCGTATCGCGGACCACCCTGGCTATGGCGCGCGACGAGCATCTGCCGCGTTCGCTCGCATTGATACATCCGCGGTTCGCTGTTCCGCACCACGCCGAGATCGCAGTGGGGGTAGTCGTCGCGGTGGTTGCCGCAATCTTCGACGTTCGTGCAGCGATCGGGTTCTCATCATTTGCAGTGCTGGTGTACTACGGGATCGCCAACGCTTCGGCGTGGACCCTCGGTCGACGCGCGGTCCCGGCGTTCGGATTGGCGGGGTGTCTGCTGCTGGCGGTCTTTCTTCCGGTGGGTTCGGTACTCGCCGGGGTCGCCGTGATCGCCCTCGGCGCAGGGATCTAC
>JBAXIA010000028.1:0-27156 GCA_037138615.1 Mycobacteriaceae bacterium | reverse complement strand
GGTTCGTCGATTGCCCAGCGTGTGGCGGCATGCTCAAGCCCGATATCGTCTATTTCGGTGAGTCCGTCGCCAAAGAGGTTGTGGATCAAGCGTATTCACTTGTTGAGCAGTCCGATGCGCTGCTGGTGGCGGGGTCATCGCTGACGGTGTTCTCCGGCTACCGGTTCGTCCGTCATGCCGCCGCACGTGGTCAGCCGATCGCCATTATCAATCGTGGCGTCACCCGCGGCGACGACCTCGCAACAGTGAAGGTGGAGACCGGCTGCTCGCCGATGCTGGCATTGCTGGCCGATGAACTCAGCGGAAGCCGGCTGGACTGAGCTTCCGCTAGACGGCCACCAGATCATCAGCGTGCACAGCGGGACGGCGCATATCTGCGGGCAGATCGGAGGTCGAACGTCCGATCATGGTGGTCAATTCGGCTGCGTCGTAAGCCACCACACCGCGGGCGACCAATTCCGTATCCGGTCCGCGTAACTCGACGACGTCGCCGCCGAAGAACCTCCCGGATAATCCGGTGATTCCGGCCGGCAGCAGCGAGCGCCGTTGTTTGACCACCGCACGCACTGCGCCCTCGTCCAGCGTCAGTGCACCGGCGGCCTCGGCGGCATACCGCACCCAGAATCGCCGAGCCGACATCCGCGTCGAACGCGGGGCGAACACGGTGCCTACCGACGCGTCGGTCAGCGCGGCCACCGCGTCGCTGGCGGCGGCCAGCAGCACCGGCACGCCCGCATCGGCGGCCAGCAGGGCCGAGGACAGTTTTGATGCCATTCCCCCGGTGCCCAATCGGCTGCCCTGTCCGGCGATCACTCCGTGAACATCGTCGGGCCCGGCAACCTCGGCGATGAAGCGCGCCCCGCCCTTATGCGGATCGCCGCCCTTGCGCGGATCGGAATCATAAAGGCCGTCGATATCGGAGAGCAGCACCAGCGCATCAGCACCCACGAGTTGGGCCACCAGAGCCGACAGCCGGTCGTTGTCACCGAATCGGATCTCGTTGGTGGCCACGGTGTCGTTTTCGTTGACGATCGCCACCGCATGCAGCCCACGAAGCCGGTCCAGGGTGCGCGCCGCATTGGTGTGCTGCACCCGCTGCGAGATGTCATGGGCGGTCAGCAGCACCTGTCCCACGGTGCGGCCGTACTTCGTAAACGCCGAACTCCAGGCATTGACCAGAGCCACCTGACCGACGCTGGCGGCGGCCTGTTTAGTGGCGAGATCGGTCGGCCGTCGGCTCAGGCCCAGCGGTTCAATACCGGCGGCGATCGCCCCCGACGACACGATTACCACATCCGAGCCGGACTTCATCCGGGCCTCGATGGCATCGGCCAGCGCCGCCAAGCGGTCGGTGTCGAAGAGGCCCGAGGCATCGGTCAGCGCGGTGGTGCCGATCTTGACGACGATGCTGCGGGCGTCGCGGATGGCACCGCGGTGCGCACTCACTCCTCGACTCCCTGCTCACGACGACTCCGACGGGCCTCCTTGCGTTCGGCCGCACCGATGCGGTCATTGCGCTCCAACCGCGCGTCGGTACCGCGGCCGGTCGGCGTGACGTCCACCCCGGCGGGGGTCTGCGGTTCCCAGTCGAAGGTCATATCACCGATCGTGACCGCACAGCCCGGGGTGGCGCCACGTCGCAACAACTCATCCTCGACACCGAGGCGGGCCAGCCGGTCACCGAGGTAGCCCACCGCTTCGTCATTGGTGAAGTCGGTCTGGGCCACCCAGCGCTGCGGCCGGATGCCGCGCACCACGAAACCACCGGCGTGAGCAGGATCGGCTTCGACGGTGAATCCACTCGCGTCCACCGCAACCGGGCGAATCACCGGACGTCGCGCCACCACCGTGGGCTGAGCGGCCCGGAAGCCGGCCACCAGGTCCCACATCGCGAACGTCAGCTCGCGTAACCCCTCCCGGGTCACGGTGGACACCTCGAACACCGGTAACCCGCGGGCTTCGATCTCAGGTCGCACGAAGTCAGCCAGTTCCCTGGCCTCCGGAACATCGATCTTGTTGAGCACCACCGCGCGCGGCCGGTCAGCGAGATCCCCCAGCGTCGAGTCACCCTGCAGGGTTGGCTGATAGGCCGCCAGTTCCGCCTCCAGAGCGTCGATATCGGAGATCGGATCACGGCCCGGTTCCATTGTGGCGCAATCGATCACATGCACCAGCACCGCGCAGCGTTCAATATGCCGTAGAAAATCCAGCCCCAATCCGCGGCCCTGCGAAGCGCCCGGGATCAGTCCCGGTACGTCGGCGACCGTGAAAGTATGTTCACCTGCCGACACCACGCCGAGGTTGGGCACCAGGGTGGTGAACGGATAGTCGGCGATCTTCGGCTTGGCCGCAGAGATCGTCGATACCAGCGACGATTTACCCGCCGACGGGAATCCGACCAGGCCGACATCGGCGACGGTCTTCAGTTCCAGGGTGAGGTCGCGCGTCTGCCCCTTCTCCCCCAGCAGGGCGAACCCGGGCGCCTTACGGGCACGAGAGGCCAGTGCAGCATTGCCCAGACCACCCCGACCGCCTTCGGCGGCGACGAAGCGGGTACCCGCACCCACCAGGTCGGCCAGCAGCCGGCCCTGTTCATCAAGAACGACCGTGCCATCGGGCACCCTCACCTCGAGGTCGGACCCGTAGGCACCGTCGCGGTCACCGCCCATGCCCTGCTTGCCGGATGGTGCGACGACATTCGGATGGAAGTGGAAATCGAGCAGGGTGTGTACCTGCGGATCGACAACGAGGATGACACTTCCGCCACGGCCACCATTACCGCCGTCGGGGCCACCGAGGGGTTTGTACTTCTCGCGATGCACCGATGCACAGCCATTGCCGCCGTTACCCGCGCTGGTATGGATCACCACGCGGTCGACGAAGCGTGGCATCGCCAGTGTCCTTTCAATCGTCGAGTGTGAACTGCCTGCGAAAAATCGGCCTCGATTTCACAGTGGCTTCACACTCGCGAAAAAGAGACCTACTCCGGTCGTGCGGCGCGAACGATGTTGACGGTCTTGCGACCGCGCTTCTCGCCGAACTCCACCTCGCCAGGAGCGGTCGCGAACAGGGTGTCATCGCCACCGCGACCGACATTGACGCCGGGGTGAAAGTGAGTGCCGCGCTGGCGAACAATGATCTCGCCGGCCTTGACGATCTGACCACCGAACCGCTTAACGCCGAGGCGTTGAGCGTTGGATTCACGACCGTTTCGTGAGCTGGAAGCGCCCTTCTTATGTGCCATGTCTTCTCGCCTCCTGAGCTACTTGGTTAGTTGGTTCTTCGCCCGAGGGCTCATCACTTGATACCGGTGACCTTGAGCACCGTCAGTGGCTGACGGTGGCCCTGCCGCTTGTGGTAGCCGGTCTTGTTCTTGAATTTGTGGATCCGGATCTTCGGACCCTTGGTGTGCTCGAGGACCTCGCCGGTGACCGAAACCTTGGCCAGTTCCCCAGCGTCGGTGGTCACCTTGGCGCCGGCAACGACGAGCGCGACCGGCAGCGACACCGAGGCGCCGGGCTCAGTCTCAATCTTCTCGACCTTGAGGATGTCGCCGACGGCAACCTTGTACTGCTTGCCACCGGTCTTGACGATCGCGTAGGTGGCCGTCTCGGCTGCCATCATTCCTCTTCCAAGTCGGCGACTCGAGAGTCGCGGTGTCGCGGGCACGCGCGACCTTCGGTCGCGCGAGCAGGTCTGGGTTGCGGGCCCGGGCCGGACCGGCTCATAAGAAAGCCCGGCGGTCCCACTGCCGCCGGCGGAACCAGGCGACAACTGCTCAAGGGTACTCCGACCAGCACCGGAGGGTCAAACCGCGGGTCGGCGAGGCTTAGCTGTCTGAAACCGGCGGTCCGGCGGGCCTGCCAGCGGCCCGGCGGCGCAACCTGACGGGTGCGGCAGTGACCTGCGTCACGCCCGGAGCACCCTCGTCATCGTCGGCCTCATCGTCGTCCTCATCATCGTCGTCGATAGCGTCGTCATCGTCGTCGTCGTCGTCGTCATCGTCGTCATCGTCATCGTCATCGTCATCGTCATCGTCGATGTCGAGGGGATCATCGTCGATGGGATCAAGATCGACGACATCATCCTCGTCGTCCTCGTCGTCGTCCTCGTCGAGGTCGTCCGCCAGATCGCCCTCGGGCGCAATCCGCTGCGCGGTCGGCGGATTCTCGTCGACGTCGACATCACCGGTCTGTTCGTCACCGGGGACCTCATCCGCTTCGTCCTCATCGTCCTTGCCGATGGTCGCGGCCATCGCCTTGAACATCGGGTGCTCGCCCGGAGTGTGCGCAGGCACGCGGGCAACCGCAGGCTCATCGCCGCGGCCCTTCTTGCCGCGTCTGCCGCGACGCCCACCGGCCGACTCTGCCTTGCGGCCGTCGCCGTTTGCGGGTGCGTTCTCCACCGGGTCCGCGTGCAACACGATGCCGCGGCCGCTGCACTCGGGGCAGTTGGTCGAGAACGCCTCGATAAGACCGGTTCCCAGCCGCTTGCGGGTCAGTTGCACCAGTCCCAGCGAGGTCACTTCCGAGACCTGGTGGCGGGTGCGGTCCCGACCCAGCGCCTCGGTCAACCGCCGCAACACCAAATCCCGATTGGACTCCAGCACCATATCGATGAAGTCGATGACCACGATGCCGCCGATATCGCGCAGTCGAAGCTGGCGCACGATCTCCTCGGCCGCCTCGAGATTGTTCTTGGTGACGGTCTGTTCGAGGTTGCCGCCAGAGCCGGTGAACTTTCCGGTGTTGACGTCGACGACCGTCATGGCCTCGGTACGGTCAATCACCAGCGTTCCGCCCGAGGGCAACCACACCTTACGGTCCAACGCCTTGGCCAGCTGCTCGCCGATTCGGTGTACCGCGAAAACATCGGGTCCATCCGGTCCACCGACTGGTTCATACTTCGTCAGCTTCGGAACGAGTTCGGGCGCAACGGAAGTGACATATTCCGTGATGGTCTCCCAGGCGTTGTCACCAGAGACGATCAGGCCGGCGAAATCCTCATTGAACAGGTCCCGAATCACCTTGACCAGCACGTCGGGCTCTTCGTACAGAGCCACTGCCGCACCGGCGGCCTTGCCTTTGATCTCTTCAGCCCGCTCGGAGATGCCGACCCAGCGCTCCTGCAACCGGGTGACATCGCCGCGGATATCCTCTTCCTTGACGCCCTCCGACGCGGTGCGGATGATCACGCCGGCTTCCGGCGGCACCACTTCGCGCAGGATCTCCTTGAGGCGCTGACGTTCGGTGTCGGGCAGCTTGCGGCTGATACCGGTAGACGACGCCCCCGGCACATAGACGAGATACCGACCGGCCAGTGACAGCTGCGTGGTGAGCCGGGCGCCCTTGTGTCCCACCGGATCCTTGCTGACCTGGACGATGACGTAGTCACCGGGTTTGAGTGCCTGCTCGATCTTGCGGTTGGCCCCGCCGAGTCCGGCCGCCTCCCAGTTCACCTCCCCGGCGTAGAGCACACCATTGCGGCCGCGGCCGATATCGACGAACGCGGCTTCCATCGACGGCAGGACGTTCTGCACGATGCCCAGATAGATGTTGCCGACCAGAGACGCCGACGCTGGCGAGGTGACGAAGTGTTCGACGACGATGCCGTCCTCGAGAACCGCGATCTGGGTGTAGCGCGCGCCTTCGTGCGGCGGCTCGGTGCGGATCTTGTCGCGCACCACCATGACCCGGTCGACGGCCTCCCGGCGCGCCAGAAACTCGGCCTCGGAAAGGATCGGCGGGCGCCTGCGGCCGGCATCGCGGCCGTCGCGGCGGCGCTGTCGCTTAGCTTCCAGCCGGGTGGACCCACTGATGCCCTGGATCTCACCGGAATCGCGATCGGCCTTCGATCGTGGTGCGCGCTCGTGCACCACGGTGTTGGGCGGGTCGTCAACCGAACCTGATTCGGCATCGTCTCCACCTCCCGACTTGCGGCGCCTGCGACGTCGACGTCGGCGGGTCGCGCCCTCCCCGGTTGCGGATTCGTCATCACCGGAGTCGGTGTCATCGGAATCCTCATGCTGCTCGCCCGAGTCATCATCGGAGGCCTCGGAGTCGTCGTCCTCACCTTCGCCGGCCGCCTCGCCACGACCACGGCCACGGCCACGGCGGCCGCGGCGACGGCGGCGGTTAGCCGGTCGCTCGGCGGAGTCACCGTCTGCAATGTCATCGTCATCGGAGTCCGAGTCGTCGTCATCGTCGTCGTCAGCATCGCGATCGGCCTGATCAGCACGCGCGGCCGCGACGGGTTGGGGAGCGACAAACAGCGGCATGTACGCCGGCGGCTCCCCACCGGGGGCTTCAGCACCGGGGGCTTCAACACCGGGGGCTTCGACACCGGGGGCCGCAACCGCGCCGTCGCCGGGCTCGGCGGCCAGCACTGCACGGACCCGAAGAGCGTCGGCCTGGTCGACACTGGACTGCGCGCTGCGGGAGCGACCGTCGAGCGCGGTGAGCGCATCAAGAACCCGCTTGCTGGTGGTGCCCAATGCACGAGCCAGCGTATGGACTCTCAGCCGGTCGGGAAGCGCCTGCTGATCGGTTGCAGGCGGCTGCCACTGCAACGGGTTTTCGGGCAGTTCCTGGGTGAGATCATCATCGGCCACTGAGCCTCCTCAAGCCCTCGGGCGCGTCGTGCTGACGCGGCCACTCAAGGGCTAACGCTGTGGCCCGAGTGGTTACCCGGGCTCGTTTGTCTATGGTCTGAATGGCGATTGTCGACGGTCCGCGCCGCACCGCAGGCCGCGGTGGTCGCGCACGTCTCGAAATCTCATTCCGGGTGAGCGTTGCCGATCACCCGCGATCAGTATCCCACACCCGCGGCAGGTATCGAGCCGACGGTCCGTGAAGCGGTCAGCCGGCCGGGAACCAGAGCCCGATCTCGCGGGCGGCCGACTCCGGCGAATCGGAGCCGTGCACCAGGTTGAACTGGGTCTCCAGTCCCAGGTCACCACGAATCGTGCCGGGCGCGGCCTTCTCAACCGGATCGGTCCCACCAGCGATTTGCCGGAACGCCGCGATGGCGCGGGGACCCTCCAAAACCGCGGCGACCACCGGACCGGAGGTGATGAACTCCAGCAGTGAGCCGAAGAAGGGCTTGTCGGCGTGCTCGGCATAGTGCGCACGGGCCAGTGCGTCGTCGACGTTCTTGAGTTCGAGCTCGGCAATCCTCAGGCCCTTGCGTTCGATCCGGCTGATGATGTCGCCGATCACCCGCCGCTGCACGCCATCCGGTTTGATCAGCACAAGAGTCCGCTCAGTCACGGCGCACAGCGTACCTTCTCAGCCACGTGGCGATTGCTGGCCCGGTAGCAGGCCCAGTCGCTCCCGCCGCAGCACCTCGGCACGCAGATACGCGATCGCAGCCCAGACCACTCCGAACAGCAATCCCACAAATCCGATCACCGGGTAGATGAAGAAGCCGGCGACGAGCAATAACTGCACGCCGAGGTTCGCCCAGATGGCCCACGGCCGTCCCTGCATCCCGGCCAGTAGTCCCAACAGAATCGCGAACCCGATCAGGTAGGCGGTCGACCACGCCGTCAGGCCACCGCCGACAGCACTGACCACCGGTAGCGCCAGCAGCACGACGATCATTTCCAGGATCAGCGTTCCGGCCATGACTCCGCGGAAGCTCTTCCAGGGATCCCCCGGCCGGGCCCCGGTCTGCTCGGTCACATCGGGTCCTTACCGAACAGGGTCCGGGCGGCGCCGGCGGTGGCGACCGAGCCGGTGATGACAATTCCCGCCCCGGAGAGCCCGTCGACCTTGGCGTCCTCAACCAGAGCCGTGGCGGTCTCAATGGCGTCGGCCAGGGTCGGCGCGCGCACCACACGCTCGGGGCCGAACACCTCTTCGGCCCGCAGTGCCAGCGATTCGACGTCCAGCGCGCGTGGTGAGCCGTTGTCGGTGATCACCACCAGATCAAAGGCCGGCTCCAGAGCAGCCAGGATTCCGCTCACGTCCTTGTCGGCCAGCACGCTGAGCACACCCACCAGGAACCGGAAGTCGAACTCCTCGGCCAGTGCCGTGGTGAGCACCGCGGCTCCGGCGGGGTTGTGGGCCGCGTCGATGAAAACGGTCGGCGCGGTACGCATCCGTTCCAGCCGTCCCGGGCTCGTCGCTGCAGCGAACCCCGCACGCACGGCGTCGATGTCGAGTTGACGCTGCGGCCCGGCACCGAAAAGCGCTTCCACGGCGGCCAGTGCGATGACGGCGTTGTGCGCCTGATGCTCGCCATGCAGCGGCAGGAAGATATCCGGGTACACCCCGCCGAGGCCTTGCAGTTCGATCAGCTGCCCACCGACAGCGACCTGGCGACTCAGCACCGCGAACTCGGAGTCCTCCCGCGCCACCGCGGCGTCCGCGCGGACAGCTTGAGCCAGTAGGACTTCCATGGCCTCGGGTGCCTGACGGCCGATGACCGCGACGGTGTCGACCGGAACAAGGTCACCTCGGGGCGAGCCGATGATGCCGGCTTTCTCTGCGGCGATCTCAGCGATGGTGTCCCCGAGATATTCGGCGTGATCGATACCGATCGATGTGATGACCGCGACTGGCGCGTCGACGACGTTAGTGGCATCCCAGCGCCCACCCATACCGGCCTCGATGATGGCGATGTCGACAGGCGCGTCAGCGAATGCCGCGAAGGCCATCGCCGTGACGACTTCGAACTTGCTCATCGCCGGCCCGCCGTCAGCTTGCGACTGGGCGTCGACCATCTGCACGAACGGCTCTATTTCGCAATAGGTTTCGACATATTTTGCCGGACTGATGGGCTCATTGTCGATGACAATACGTTCGACAGCCGACTGCAGGTGCGGGCTGGTCGTGCGCCCGGTCCGTCGGTCCAGGGCGGTCAGCAGTGCATCAATCATCCTGGCAACCGACGTTTTGCCATTGGTGCCGGCGATGTGAATACAGGGATAGCTGAGTTGGGGAGAGCCGAGCAATTCCATCAGTGCACTGATGCGTGCCGTGCTGGGCTCAAGCTTGGTTTCCGGCCAGCGCTGATCGAGCAGATGTTCAACCTGGAGCAGAGATGCGATCTCGTCGGGTGTCGGAATCCGGGCGCTCATGCGAGCGCAGCCAGGCGCGCGGTGATCCGGTCGGTTTCCTCTTGGGCCAGTTTCTGACGCTCACGGATCTTGTCGACGACATCACCCGGCGCCTTGGCCAGGAAAGCCTCATTGCCGAGCTTGGCCGCCGTTGCCGCCAGATCCTTCTGCGCAGTGGCCAGGTCTTTCTCCAGCCTGCGCCGTTCGGCGGCGACATCGACTGTGCCGGAGGTGTCCAACTCGACCGCGACGGTGCCGGTAGATAGCCGCACCTCCAGTTGTGCGGTGGCGTTGAAGTCGGCTGCCGGTTCGGTCAGCCACGCCAGCGCCGTCACCGGCGCCACCTGTCCGGTAAGTCCGACATGCTCGATCCCGCCCAGCCGGGCCGGGACCTTCTGGCGGTCCGCCAGACCCTGATCGCTGCGGAACCGGCGGATTTCGGTGACCAGCTTCTGCACATCGGCAACGCGAAGTGCAGCAACGGGATCCAGCGTGATGCCGCTGGCTTGGGGCCAATCGGCGATCACCAGGGATTCACCACCGGTGAGCGCCTGCCACAGCACCTCGGTGACGAACGGCATGACCGGGTGCAGCAGCTTGAGCAATGTGTCGAGCACGGCGGCGAGCACCGCAGTGGTGTGCTGCAAGCCCCCGCCGAGTTGCACCTTGGCTAGTTCCAGGTACCAGTCGCAGAACTCGTCCCAGGCGAAGTGATAGAGCGATTCACAGGCACGGCTGAACTCGTAGGAGTCGAACGCCGAATCCGCCTCGGCACGAACCTCTTCCAGCCGACCCAGGATCCACCGATCGGCATCGGTCAAGTGATCGCTGTGGGGCAGGGGCGCCGGAGCGGCACCGTTCATGAGCGCGAAACGGGTCGCGTTGAACAACTTGGTGGCAAAGTTACGCGACGCTCGGGCGTGGTCTTCACCGATGGACAGGTCGCCGCCGGGGCTGGCACCACGCGCCAGCGTGAACCGCAGTGCATCGGCGCCGAACAACTCCACCCAGTCCAGTGGATCGATGCCGTTGCCGCGGGACTTGCTCATCTTGCGGCCGTGTTCGTCGCGAATCAGGCCGTGCAGGAATACATTCTTGAACGGAACCTGGGGGCCGCGTTTCCCGCCGTCGGTGATGGCGTCGTCATCCGACACGAACGTGCCAAACATCACCATGCGGGCCACCCAGAAGAAGAGGATGTCGTAGCCGGTGACGAGAACGCTTGTCGGATAGAACTTCTCGAGGTCCGCAGTGCGTTCCGGCCAACCCATGGTGGAAAACGGCCACAGCGCCGAAGAGAACCAGGTGTCGAGGACATCCGGGTCCTGCACCCAGCCCTCGGGCGGCGTCTCATCCGGCCCCACACACACCCGCTGTCCGTCCGGACCGTGCCAGATCGGGATACGATGTCCCCACCACAGCTGGCGCGAGATACACCAGTCGTGCATATCGTCGACCCAGTCGAACCAGCGCGGCTCCAGGCTTTTGGGATGTATGACGATATCGCCGCCCCGCACCGCATCACCGGCGGCCTTGGCCATCGATGCGACCTTGACCCACCACTGCAGACTCAGTCGCGGTTCAATCGGCTCGCCACTGCGTTCGGAATGCCCGACACTGTGCAGATACGGACGCTTCTCCGCCACGATGCGGCCGTCAGCGGCCAATGCCTCGCGGACTTTTGTCCGGGCTTCGAAACGATCCATTCCGTCGAATCGCGTTCCGGTACCGACTATCCGGCCGCGGGTATCCATGATCGACGGCATTGCCAAGTTGTGCCGCATGCCGATCTCGAAGTCATTCGGGTCGTGCGCCGGTGTGACTTTGACAGCACCGGTCCCGAATTCCGGATCCACGTGCTCGTCAGCCACGATCACAATCTCGCGGTTCTGGAACGGGTGCGGCAGGGCGGTCCCCACGAGGTGCCGATACCGATTGTCGTCGGGATGCACCGCGATCGCGGTGTCACCGAGCATGGTCTCGATCCGGGTGGTCGCGACCACGATGTGCGGCGCCGAATCATCAAGGGAGCCATAACGGAACGAGACCAGTTCGCCCTCGACCTCTTCGTATTTGACCTCGAGATCGGAGATCGCGGTCTGCAGCACCGGTGACCAGTTGACCAACCGCTCGGCCTGGTAGATCAAGCCGGCGTCGTAGAGACGTTTGAAGATTGTGCGAACCGCGCGGGAAAGCCCCTCGTCCATGGTGAACCGATCGCGACTCCAATCGACACCATCGCCGAGGCAGCGCATCTGGGCACCGATCGTTCCGCCCGATTGTTGCTTCCATTCCCAGACCTGCTCGATGAACCGTTCCCGGCCGAGATCTTCCTTGCTGGTGGAATCCGCAGCCAGTTGCTTCTCCACCAATGACTGGGTGGCGATGCCGGCATGATCCATCCCGGGAAGCCACAGCACCTCGTAGCCCTGCATGCGCTTACGGCGGGTCAGCGCATCCATCAGGGTGTGATCCAGTGCGTGACCCATGTGCAGGCTGCCGGTCACATTCGGCGGCGGCAGCACAATCGAGTACGGCGGTTTAGCACTGGCCGCGTCGGCGGTGAAATAGCCCGCGTCAACCCAACCCTGATAGATCCCGGTCTCTACCGCACCGGGCTCCCACGTCTTCGGGAGAGCCTCGGCACGGGCGTCATCGGTGGTGGGCACCTGATGATTCTAGGTGCGCGCAGGCCGACGGCCGACCTGCGCCCCGAGGCGAACGGCTACTTGCCGCCGCGCAGGAGTCCACCCAGAATGTTGCCGATCGCTCCACCCTGGTTGCCACCGAGCACGCTGCCCAGAATGCTGCCCAGTGGGTTGTTGGCGGCTCCGCCACCACCGCCGGCGCCGCCGAGGATGCTGCCGAGGATGTCGCCCATCCCGCCGCCGGAGGCCTGGGCCTGCGCGCCGGCGTTCTTCGCGGCGAACTGCTTGCCGACATAGGCGAGCACGATCGGCGCAAGCATCGGGAGCAGCCGCTTGATCAGGTCACCACCGCCGGCGCCGGCGCCGGACAGCGCCGATGCGACCTGGTTGGTGTCATTACCGCCGAACAGGCTGGCGATGAGCTGGTTGCCCTGGCCGGTGTCGATCTGATCGACGTTGACCCCGCCAACCAGCAGGTCGCTCTCACCTTCGGCCACCACGGCCGACTCCAGGTGCGTGGAGTCGATATCGTCAGCTTGAACATTTTCCTGCAGCGTGCCCAGCAGGGTGGGCACCAGGGTCTGGACAGCCTGGCTCACCTCACTCGGATCGGCACCGAGCTTGGCGGCGATATCCGCCACCGGGATCTGATTGAAGAGGTCATCGAGACCGGCCATTGTGGGGTTCCGCCTTTGCTGAAGTTGCTACCAACGGAACCGACAGTAGTCGCAGCGGATCGCGCGGCGCACCCGTTTACGCTCACAGCGCGTTAGTTCACTATCAGTTCAACTTGGCCGATTCCAGCGAAATCCCGGCCGCCGGGAAGCGAGCCAAGAGCGCATCGCCCATGGCGGCCGCGGGTGTCAGCACACCGTGCAGCGCCGGGAGTTTGTCCCGGTCAAGCGCCAGCGCCAGGCCACACTCCCCCAGCATCACCGATGTCGCCTTGTAGCCGGGATCACCGCTTTGGGACATGGTGGCAACATATCGGGCACCCGTGCTGGTGGTCGTGTAGGTCTCCAGGCGGTAGTAGCCCCGCTCGCGTACGTCGTCGCTGGGACCGGTGCCGGGTTTGGGCGCGATTCGCTCGACCAACCGACGCGGGAGGAGCCGAAAGAATCGACCCCCCAGCGCGGCCGCACCGGCGGTCGCCGCAGTAGCCGCCGCCGAGGTGACCGGAGCCAGGATGGACGGCCCGACGCCCATGTATTCCGTATAGCGGAATCGGCGGCCGTAGGCGTAGTCCAGTAGCGCGTTGCTGCGACGGACGATGCGGGTGTTGTACATCGCCATGACGAAGCCCGCGGCCCACACCCCGTCGAGCTCCGGGGCGAGCTCCCTGCCGCGCCGCCAGGGCATATCGGGCTGGGGGCCGAGTTCGGGCTCGGCGCCGCGGTCTTGGGACAGGGTGTAGGGATCGGCGAGCAGCCGCCGGGTGTCGGGGTCCCCGGATGAAGCCCGGAACACCTCGATCATGGAGGCGATCGTGCCGCCGGATACCCCGCCGGAAAAACTGCGCAGCACGTAGTTGGTATCGCCGAGTTCGCCGGTACCGTCCTGCTTGGCGCGCCGGAACAGCTCGTAGACGCTCAGGTCCGACGGAACGGAGTCGAAGCCGCACGCGTGCACGATGCGGGCACCGGTATCGACGGCCTGTTTGTGGTAGTCGTCGATGCTCTGTCGGACGAACATCGCCTCACCGGTGAGATCGGCGTAGTCGGTGCCGGCTGCCGCACAGGCCGCGACCATCGGCAGTCCGTAGCGGCTGTAGGGACCGACAGTGGTCACCACCACCTGTGTCCGCGCGGCCATCTCATCGAGGGAGGCCGGCGAGGATGCGTCGGCGGTGATGATCGGCCAGGACTGTGCCGACTCGCCCAGTGTCGCGCGAACAGCCGCCAGACGTTCCGGAGAACGCCCTGCCAACGCGATACGGGCACTACCGCCGGCCTTGGCCAGATACTCGGCGGTGAGCTTGCCGACGAAGCCCGAGGCTCCATAGACAACGATGTCGAATTCGCGGCTTGTCATGGGCGACAACTTACCGTGAGCGACACCATGCCACGGCTGCGGCCTAGCGCAGTATCGGCGCGTAGGTCGGAGACCAGATGGCCTCCCGCACCGCCTCAATCGTGTTATCCACCTCGATGCGGTTGAGCCCCTCGGCGATCGCCGTATTCGCAACCGCGACGGCGACCGTAGCCGAGACCTCGCGCAACTGACTGATCATGGGCAGCAATCCTTTGGACTGGTCGGTGGGATCCGCCAGTCCGGCAAGGGCCCGAGCCGCGGCCAGGAACATCGCCGGCGACAACGTGGAGGCGCCGGTGACAATGGCGCCGAGTCCTAACCCGGGAAACAGCAGAGCATTGTTGGCCTGACCGATTCGGTAGCTGGTGCCGTTCACGTCAACCGGGCCGAAGGGACTTCCGGTGGCCACCAGTGCCGCGCCCCCGGTCCACTGCAGGATATTGGCCGGGGTCTGTTCGGCCAGTTCGGTCGGGTTGGACATCGGCAACACGATGGGACGATCGCAGGCGGCATGCATGTTCTCGAGGATCGGCCGGGTGAAGGCGCCGGGTTGACCAGAAGTTCCGACCAGCATGGTGGGATGAAGGTTGGCGACCACCTCCGCCAACCCCAGCTGCCCGCCCGCCGAACGCCAGGACTCCACCTCGGCCTGCTCCTTGGCATAGGGCACCTGATAGTCGGCAAGCCCGGTCATCTCACTGGTGAGCAGGCCGGGGCGATCAATCAGGTAGATGCACCCGGCAGCTGCCCGGGCACTGAGCCCCTCCTGTTGCAAAGCAAGACGGATCAGGTCGGCGATGCCGACTCCTGCAGAGCCAGCGCCGTAGACCACGATGCGCTGATCGGTCAGTGATCCGCCCGAGACTCGGACCCCCGACAGTGCGCAGGCCAGACCGACAGCTGCGGTGCCCTGGATATCGTCGTCAAAAGTGCAGAGTTTCTCGCCGTACCGGGCAAGAATTCCGCGAGCCTGCGTAGCGGCGAAGTCCTCCCAGTGCAGGATCGCGTTGGGGAATCGTTTACTCGCACTGGCCACATAGGTGTCGATGAAGGTGTCGTACTCTGCGCCGCGCACGCGGGCATGCTTGTAACCCAGGTAGCGCGGGTCGGTCAGCAATTCCTCGCGATTCGTGCCCACGTCGAGGCCGACGGCCAGCACCCTGCTGGGGTCGATTCCCGCTGCCACGGTATAGACGGCCAGCTTGCCGATACAGATTTCGATTCCGCCGACGCCCAGGTCCCCGATGCCGAGAATGGCCTCGGCATCACTGGCCACGATCAAGTCCACATCCTGCGGTCCCAGCCCGGTGGCGGCCAATGCCCGGTCGATCTCATCAGTGTCCCCGATGTTCAGAAACACCCCGCGCGGTCGGCGGAAGACGTGACTGAACTGGGTGATCGCGGTACCGACGGTCGGGGTGTAGACAATCGGCAGCATCTCCTCGATGTGCTCGCCGAGCAGTGCGTAAAACAGCACCTCGTTGGTGTCATGCACCCCCGTCAGGAAGGCCCACTTCTCGATATCGGTCTCGAAGGCGAGAAACTGTGCGTAGCTTCGGCCCACCTGTTGCTCGAGGGACTCGACGGTGCTGGGCAACATGCCCGTCAAGCCGAGGTGGTTTCTCTCTTCGACAGTGAACGCGGTGCCCCGATTAATCTGCGGGTTGTCGAGCACATCAATGCCGCGGGCATGAATCCGTATTGATCGCGCCCCGTCGGGAGCCCGTTCGATCGAAAATTGTCTCGAAACCATCGGGAGAGGTCCTTACGCCGGCCGGATTTCGGGTGCGGCGACGACCACGGCGTCGAATTCGTACCCTGTCACGGGCTCAAGTTACCGGCAGCCGACTCGGGGCGCGGTGGGCGGGCGGTTTACTTCAGGTTCGTAACCGTCGGTTCTTAACGGATGCCGATCGCGTTGGCGAAGGCCTTGCCCGGATCGGTGAACGTCAGGCAGATCTGACCCCAGTCGACCAGACCGAGTGGGCCGCGTCCCAGCCCCTGGCACTGGTTCGGCGCCGGGGTACCCGAAG
The DNA here is from genome assembly GCA_037138615.1 of Mycobacteriaceae bacterium. Taxonomy (GTDB): domain Bacteria; phylum Actinomycetota; class Actinomycetes; order Mycobacteriales; family Mycobacteriaceae; genus Mycobacterium. The sequence continues at coordinate 11,383 of JBAXIA010000028.1, read as the reverse complement.
TGCCAATGGCCGAGACCGGAGTCACCAGGCCCGGGGCGCCGGCGTTCGCGCCGCAGGTCGGCCAGGCACCGATGCCCTGGGTGCGGAAGACGTTCTCGGCGACCCGGATCTGCTCCTCACGGGAGGCCTGATTGGGCATCCCGGTTCCGCCGTTGGACTTCCAGGTGGCGGGTGAGAACTGCAGGCCGCCGTAAAAGCCGTTACCGGTGTTGATCGCCCAGTTGCCGCCGGACTCGCACTTGGCGACGGCGTCCCAGTTCACACCGCTGTCGGCGGCAGCAGTTCCGCTTCCCAATGCCAGCGCTCCCAGGGCCAGGCCCAGTGCGAGGGCGGCGAGGGTGATGATTCTCCGGAAGATGCTCACTGGTGTCCCTTTCCGACTGCGGACCGCTGTACCAAGCGGTTGTGATGTGAATCGCAGCGGGCGGGACGCGTGTTACAGCTGGGTCAGTTGGTTTTCATAAGGGTTCGGTGAGAGAAGTGGCGGGAACGACAAAGGTGGCGCCGGATTACTCCGGCGCCACCTTTGTCAATAAGTCAGCAGGTACCAGGTCAGCCTCGTTGGCCACACACCGGCCAGGCGCCGATACCCTGGCTGCGCAGCACGTTCTCCGCCACCCGGATCTGCTCTGACCGGGAGGCCTGATTCGGCATGCCGCTGCCACCGTTGGCATGCCAGGTGCCGGGAGAGAACTGCAGGCCGCCGAAGTAGCCGTTACCGGTGTTGATCGCCCAGTTGCCGCCCGACTCGCAGGCCGCGATCGCATCCCAGTTCACGCTGTCTGCGTTCGCGACACCGGCAACCAAACCAAGCGGGGCCACCGACATCGCGCCGGCGAGCGCAGTCATTCCGAGCGTTTTGCGGAGATTCTTCAACAAACTGTCCTTTCGCCAAGCGTGCGCCGCAGCGTTGCCTTAGGGGCTGGTCTGCTCGTCGGATCGCGCCGTCTCGGTCTGGCACGACGGCGGTGGCCGGATGGCGCACCCCGGGGGGTGTCGCTGGAGAACCCGACCCCCGCTCACACGCAGGGTCTTCATCATGTGGATTTGTCAGCCCGTTCGACGGACCAATTTGGACGCTACGCAGCGCGTTGCGCTCGGTCACGTCAATGACATGCCAATATCTTTCCGATAACGGACTGATCACGGCGCCGAATCGCCCGGGCTTCACGCAGGTCAGTGCGGCGATTCCCAGCAGCGCAAAACCGCGATCCACCCCAGTTTGATGTGACATAAATCACAGGCAATTTGTGAACCAAGGCACAGAGAACTCCGCCACAAAAATAACAATATTCACACCAATAACAGCTTTAACAATTTTCAGGTGCCGCGCCGGGTTTTTTTAGTCGACGGCGCTGGTCAGCCCGGCGTGTCGGCCCCGGAATTGAGATTCGTCAGGGCGCGACCCGGCGGCAGCACAACCCGTTGCGTGACCACAGTGTCGGCCAGGGCCCGCATGCTGCGCTGACCTGCGCCGACCAGGGCGTCGATCTGGTCGGCCAGGGCGGTGGAAAAGATCCCGGCAAGATAGTGGTCGCGGCCGTCCCAGGGCAGCACGATGTCGACGCCGCGGTAGCCGACCAGGTGCTCGATGACGTCCAGTGACAGGTACGGCATGTCCACCGCGCTCACGAAGGCCCGATCCGCCCCCGCGGCCGCAGCCGCCCGCAGCCCGCGGCCGGTCGCCAGCAGCGGGCCCACGCCCCGCACCTCGTCACGCAGCACCTCAGCGTCCAGCGCCGGCAGGGCTTGGCCGGGTGCGGCGATGACGAATACCGGGGCGCAGCGCGACTTCAGCAGGTTGACGGTGTACTCGACCATCGTCAGGCCAGCGGGCGAGAGGTGGGCATCAGGGTGGGCCATGGTGGCCTTGTCACGGCCCATCCGTCGGGATGCTCCACCGGCCAGTACCACGGCCGCCAGGGGCACGCTCGTCACCACGTTTGGTCGACACCCGCACACAGCCCGAAGCCCGTCTCAACCATGCCGCACTCGCCGCTCACGCCGAAGAACGTCCAATCTAGATGAAAGCCAGAGGTCAGGGACATGCCGGTCAGGATGACAGACTGGAACAATGTCGTTGGCCACTATAGCGATTAGCGACTACTGAGAACTCAGGTGCTGGGCGGTAACACCCGGCGTAGCGACGGGGGGCAGCATTGACACCCGTGTCAGCTTCTTTCCCCGACCCGCACTGGGGTCGGGAGACGATGTCGCCGGCGTTCGCGCCCGCCTACGCGTTCGCCTCGTCAGGTCCGGGGTCACGGTTACTGCGCGCACTGGTGCCATTGGACCGCAGAATTCTGATGGCGACGCGGGGCAAATACACCCTGTTCGGACCCACCACGTTGCCCACACTGTTGTTGACGACGATCGGCCGCAAGTCCGGCGAGCCGCGCGCGTGCGCGCTCAGTTATCTGCGCGATGGCGAGCGGCTGCTGATCCTCGGCAGCAACTGGGGTCAACAGCACCACCCGGGGTGGTCGTCGAATCTGATCACAAACCCGCACGCGACCGTCGCGATCAGTGGCAGCGAATTTGACGTTACGGCATGCGCCCTGAGCGGACCGGAGCGCGAGGAAGCGCTGCAGCGGTTTCTCAGCTATCCGATGTACCGGTCCTACCGCAAGCGGACCGACCGCGATCTTCGGGTATTCGCCCTGTCGATGCGGCGGGAGGAATAGATGGGACGAGTGACATCTCGGCGTCGCGTCAGTCATCTGACAGCTTCAGCAGAAGAAGCGAGCATCACCGAACGCCCGGAAACCGTCGTTGTCGAGGAGCCACTGGAGATCCGCGTCAACGGCTCTGCGATCACTGTCACCATGCGCACACCAGGCTCGGATTTCGAACTGGCGCAAGGGTTTCTGCTTACCGAGGGTGTTATCAACGACCGGGCCGACGTAGCGACGGTGCGATATTGCCGGGGCGCCGAGCATGACGGCATGAATACCTACAACACCCTCGATGTGACACTGCGGCCCGAAGTGCAGATGCCCGAGGTGGACATCACCCGCAACTTCTACACAACGTCCTCCTGCGGCGTCTGCGGCAAGGCCTCACTGGAAGCCATCTGGCTGGCCAGCCGCCATTCTCCCGGCGATGACCCCGCCTCGGTATCGGCAACCACCCTGACCGAATTACCGGCCCGGTTGCGTTCAGCACAAAAGATTTTCGCCAGCACCGGCGGCCTGCACGGTGCGGCGCTGTTCAGTACCGACGGCACCATGCTGGCGGTGCGGGAGGATGTCGGCCGGCATAACGCGGTGGACAAAGTGATCGGCTGGGCAGTGGAGGCCGATCACATCCCACTGAGCGGATCGGTTCTTCTGGTCAGCGGCAGGGTGTCATTCGAACTGACCCAGAAAGCCGTGATGGCGGGCATTCCCGTGCTCGCCGCGGTGTCCGCGCCGTCATCACTGGCCGTCGATCTCGCTACCCAGTCCGGGTTGACGCTGATCGCATTCCTGCGAGGCGACTCGATGAACGTTTACAGCCGAGCAGACCGAATTACCTAAGCGGTCTTGTCCCGACGTTCGGCGCGCGAGGCCTTGCGCGGCACGATGGTCGGCAGCACGTTGTCCTGCACAGTCTCCTGGGTCACCACAACCTTGGCCACATCGTCGCGGCTGGGGATGTCGTACATGACCGGCAGCAGCACTTCCTCCATGATGGCGCGCAAACCACGCGCCCCCGTACCGCGGTGGATCGCCTGATCGGCGATGGCATCCAACGCTTCGGGCGTGAACTCCAGTTCCACGCCATCCATCTCGAACAGCCGGGTGTACTGCTTCACCAAGGCGTTCTTGGGTGCGGACAGGATCTGCACGAGTGAGTCCTTGTCCAGGTGAGTCACCGAGGCGACGACAGGCAGACGACCAATGAATTCCGGGATCAAACCGAACTTGATCAGATCCTCGGGCATGACCTCGGCGAAGTGATCCTGGGTTTCGAGCTCGGCCTTGGATTTCACCTCGGCACCGAAGCCCAAGCCGCGCTTGCCGATTCGGTCGGCGACGATCTTCTCCAGGCCCGCGAATGCACCCGCCACGATGAACAGCACGTTGGTGGTGTCGATCTGGATGAACTCCTGGTGCGGATGCTTGCGTCCGCCCTGCGGCGGTACGGAGGCCTGAGTGCCCTCGAGAATCTTCAACAGCGCCTGCTGTACACCCTCGCCGGACACATCACGGGTGATCGACGGATTCTCGCTCTTACGGGCAATCTTGTCGACCTCGTCGATGTAGATGATGCCCGTCTCGGCGCGCTTGACGTCGTAGTCAGCGGCCTGGATCAGCTTGAGGAGGATGTTCTCCACATCCTCGCCCACGTAGCCGGCCTCGGTCAGCGCAGTGGCATCGGCGATGGCGAACGGGACGTTGAGCATCTTGGCCAACGTCTGGGCGAGGTACGTCTTGCCGCAACCGGTCGGCCCCAGCATCAGGATGTTGGATTTAGCCAGCTCCACCGGCTCAGTGCGGGAATCGCGCGATTTCTCGCTGGCCTGAATCCGCTTGTAGTGGTTGTAGACCGCGACCGCCAAGGTGCGCTTGGCGGTGTCCTGACCGATGACGTAGTTCTCCAGGAATTCCCGGATCTCGACTGGCTTGGGCAGTTCATCGAGTTTGACCTCGTCGCCGTCGGCCAATTCCTCTTCGATGATCTCGTTGCAGAGGTCGATGCATTCGTCGCAGATGTAGACGCCGGGGCCCGCGATGAGCTTTTTAACCTGCTTCTGGCTCTTCCCACAGAACGAGCATTTCAGCAGGTCACCGCCATCTCCGATGCGCGCCATGGTGCCTGTGCCCTACTTCCTTCGCCGTCGCTGTTGCCGGTTGGGGTCGCTACGTCTGCTGTCAGTTCCGACGCTACCCGTTGGCTCGGTAGCGGTGCGACCGATAAAGGTGAATAGCGTCCTTGGTATTCGTGCGTGGGGTGAACATATCCCCTCGGAGCATCCACCTCGCCGTGGAAGCGCCGACTGTGCTCTTGGCGTGTCGCTGCCGTTACCGGACCGAGAGTGTCTCAATCGCGGTTTACGTACAGTTGGCCCGTGCGATTCACCGTTTCCGACGATACCGTGCTGGTCACCGACGGCGGGCTCGCGACCGAACTGGAGGCTCGCGGTCACGACCTGTCCGACGACCTGTGGTCAGCGCGTTTGCTCAGGGATGCGCCTGAGGAGATCGCCGCGGTACATGACGCGTTCTTCGCCGCCGGTGCGGTCATCGCCACCACCGCCAGTTATCAGGCATCATTCGACGGTTACGCCCAGCGCGGAATCGACCGTACGGGTGCAGAGCTGCTCCTGCGCCGCAGCGTTGAGCTGGGTAAGGCGGCCCGCGACCGGGCTGGCGGGACGGGCTGGGTGGCCGCATCGGTGGGGCCCTACGGGGCAACCCTGGCAGGCGGCGAGGAGTACATCGGCCGCTACGGCCTCAGCGTCTCCGCATTGGCCGATTGGCACCGGCCGCGGCTGGAGGTACTCACCACAGCGCAACCCGATGTGCTGGCGCTGGAGACCGTGCCCGATATCGACGAAGCCGAGGCGCTGGTCGGACTCGTCCAGGATCTCGGCGTACCCGCCTGGCTGAGCTACACGATCGCCGGGGGATACACCCGCGCCGGCCAGCCGCTGGCCGAGGCGTTCGCCGTCGCAGCGGGCGTTCCGGAGATCGTGGCGGTAGGCGTCAACTGCTGTGCGCCCGGCGATGTCCTCAACGCGGTCACGGTGGCCCGCAGAGTCACCGGTAAACCAGTGATCGTCTACCCGAACAGCGGCGAGGACTGGGACGGACCCGCGCGGGTCTGGACCGGAAGCGCCGGTTTCTCCCCCGGCCAGGCCGCGAGTTGGGTCGCGGCGGGTGCCCGCATCGTCGGCGGGTGCTGCCGGATACGACCGACCGACATCACCGCGATCGCGGCCGCAGTCCGTTGAGCTCAGAGCGCCGGCTCAGACCTTCAGCGCCGACAACTTCCGGTACTCCAGGACTGTGTCGATGATCCCGTAGTCCTTGGCATCGGCGGCGGTCAGAATCTTGTCGCGGTCGGTGTCCTTGCGGATGACCGCGGCGTCCTTACCGGTGTGGCGGGCCAGCGTCTCCTCCATCAGGGTGCGCATGCGCTCGATCTCGGCCGCCTGGATCTCCAGGTCGGAGAACTGGCCCTGAATGACGCCGGACAGTGAGGGCTGATGGATGAGGATCCGCGCGTTGGGCAGAGCCATCCGCTTGCCAGGTGAACCGGCAGCCAGCAACACCGCAGCCGCCGAAGCCGCCTGGCCCAGGCATACCGTCTGAATATCGGCCCGGACGTACTGCATGGTGTCGTAGATCGCCATCAGCGACGTGAACGAGCCACCCGGGGAGTTGATGTACATGGTGATATCGCGGTCGGGATCCAACGACTCCAGCACCAGCAACTGGGCCATGATGTCGTTCGCTGAGGCATCATCCACCTGGACACCCAGGAAGATGATCCGCTCCTCGAACAACTTGTTGTAGGGATTGGATTCCTTGACGCCCCAACTGGAATGCTCGATGAACGACGGCAGGATATAGCGCGCCTGGGGGGCCAGCCGCGGATCTGTCTGATCAAACCCTGTCTTATTAACCATTGGAAGCTCCGTTGAAGTGTGCTCGGGTGATGATGTGATCGACGAAGCCGTACTCAAGGGCTTCGGCAGCGGTGAACCAGCGGTCCCGATCGGAATCGGCCTCGATGCGCTCGATCGGCTGTCCGGTGAACTCGGCGTTGAGTCGGAACATCTCCTTCTTGATCAACGCGAACTGTTCGGCCTGAATCGCGATATCGGCAGCGCCGCCGGTGATACCGCCGAGCGGTTGGTGCATCAGGATGCGTGCGTGCGGCAGGGCATAGCGCTTACCCTTGGCGCCGGCCGCCAGCAGGAACTCGCCCATCGACGCGGCCATGCCCATCGCATACGTCGCGATGTCACACGGAGCCAGCACCATGGTGTCGTAGATGGCCATCCCGGCGCTGATCGAGCCGCCCGGGGAGTTGATGTATAGCGAGATGTCCTTGGTCGGGTCTTCGGCGGCCAGCAGCAGGATCTGGGCGCACAGCCGATTGGCGATGTCATCGTCGACCTGCGAGCCGAGGAAGATGATGCGCTCAGCGAGCAAGCGCTCGTAGACCGAGTCGCTGAGGTTCAGCCCAATGGCGCCGGAACGCATGTAAGTCACGACCTGATACCTGCTTTCTTTAAAACCTAGTCATATCCGAGATGCTTCCCGCGGTTCTACTCGACCCTAACCAACCCGGGGCGCGCGACACTCCCTACCGCAGCCTTCTTTCGCTGTCGGCGTTACTCGTCCTCATCGACGGGCTCATCGCCGGACTCCGCATCCGGGGCCTCCCCGGCTGGAGTACCGAAGAACTCACTGGTGTCGACGACGTTGCCGTCGGTGTCGGTAACGGTGGCCGCCTCGACCACCGCGGCGACAGCCAGACCTCGGCGCACATCAGCGAAGATCGCGGGCAGCTGGTTGTTCTGTTGCAGCATTTGCACCAGCTGCTGCGGCTCGACGCCGTACTGGCGCGACATCAGCACCAACCGCTCGCTGAGGTCGCTCTCCCCCACCTGGATGTCGAGATCATCGGAAATCGCATCCATCAGCAGCTGGGTCTTGATCGCTTTCTCGGCAGCCTCACGATTCTCGGCATCGAACTGTTCCCGGGAACTGCCCTGGGCTTCGAGCGCTTCGGCGAACTTCTCCTCATCATGGTCCAGCGGATGGATCGCGTTGTGAATCGTCGAGTTCACCTGAGCCTGGACGATGGCCTCCGGCAGCGGCACCTGGACGAGCTCGAGCAACGTCTCCAGCGCACCGTCGCGAATCTTCTCTGCCTGATGAATTCGCTTGACCCGCCGCACCTGCTCGGTGAGGTTTTCCCGCAACTCTGTAATGGTGTCGAATTCGCTTGCCAATTGGGCGAATTCGTCATCCGGTGCGGGAAGTTCACGCTCCTTGATCGACTTCACCGTCACGGTCACGTCGGCGTCTCGTCCGGCATGCTCTCCGGCAAGCAGTTTAGTGGTGAAGGCCGCGGACTCGCCTTCGGCGAGCCCGACGATCGCCTCGTCAAGGCCCTCGATCAGCTGGCCGGAACCGATCTCATGGGAGAGACCCTCGGTCTTGCCGTCCGGGACGTCTTCGCCGTCGACCGAGGCAGACAGGTCGATCGAGACGAAGTCGCCAATCTTTGCCGCACGGTCGACGCCCTTGAGGGTTCCGAACCGCGCACGCAGGCCATCCATCTCGGCCTCGATCTCGTCATCGGTGACCTCGATCGGGTCCACGGAGATCTTGAGCTCACCGAGGTCGGGGAGCTCAATATCGGGTCGGACGTCAACCTCGGCGGTGAAGACCAACTCCTCGCCATCTTCGATCTTGGTGACCTCGATATCCGGCTGACCCAGTGGCCGCAATTCCTCAGTGGTCACCACTTCGCTGTAGCGGGCGGGCAAGACGTCATTGACCACCTGCTCCAGCACAGCACCGCGGCCGACCCTGGCTTCGAGCAGCTTGGCCGGGGCCTTCCCGGGCCGGAACCCGGGCAGGCGAACCTGCTGGGCAAGTTGCTTGTAGGCGCGGTCGAAATCAGGCTGGAGTTCCGCAAACGGCACCTCCACGCTGATACGAACCCGGGTGGGGCTCAATTTCTCGACTGTGCTCTTCACGCTGGTGCTCCCGTTCTCATGGCGTCTGCGGCGGTGGGCGTGTCGGGGTGACAGGATTTGAACCTGCGGCCTTCCGCTCCCAAAGCGGATGCGCTACCAAGCTGCGCTACACCCCGCTGCTGTAGCTTCTCGCGCCCGAATCCTACGGCTCAATCACGGTCGAGCCACACTCGACCTCTGGGAGTCCGGTTAGCCCGACTGGATTGCAACCGACCGCCGCCGGTACATTTGGGCTCGCGCAAGCACTGCGGGCGTAGCTCAATGGTAGAGCCCTAGTCTTCCAAACTAGCTACGCGGGTTCGATTCCCGTCGCCCGCTCCGAGTACGACAGCAGCACCTGGCACATGCCATCGCCGCTGGTAACGACACGATCGCGGTTGGGCCGCGAATCGCATAGGCGCTTCTTTCGGCCCGGCTGCGACCGTAGATTCAGGGTTCATTCCCTCGCCCGCCCGGGCTGGATTGCTCTTGGCAGGAGGCGCGTTGAGCGGCCAGACTCCCCCCATCGGCGGCACCTGCGCGAGCAGATTCGCCTCGGTCCGCGACGCTTTCGAGCAGAACTTCACCCACCACTGTGAAGTCGGCGCGGCCGTCGCCGTGTGGGTCGACGGCGACCTTGTCGTAAACCTCTGGGGCGGTTATGCAGATGCCCGCCGGCGGCGGCACTGGCGCGAGGACACCCTGGCCAGCGTCTTCTCCGGAACCAAGGGACTGACCAGCACATGCATGCACCTTCTGGCCGATCGCGGGGAGATCGACCTGGATGCGCCGGTTGCGCACTACTGGCCGGAGTTCGGGCAGGCCGGCAAACAGGACGTCACCGTCGCCTCCGTGCTCGGCCACCGATCCGGCGTGATCGGTCCCCGCACCCGGATGGACTGGAGCCAAACGACCGATTGGGACCTGGTCTGCGAGCGACTGGCCGCGGCCGAACCGTGGTGGGAACCCGGCACCGCACAGGGCTACCACATGGTGAGCTTCGGGTTCATCCTCGGCGAGGTGGTGCGACGCGCGACCGGCCGAACGATCGGGCACTACCTCCGCACCGAGATCGCCGAGCCGATGGGGATCGACGTACACATCGGTCTTCCAACGGCCGAGCATCACCGATGCGCCGAGATGATCAACAAACCACACATCCGAGACGTGCTGGCAGCAGGCGGAGCCCCCGGGAATCCTGAATCGCTCGATGAGCATCCGATGGCCGCACTGTCGATCGCGGTGGGGTTCGTTCCCGACGACGAGTTGGGCTGCAACGACCTGAGCCGGTGGCGAGCGGCTGAATTCCCCGGCACCAACGGTCACGTCTCGGCACTGGGCCTGGCGAGCTTCTACAACGGCCTCGCGCAGGAAAAGCTGCTCAGCCGCCAGCAGTTGGATGTGGTCCGGGTCTCCCAGGGTGGATTCGAGCCCGATGTGGTCCTGGGTGCCCGGGTCGCCGACCACGGCTGGGGTCTGGGTTACATGCTCAACCAGCGCGGCGTGGCCGGGCCGAACCTGGGCACGTTCGGCCATGGCGGATCGGGCGGCTCGTATGGGTTCGTCGACCTGGAGAACCGCATCGGGTACGCCTACGTGATGAACTACTTCGACGCCACCAAGTGCAATGCGGACCCGCGCAGCACAGCGCTGTCCGACGAGGTTTACCGCGTACTCGGAGTCCTCTGACACTGCCGTCTTGTCGACCCCTGGCACTCACCGGGCCTAGGTACTGTGGTCGGCATGAATACTGGTCTACTGATCCTGGTTGTCGTCGTCGTCGGGGTTATCTTCCTGGCGATGCGGAGTTCGTCGCGGGTGTCGGGCAATCGCGCCGCGGCCAGCCTGGCCGATGCCAAGGCGGATGCCCGGCGCGTGATCGAGCGACTGGGTGGGCAGGTGCTCAACCTCAGCGGCACCGACCCGGCCTCCCAGCAGGCACTCGCAGACGCCTCCGAGCGGTTCACTGCGGCGTCCTCGCAGATCGATCAGGCGACGACCGCCAAGCAGGCCATGCTGGCTAAAGAGAGCGCCGTGGAGGGGCTGTACTACGTCCGCGCCGCGCGCACCGCGATGGGCATGGACCCGGGACCGGAGTTGGAGACGATCGCAGGCCAGAAGTCGGCCGGCACGGTCACCGAGGATCGGCGCGTCCAATTCGAGGGGCGTGAGATCGAGGCCTCACCAGCGCCCTCGCAACGAACCCCGAACTACTACCCGGGTGGGCGGGTGGCCGGCCGGCCGGTGCCGGCGGGCTGGTACTCCGAACCATGGTGGAAGCCGGCCCTGCGAGCCGGGGCCTGGGGCATGGGTTCGGTGCTGCTGTTCGACGCGATGTTCTCCGGGATGAGTGGCGTGGGCTACAGCGCGTCGGGGTTTGAGAACGGGTACGGCACCGGCTTTGATCAAGGTTTCGACGCCGGCTATGACCAGGGTCTCGATCAGGGTATGGATGCCGGCGGCGGCGACTATGGCGGCGGCGATGCCGGCGGCGGCTGGGACGGCGGCGGAGGCGATTTCGGTGGCGGCTTCGGCGGCGGAGACTTCGGTGGCGGCGGAGACTTCGGCGGGTTCGACTTCTAACTGACTGTCTCGCTCCTCCTCCGCCGCCTCCCGCGGCGGCATCGTCGACTCGACTCCTAACCGACTGTCTCGCTCCTCCTCCGCCGCCTCCCGCGGCGGCATCGTCGACTCGACTCC